>JAZLHT010000044.1:0-2623 GCA_045616965.1 Candidatus Enterocola sp.
ACGTTCAATGCTGACACTGCCTGTAGCACTTGCACTTGCAACTGCCTCTGGTTCTACGCTACGTTTAATACGTACACGTTTACGTTTAATTTCTTCTTCTGCCATAAGGAAGGTTATATTATATCTTATAGGTGAATTTCACAGATGCGATGTAGGGGTGCATCTGTCTCAAATACACTGCAAAGATAGTGCAAATTTTTTAATCTGCAAAATTTAATGATTAAAAAAAGCGGCTTTTAATGCCGCTCTTTAAAATTATGAACAAGGGGTTTAATATCCTGGATTTTGAGTATATCCGTAGTCAATCATAAATTGAGGTATAGGACATATCTTCATATAATCAGGTGTAGGAGTAGCCTCTGATGGCTTGCAAGCGTTATCGCCCACATCGTACGGCTTACTCTCTGATGTTCTTAATACCCACAAGTTAGCAGGGTCTGACTCGTTAGGCAATGAGTTTGCACCTGTAAATCTGCCAAAACGGATTAAGTCTGTTCTACGATGACCCTCCCAACAAAGTTCACGTACTCGCTCGTTACAAAGTTCATCAAGTGTAAGAGTTGACATGTTATATTGAGTTGCACCTGCACGGTTTCTTACCATATTTGCAGCAGCCACAGCATCACCCACAGAACCGCCACCACGTAAACAAGCCTCCGCTTTCATCAGATAAACATCAGCAAGACGGTAAATAGGGAAGTCGTTGCTCATGTGCACACCCAAACCCTCTTGATATTGGAACTTACAGAAACGGGCACCCTCAAAAATGTTGTAAACCTTAAACTCCTCTGTGTTAGTAAGGGTTGTAACTGTATCTGTATAGTATGCAGGGAACTCAAGAGTCATAGACTTTCCCCGATTTAGAGAGTCTGGCATTGTGGCTGGCCAATTCTTTGGCTTACGTACATACTTAGGCATACGCTGGTATGTCTCCTTATCAACAGCAAAGGTAACGGTAATGTCATTACCAGATTTTGTCTTAATTTGACCGCGTTCCCAACTTGCCAAACGGGTATCATTCTTCTCATATAATCCAAGAACCTTATGTGTGGTGCAGTATCCGTTCCAAGGCGTTTCCTTAAGACCGTAAGACTCTTTGCTCTTGTAGTGCAGTGTCAACATGTGGAACTGCATACCTTTAGAGAGGTTTGCATCGTAGTAAACACTCCACATATTCTCTTTAGAGTTCTCATTATCAACTTTGAAATTATCAAAATAATTGGGCTCTAATGAATAGCCGCCATTGTTTATTATGTCATCACAAAGTTCAACTACTTTTTTATAACAATCTGTTGCAGAGGACGGCATCTCCTTACTCATACCTACAACACCCCAAACCTCGGCATTAAGGTACATTTTAGCCATTATCATCTTTCCCACATATTGGTTTATACGGCAATAGTTATACACTTCATCATCACTAATAACATTATAACTACAATGTTTCTCTTTTTTAAGCAAAGGAACATTTGTTATAAGGTCTTTCATAATAGAGTCACATACAACCCATCTATCGTATTGAGGGTGATTGCCTGACAAATCTGTATTTTCAGTATAGAACCCAACTCTGCCAAATACATCCATAAGTAGCATGTGGTACCAAGCACGGAACACCTTTAACTCAGCAACTATTTCTGGGTGAAGTTTGTCACTGCCGTCTTCTTTCATTTGCTTAAGCATATTATTTGCTTTTGCTATACCGTTATAAGGCATTGCAAACGCACCGAAGGCACTAATACCATATTGGTCTAACTCACGCGTGGTAGGTGTGAAACGATGATTGTGCAAAACCCAGAATGCGTTAGCGTCCAACCAGTCACCCAAGTAACGGGTAGGAACCACACACTCATCAGTAGAGTTCTCTTGAAGAGACCAATAACCTTGACGATATACATATCCGAACTCACGCTGCAAGTGGGAATAAACCTTACCAAGTTCAATGGCAATCTCTTCTTCAGACATTTTTCCTGCAACCGTAACATAAAGATATCTGCAAGTTCCATCTGAAAGTGTGAACTTTACGAATGATGTATATGATTTTTCATCGGCATTTGATTGGGCAAGTACACTTATATTATCATTTCCAGTACCGCTTGTTTTGGAAATGGTAAGTGCTGTAGGGTCACTAACGGTTGCCGTCCAAGCCTTGTTTGCCAGAATAGTCAATGAAAAACGCCCACCGCTGTAATCAAGCAGTTTCTTTTCCGGATTCAAAAAAATCATTCCTGGTTCTTCAAAACTGATACTATCAAGTTTTTCAACTGGAAGACTTACATGGTTACCATCGTGTGAGTATAACCATATTTTTCTTTCTGCTGTTGCGGTCAGTGCAAGCAGTACCGCTAATGTTGTTATTGCAACTAATAATGATTTTTTCATGGGTTTATGTTTTTTGTTGTTTATACTAATTTTACCTTACGTCATTTTGAGCGTTAGCGAAAAATCTACTAAGCATTATGAGATGCTTCGCTTCGCTCAGCATGACGTGGATGGGAATGCTTCGCTCAGCATGACGGGATTATCTTTATTCAACCCCTATTTTATGCGTTGTTCCATCTACTATCACTGTATATACTCCAGCAATGGTAACTGTACACTCACAATGCTGTGTGCGTATGCAGTC
>JAZLHT010000045.1:0-1031 GCA_045616965.1 Candidatus Enterocola sp.
TGAGATGCTTCACTGCGTTCAGCATGACGTAGAGAGAGATACCCTCATACATCATACATCATACATCATACATCATGCATCCTCCAACGCCCCTATTATATCTTTCACTGAATTAAATCCATGTCTTTCAAGGTACTCCTCAATGCCTGCCGCCACTTTCATACTTACAGACGGGTCTATAAAGTTTGCCGTACCTATCTCAATAGCAGAGGCACCGGCAAGCATAAACTCTATAGCATCTGTAGCATTAGATATACCACCAAGCCCAATCACAGGTATCTTTACGGCTTTAGCCACTTGATATACCATTCTCAGTGCCACCGGCTTTATACAAGGACCTGACAGCCCTCCTGTTACCATAGACAGTATAGGTTTACGCCTCTCTGCATCTATTGCCATACCGTTAAGGCAATTTATAAGTGAGACACTATCAGCCCCCTCCGCCTCTACAGCACGTGCAATCTCAGTAATATCTGTAACATTAGGAGTAAGCTTAACAATCATAGTCTTAGGGTATGCCTTGCGGACAGCCTTAATAACGCTTCCTGCCGCCGCACAATTAACGCCGATGGTCATAGCGCCTTTCTTAACATTAGGGCAAGAGATATTAACCTCTATGGCAGGAATCTTCTCTAAAGACGCAAGTTTTTCAGCACATTCTGCATAATCTTCAGGGCAAGTTCCCGATACGTTTACAATTATATTTGTATTGTAATCTTGTATTTCAGGGTATATGTGCTCTATAAAATAATCTACCCCCTTATTTTGTAACCCGATAGTGTTCAAAATGCCACTGGAGACCTCTGCAAGGCGTGGATAAGGATTTCCTTCCCTACTGCGAAGAGTTGTACCCTTTACAACAATACCCCCTATTCGCCCAAAATCAACAAAGTCCTTATACTCCGTTCCATACCCAAAAGTCCCCGATGCAGTCATCACCGGATTCCGCAAAATCAACTCCCCTATTTTTATTTTAGTATCTATCATATAATTCCATTAACTTGTCCCTTGACCCTTGACCCTATATTAAC
>JAZLHT010000046.1:0-2887 GCA_045616965.1 Candidatus Enterocola sp.
TTAATACGGAAATATTGTCCGTTAAATGCAGGCACATAAATAATATCGTTTGGCTGTATATAATAGAACTCAGAACCGATAACAGACTTACTGCGCAAATCAAACTTACGTATGGTGGTAGTACCATCCAAATTTTGGCGCATAATATGTACCTTCTTACGGTCCGAATATGAATTTAAGTCACCTGCCATAGCCAACGCCTCAAAGATAGTGAGTTTCTCCTTGTTTATTACATACCTGCCAGCCTTACTATGTGTTATTACATTAAAATAGCTATTTACAAGGTTAACCTGCACACAGCAATCCTTAACATAATCAGAAAGGATTTTCTCCATATATTGCTCCAACTCACGTATTGTCTTACCTGCCACCTCCACAGCACCTACGTATGGAAAATCTATGGTACCGTCATCATAAACAGTATATGTATATAACCCAATATTACTGTTTGTAGCACCATCTGAATTATATGAGTATGAACCTGAATTTGAGCCTGACTGGTTAAATACACGCCTTGATTCCTCGTCCAGCGTTATAACCCTTATATTAAGTTCATCACTCTTCTGTATCTGATAATCCATAGGGGTATATACCTCAGGATAATTAGGAATAGCCTTATCAGGCTCCTGCAGGTAATGAGTCTTACGGTTGGTGACGCAAGAAGTGAAAAACGCTAAAATAGCAAATAACATCGTCATTTCGAGCGTATGCGAGAAATCTTTACAACATTTACGCTTTATATAGATGGTATGTGCAAATTTTATTAACATTCTACTACTTTTGTGTACAGATTTCTCTCTACATTTCATTCCGTTCGACTGCGCTAGCTGGACGTAGTCAAATGACGAGAAATCACTTTCAACTTTCAACTTTTAACTTTCAAGTAAAAAATTATCTGCCAGCCTGCTGTATATAATTCTTTAGTTCATTATTAAACTCCTCTGCGTTCATCAAGTCCTCCACATTGATGTGCATACGGTAACGCCAACTATACTTAGAGTTGGACGGTACGTTTATACGCTCATCGTGTGGGTTCTCACGGCGGATTTGGGCATTAATGCTGAACAAATCCTGAATTTGGAATATACACCACATGGCAGGGCTGTATAGGTGCTGTACAAGAATGTCTCGGCAAACCCACCACTCTGCAAAGTAAGGTGCTCCACCCCAATGTCCCAACTGCTGGTTATAGAAACGCTGTGTAACGTCAGGTTTCTCCTCCCACCAGCCACGTATGGTACTCATATCGTGGGTAGATGGAGTTACAACAGACAGATATTTGGCATCTGCCGGGTGGAAGAACTCTATGGTGTCTATCTTAGGGGCACGCTGAATCTCAAGGCTCAGAATACCCAACTCATTCATCTCTGATGTTACGCAATCTGCCATCATACCTAAATCCTCACCACAAACCATCATATTGGTGCTACGCTTAATGGCAGGCAACTTGCGGTCTGCAGAGAATTTCCAATGTCCGTCTTGGCGGCGGAAGAAATAATCCACATATATCTCCTCTATCTTACGCTTGGTGTTATCATCAAGGTAACGGAATGTGGTAAGAACCTGCATACCGTAACGTGGATAGAACTGTGTGCCGTTAGAGCCTTTAACCTCAAAGAACAGCACATTAGATATAAGGTCAAACAGACCCCACTTGATTTTTTCTGAAATAAGGCGTTTGTCAAACATCTCCTGAACCTTTGCCTGTGTATTGCAAGTAGGTTTAAGACGTAGAATCCAGCCGTCAAATATATCTATGCAGTTATCTTTAACCCATTGAGCGTCATCGCCTAAAATCTCCCAAAGCACGCTGTCTGTGATAAACGGCATGCAGAAACGGTTATAGTCAAAGTAGATACCTTTCTCTGCAAACTCATTTATATGTACAGGGATTGACGGGTTAAGATAGCCCATAATACCCTCTACCTGCTCTGTAGGAATTTGCCATATACGGAAGAATCCTAAGATATGGTCTATACGGAAGGTGTCAAAGTAGTTACCCATTACACGGAAACGTGATTTCCACCACTTAAAGCCACGCTCCTCCATTTTCTCCCAATTATAGGTAGGAAGTTCCCAATTCTGACCCTTGATGGCAAACATATCTGGTGGTGCACCTGCCGCCATATCCATGTGGAACAGTTCAGGATTAACCCAAGTATCTACTCCGTTACGGTTTACCCCGATAGGAATGTCGCCCTTAATGATTATGCCGTTCTGGTGTGCATAGTTTACTGCATCCTGCAACTGCAAGTGCAGATTATATTGGATAAAGTAGTTCACCGCCACCTCATCATAATGCTCCTTAATGAATTTGGCTATTTTCTTTTTGTCATATACGGCAAACTCTCCCCAACTGTTGTAGTTGCAAGTGCCGTTTATATCACGCAATGCACAATATGCAGAGTATGGTACAAGCCACTCCTCATTATCAGCAAAATACTTTTTAAAGCCTTCTGACTTTAGGAATTTATCTTTCTCTTGCAGATATAGAGCCTTGGCGTATGCCAATTTATAGTTTACAATCTCAAGGAACTCCACGCGTGGCAATGCGTTAAGACGTTTCTGCATCTCATCATACTGTGCTGCAAGCGGATTGTCTGCATTTAACTTACCCATCGCTGGTAAATTAAGATATAACGGTGAGAATCCGAATGCCGTGATTGCCGCATACGGCAGAACATCTGCATCTGTGTGAGTACCTATGGTATCGTTAAGCGGAAGCACCTGTATAAGTTTAAGACCAACCTTTGCTGCCCAATCAACAAGCAGTTTAAGGTCTGCAAAATCTCCTGCACCAAAACTGTTCTTAGTACGTATAGAGAATACAGGGATTCCTACGCCTGCTCCATGGAACTGTGTAGGGTTAAAGTTTGCAAATGTGCTG
>JAZLHT010000047.1:0-5132 GCA_045616965.1 Candidatus Enterocola sp.
TTGCAGACCTTATGGTTGACAAGACACAGGTTTTCCCATCTAAGGGTGAGATGAGAAAATTAGTGCAGAATAACGGATTTTCTGTAAATAAGGTTAAAATATCAGACCCTAATGCAGTGTTTGGCAGAGATATGCTTCTTGACGGAAAATACCTGTTGGTACAGAAGGGAAAGAAGAACTATGTTCTGCTGATTGCAAAATAATTTTAAAAAAATTTGTAAGTAAAACAAATTTGTTGTACTTTTGCACCGCTTTATTAGAAAGAGCAATATGATGGGCTCATAGCTCAGTCGGTTAGAGCATCGGACTCATAACCCGCAGGTCCTTGGTTCAAGTCCAAGTGGGCCCACCAAGATTGCCTTGTCGTATAACGGTTATTACATCAGATTTTGGTTCTGGCTATCTCTGTTCGATTCAGAGCAAGGCAACAAGAGGAGAGTGATTTTTCACTCTCCTCTTTATGTTGCCTTGCTCTAAAGAATCGAACAGAGATAAATCCTTTTTTATGGGGCATATCCCCATGCCCCTACGCTACGCGATATGCTTTATCATTGTGTTAATAAAAAAAATTGCAATTTTTTAATAAAAATATATTTATTTGTAAAAAGAGTATTACCTTTGCGGAAATTTTTAAGAAAGATTCTTCAATGGTAATAGTAGAAGACTTGAGTTCTTTCAGGGCAGATTGCGGATATGCTGCCGCAATAGGTTTTTTTGATGGGTTGCATATCGGGCATAAAGCACTGATTGGCAAGCTAAAAGAAGAAGCCTCTGCTCGTGGGCTGAAAACTTTGATTGTTACATTTGCCCAGCATCCACGTGAGCTGATGCATGCAAGTTACGTGCCTAAATTACTTACTACAAAACAGGAGCGTATTGCACTATTGGAACGTGAGGGCATTGACCTTTGTTACATTATTAAGAAAAACGATGTGTTTGGGATGACAAGTGCGTATTTCCTTAATAATGTTCTTGCTTCTAAAATGGGAGTGAAATACCTATTGGTGGGTTATGACCACCATTTTGGGTGTGACAGAGAGAAGGATTTTGATTACTATAAGGCGTGTGGGGTAGATTGTGGAGTAGAGGTGGATCAATTTGATGCGGTATCCGTCGGCGATAATCATTTAAGCTCATCTGCTATACGCCATTTACTTGAAGATGGTAAAATAGACAAGGTAAATAGGTGTTTAGGGTATAACTATTCTGTGAGCGGAACAGTGGTTCATGGTAGAAGTATTGGCAAAATTATTGGTTTCCCTACAGCAAATGTTGCCGTAAACGATGTTCGTAAGCTTATACCAAAGGAGGGTGTTTACTCTGTAAAAGTCACTTTAGACGGTGAAAGAAAATCTTATAAAGGGGTTTTGAATATAGGTGTGCGTCCAACGTTTATTGATTTAGGCACAATAAAGACAATTGAGGTGCACATTCTTAATTTTGAAGGGGATATTTATCAGAAGAAAATCAAAATTGATTTTGTCAAATTCTTACGTGCAGAAGAAAAATTTGACAGTCCTCAACTACTTGCACGGCAAATAGAAAAGGACTGCGAAAATTCCGAAAAATAGGATTTGCAAACGCAGGATTGACGTCTGTTGGAAAATATTATAAAGAACTCTAAATCTTAATATCCTTTACCATAAGTTGAATGGATTTGGTTCCATTGAAGTTGTTTTCCTCTATAGTGTAGCAAATACTTACAGGTTTAAGACCTTTAATATGGTCATTGAACTGCTCTCCCATACCAAATGCTATTCCGTTCATGACACTCTCACTGTCTGGCTCTGTAAGTTCAAGTTTAAGATGCTCTAACTCTTTGCCTACAAGGCGGCTGGTTCCAAAATCAACTACATTGTGAGTTACAAAAACCGGCTTCATATTATCCGGTCCGAATGGGGCGAATTTTTGAAGAATGTTGAAGAATTTGGGTGTAATCTCAGAAAAATGTATTGTTGCATCAACATCTATTTGAGGTGTTTTTTGCTCTTCTGTTATGTTGGCGGTGACATACTCATCAAAGCGGCGTTGAAATTCTGCCACGTTTTCCTCTTTCATGGTAAGACCTGCAGCATATATATGTCCGCCGAAATTCTCAAGCAAGTCACGGCAGGAATCTATAGCCTTGTATATGTCAAAACCGCTTACAGAACGTGCTGAACCTGTGGCAAAGCCATTAGACAGAGTAAGTACCACCGAGGGACGGTAGAATTTCTCGCTAAGACGTGATGCCACAATTCCAATAACTCCCTTGCTCCATTTTGGGTTATACACCACTATGGAATTGCGGTTTGCAAACTCCACATCATCGGCAATGCTGCCAAGAGCGTCATCGGTGGTCATTTTATCCAAATCCTTACGTTCCTGATTGTATTTGTCTATGCAGCCACTACGTTCCTTTGCAAAGTGTAAATCTCTGGTAACAAGCAATTCCACCGCTTCACGGGCGGAGTGCATTCTACCGGATGCGTTTATTCTGGGGCCTATCTTAAATACAATATCACTTACAGATACCTCTTTGCCTCTAAGTCCGCAGACATCTATAATACCTTGTAATCCAATGCATGGATTTGCATTCAACTGTTTGAGACCGAATAACATAAGTACACGATTTTCGCCACTTATAGGCACTATATCCGATGCTATGCTTACTGCAAGCAAATCCATAAGAGGTATAAGTTTCTCAAACGGAATATGATTGCTTATGGCAAATGCCTGCATAAGCTTAAACCCTACTCCGCAACCTGACAGGTGCACGTATGGGTATGTGGAATCAACTCTTTTAGGGTCTAATACCGCAACAGCGGCAGGAAGCACATCATCGGGGTTATGATGGTCACAAATAATAATATCCACATTACGCTGGGTGGCATATTTAACCTTTTCAACGGCTTTTATGCCGCAATCAAGCACGATGATAAGAGAGAACCCGTTTTCAGAAGCGTAATCTATACCTTTATAAGATATACCGTACCCCTCATCATAACGGTCAGGTATATAGAAATCTATGCTTGAATAGAACTGCTGTAGGAATTTATAGACAAGAGCCACAGCCGTAGTGCCGTCAACATCGTAGTCTCCATAAATAAGAATCTTCTCCTTTTTACCTAACGCACGGTTAATACGCTCCACAGCCTTGTCCATATCGTTCATAAGAAACGGATCGTGGATATGACTTAACTGGGGGTGAAAAAAACGGCTGGCGTCATCTATTGTCTTAATGCCACGTTGAACAAGCAGACGGCAAAGTGTGGGGCTTATTTTAAGTTGCTCCACCAAATTATCCTTACAACGCTCGTCTTCTTCTGAAAGATTATTTATTATCCAATTACTTTCCATATTCTAAAAATAAATAAAAACTTGTCCCTTGACCCTTGTCCCTTGACCCTAATTTTGTATCTTTGCAAAGTTAAAAAGAATTATTGAAATTATGGCAAATAATGACGAAATATTGATAGCGGAAGTTAAAAAGGCTGTTGAAATATTGCGTAAAGGTGGTATTATTCTATACCCTACCGACACTGTTTGGGGAATTGGCTGTGATGCCACTAACAGCGAGAGCGTGGCCAAAATATACGAAATCAAACATCGGGAGGACAGTAAATCAATGCTTGTGTTATGTGACTCAATGGCAAGAGTTTCAATGTATGTAAATGAAATACCCGATATAGCGTTCGACCTTACAGAACTATCTGAAAAACCTATGACTATTATTTACCCCGATGCAAAAGGACTTGCCCCTAACCTTATAGCCTCTGACGGCAGTGTAGGTATCAGGGTGACAACAGAGAAATTCTCAAAGTACCTGTGCGGTGCGTTTGGGAAACCTATTGTATCTACATCAGCAAACATAAGCGGAGAACCTGCTGCGGCTTGTTTCTCTGAAATTTCAGAGCAAATTAAGTGTGCTGTGGATTACATTGTGGGCTACAGACAAGACGATATTGAAAAAAAACAGCCTTCAAGCATTATTAAGTTAGAAAAAAACGGTAACTTTGTACTTTTAAGGAAATAACTTTTGTGAAAGGCACGAATCAACTATATAAATATGTTGTGGCAGATGCAATAACCGCATTAGTGGCTTGGGCTATACTGAATAGTATCAGGACCATGATGCACCTTGGTACTGATGAGTTTGATTATATGTTTCTGTTGCCGGAGTATAATGCCAAAATTGTATATCCGCTTATTCCTTTTTTTTGGCTTGCAATATATTGGACATCGGGTTATTATAGTGAAGTTTGGTTCAAGTCAAGGATTTCTGAGCTGTTCTCCACTCTTATATGCACCATTTTAGGCTCAACCATTCTGTTCTTTATAATTCTTATTGATGATAATGTGAATGACTACACTGGTTATTATTTGTCTTATGTGTCGCTTGTTTTGATACATTTTGTACTCACTTACGCTGTCAGAACCATTATAACAGCTCATTCCATATCTAAAATCAGAGAGGGTAATATTGGTTTTAATACTATTATTATCGGCACAGGACGAAACGCAGCCAAATTGTTATACGATTTGGAGCATACTCCGAAATCTACAGGCTTTTTGATAAAAGGTTTTATTGCCGAATCTGCAAATTATGAGATAGAAGTCCCGCATAATATGATATTGGGAGACATGTCTGATATAACGGGTATCATAGATGAGTTGTTTATTGAAGAAGTCATTGTCGCTAATGATGAAATCAATGAGTCAAAAATTTATTCCATACTGGGAAAGTTGGGCGGAAGAAATGTTAAAGTAAAATTTATACCAAACAAATATCAACTTATTACAGGCGGGGTCAAACTTGACACTTTATATGGAATTCCAATGATTGATTTGTCTGCCATTAAAATGAAAGCCTGCGAAATTAACATAAAAAGAATTGCAGATGTTATACTTTCATTATTGGCAATGATTTTGTTGTTTCCTGCATATATAGTGTTGTTCATAGCTATAGGTAAGAAGCCTATATTCAAACAAGAACGCATCGGATTACATGAAAAACCATTTGTGATTTACAAATTCCGTTCTATGATAATTGATGCTGAGGAGAACGGACCAATGCTATCTAATACAGATGATCCTAGAGTTACAAATTTGGGTGCGTTTCTTAGAAAATACCGTTTGGATGAGATTCCTCA
>JAZLHT010000048.1:0-11820 GCA_045616965.1 Candidatus Enterocola sp.
CAGAGATGTTGAATTTGTAGAGCAACTTGGTTCTGGTATGCTTCGCATTATGGAGGTTTATAAACCTGAGAACTTTGAGTTTGGTGATAACTACATAAGGTTTAAAGTTCCGTTTTATAAGTATAATGATACTTTAAATGACCCGATAAAAAATTACAAACTTACAGAACGTCAATTACTTATAGTTAATATAATTAAAAACAGTACTGTAAATGACCCGATAAATGACCCGATAAATGATACTTCAGGCAGATTGCTTATTGCAAGGAAATTAAAAATCAGTGAGGCTACTGTTAAACGTGAAATTGCAAATTTGATTAAGTTAGGCATTATTAAAAGAGTTGGCAGCAACAAAACAGGTCATTGGGAAGTGATTCTCAAAAATTAGTTTATATATGTCCGCAATGGGAGCGGAAGTTGCCAGATAAGTGATGGCTTTGTACCTTTACGCAGACAAAAATCAAAACTATGAACACTCCCACCATTTTTAATAATACATTTAAATACACTTGAACTCCACAAAGTTTGAAAATTGAAAATAAACAACTACATTTGCAACATATATGTGAAAATCTGAGTGACAATGGAAACAGAATTCTGGAACAACTACCTACAGAGAATCAAAGAGTCAAAAAAGTATTGGAATGCACGTGTTTCCCAAGACGAGGCAATAGCTCAACAGGTGATGCTCAATCAATCATTAGGGATAAACGATCCTTACTTAGTTATGTCATTCAACGAGCTAAAGCGTTTAAAGTAAAACAAACACTTATGAAAAAGATTTTTTATGCGTTTATTGCAACGCTATGTGCCATGACAACAGCCAACGCACAGATTATTGACGCATCAAGGGCAAACGATGCTCCAAAAGAGAAAAAGAGTGTGCTTGTAGCCTATTTTTCTGTTACAGGGAACACTAAAAAGGTGGCTACGGAACTTGCCGCAGCCGTAGGGGCTGATGCGTGGGAGATTGTTCCGCTTGTGCCATACACAGAAGAAGACTTGGATTACAAGAATCCTAAATCACGCTCTACCATTGAGATGCAAGACCCGTACGAGCGTCCTACAATTAAGATGTGTACAGATATACGCTCATATAAAGTCATATTTTTAGGATTCCCTATTTGGTGGGGAGTGTGCCCTAAAATAATAAACTCTTGGATAGAGAACAATGACCTTACAGGTAAGGTGCTGATACCATTTGCAACATCGGGTTCAAGCCAAATAGCACCTGCTGTAGATGCTCTTAGAAAAACTTACCCTAATTACACGTGGGACGATGGTAAGCTGCTAAACTCCTACCCCGATGGGTTCCTAAAGGAGTGGACCTCAAAATATGTTAAATAGGAACAAAAGGGCGTAGCCATAACACTATGACCACGCCCTTCTTTTTACCACAATTAATTAATTTTACTTTTCCGGAGCCTTAGGTGCCTTTGGACAGCCCTTGCGCATACCCTTTGGGCAACCTTTGTGCATTCCCTTATGACAGTGTTTTGGACAGCCTTTGCGATAACCGTTCTTGAATAGGAAATGGCTCTTGAAATCAAGCAATTTCTTCTGCTCATCTATTGAGAGGCTGTCAAAATTCTCCCAATCCTTTTTAAATTTCTCAAATGCGGCTTTACGTGCGGCATCAATAGAATCAATTTTAGCCTTACGCTTGGCTATCAAATCCTTTTGCTCTGCCTCTGAAAGTTCATCAAATTTAGCCCATTTCTCCATCTCAGGACACTTTTTGAAATCACGCTTGTGACATTTCTGATATTTGTGGCAAGGAGCCTCGCACGCTTGCTTTTGAACGTCACATTCAGAGTTGTCATTGCTCTTGCAACAAGAAGTTGCCATTAAAACCACCATGGCTACGGAAGCCAATTTAACAATCTTTTTCATAATTTTCTGTTTTTGTTCCCCATCGGGGCGTTAATAATTGAATTTGTCTCTTTGACCATAATAAAAACGCAAAGGTTTAATCAGTTTAAAAATTTTTCAAAAAAAATTGTTTATAACTTTCCACCCCACCTATATTATACTGCAAAATTTATTCATTAACTTTGCAAAATAGAGATTTTAACATTAAAACTATGATAATAAAACCATTTAAAGGCATCCGTCCGCCAAAAGAGTTGATTGAGCAGGTTGCCTCACGTCCATACGATGTGCTTAATTCTGAAGAGGCAAGAGCAGAGGCCGCCGGTAATGAGAAATCACTTTACCACATTATCAAGCCGGAGATAGATTTTCCTGTAGGTAAAAATGAGCACGATGAAGATGTTTATGTAAAGGCCGCTGAGAATTTTCAGAAATTTCAGGATAAAGGCTGGCTTGTACAGGACCGGAAGGAGTTATATTACGTTTATGCCCAAACCATGAACGGCAAAACCCAGTACGGGCTATGTATCTGTGCTTACGTGGATGACTACATGACAGGCAAAATTAAGAAGCATGAGCTTACCCGTCGTGACAAGGAGGAGGACCGTATGAAACATGTACGCATAAACAATGCCAATATAGAGCCTGTATTCTTTGCCTACAAGCATAACGATGAAATAGACAACATGGTGGCAAGAGTATGCTCAGGCAAGCCTGAATATGATTTCATTGCCCCCGATGGTTTTGGACACCGCTTTTGGGTTATATCAGACGATGCCGTAATTAAGCGTATTACTGAGATATTTAACACAATTCCTACCATGTATATCGCCGATGGGCACCATCGTAGCGCCGCCGCGGCACTTGTGGGTGATGAGAAACGCCGTCAGAATCCAAATCACAAGGGAGATGAGGAGTACAACTATTTTCTTGCAGTCTGTTTCCCCGATAATCAACTTAACATCATAGATTATAACCGTGTGGTAAAAGACCTTAACGGGCTTACAGATACAGAATTCCTAAGTAAACTAAGCGAGAACTTTATAGTCCAAGAGAAAGGTGCTGAGATATATAAGCCTTGCAAGTTGCATAATTTCTCACTTTATTTAAGTGGCAAGTGGTATTCTCTTACCGCTAAAGAGGGTACTTACAACGATGCAGACCCGATAGGAGTGCTTGACGTAACGGTATCATCAAATCTTATACTTGATAAGATTTTGGGCATCAAAGACTTACGAAGTGATAAAAGAATTGATTTTATAGGTGGTATTCGCGGACTTGGAGAACTAAAGAAACGCGTTGATAGCGGAGAGATGAAAATGGCACTTGCCCTCTACCCTGTTACAATGCAGCAAATTATAGATATAGCGGATTCTGGCAATATAATGCCACCTAAAACGACCTGGTTTGAGCCAAAATTACGCTCAGGACTTGTGATACATAAATTAGTGTGATATGAATAAACTAGTATCAATATCTGATTGCAGTAAGGAGGACTTACTGAACATAGTTAACCTTGCAGAGAAATTTGAGAAGAACCCAAATCCACATCTGCTTGACGGAAAATTAGTTGCAACACTGTTTTTTGAGCCGTCAACCCGCACCAGACTCAGTTTTGAGACTGCCGTTCAAAGGCTTGGAGGCAGAGTTATAGGGTTCTCTGATGCAGCCACATCAAGCTCATCTAAAGGAGAAACACTGCACGACACCATTAAGATGGTAAGTAACTACGTGGATTTAATAGTTATGCGCCACCCCATAGAAGGTGCGGCAAGGTACGCATCGGAGATTACAAACATACCTGTAATAAACGCAGGTGACGGTTCTAACCAGCACCCTACCCAAACAATGCTTGACCTCTACTCCATCAAGAAAACGCAAGGTACGCTTGAGAACCTTACAATAAGTATGGTTGGGGATTTGAAATACGGCAGAACCGTTCACTCTCTGCTTATGGCTATGAGATATTTTAACCCTACATACCATTTTGTAGCACCTAAAGAGTTGAAATTACCTGTTCAGTACCCAGAGTTTATGAGAAAAAACAACATTAAGTTTGATGAGCGTGAGGATATGAACTCCATTCTGTCAGATACAGACGTATTGTACATGACACGCGTACAGCAGGAGCGCTTTACAGACTTAGTTGAGTATGAGAAGGTTAAAAATACATACACCCTGCGTAGCAGTATGCTTGAAGGCACTAAGAGCAATCTTAAAATTCTGCATCCGCTGCCTCGTATAAATGAGATAGCACCCGATGTAGATGAAAATCCTAAGGCTTACTATTTTGAGCAGGCAAGAAACGGAGTGTTTGCACGTCAGGCAGTGATTTGTTCAATCTTAGGTTTAGCATAGTTTATGCTAAACCTAAGATAGGTACAGGGGACAAGGAACAAGGGACAAGCCTTGATCCATTACACTTGACCCTTTATCCTTGACCCTTTTACGAGTGAAACGAGTAAAATATAAAAATTATGAGTAAGAAAGAATTAGTGGTATCTGCATTGGAGAATGGTACAGTGATAGACCATATACCTGCAGACCAGACATATAAGGTGGTAAAACTTCTTGATTTGGAGTCTATGCCGTATCAAGTTACCATAGGTGTTAATCTTAGCAGTAAGAAACTTGGCAAGAAAGGCATTATAAAGGTTGCCGATAAGTTTTTTGAGAAAAGTGAACTTGACAAGGTTGCCATTATTGCCCCCGATGCCAAGGTAAACATAATAAAGAACTATGAGGTGGTGGAGAAAATAGAACTCACCCTACCCGATGAGGTTACAGGCATACTGCAATGTATTAACCCTATGTGCGTTACAAATAAGGAGCGTGGAGTTGAAACCCGTTTCCACATTCTTGACAAGAAACATGGCACTGTAAAATGTCACTATTGTGAGAGAATAATAAACCAAGAGGATTTAATCTTAAAATAGTTGAAAATTGAAAGTTGACTGTGAAACTGATTGAAAATAAAGTTGAATATTATTATGTATAAATTATTTTTATTATTTGTAAACATTATCATTGCAGCAACCGTTTTTGCTCAGACATTGGGTGAACCGCAAGGTTCTGTAAACGCTAAATCGCTTGCCATACTGAATAGCATCAGTTCCACATATAAAAATTCCACAGGAACACAGATGGAACTAAAAATCGGTTTCACTGATAACAAGACAGGTGAGAAATCCACTGCAAGCGGCACATTAAAGACATCGGGTAATAAGTTTAACCTTACAACTAATTTTGCCATAATGATTTTTGACGGTAAGACTCTCGATGTTTATGATAAGCAGACTAATGAACTTACTGTAAGCACACCTACTGACGATGAGGTTTCAAGCATAGACCCTACCGCCATAATGACTATGTTTAAAGAGGGTTACAAGATTTCAGAGCCTCAATATGACCCTGCAAACCGTAACCTTGTATCTATAAATATGTATCCTGAGGACCGCAAATCAGAGACCTCAATGATAACGCTAACAATAGACACCTCTACAAACACCCCTACCACCATTAAGACTTTTGGTAAGAACGGCGTTGATAATGTATTGGAACTAAAGAAAATAGAGGTAAATAAAACATTTGACGAGACTGTATTCCAATTTAATGCAGATAAATATAAAAAATTACAGATAATTGATTTAAGATAAAATAAAGTAAAGGAGTCTGGTCGCCACTTTGTGGCTAAGTTAAAAGTTAAGGAGTAAAGGAGTTAAGGAGTTAGAAATCTCTAAAACTCTAAAACTCCAAAACTCCTAAACTCCTAAACTCCTAAATTCCTTAAATTATGAATATTTTAAACTGTCTTATCATCGGCTCCGGTCCTGCAGGACTTACAGCCGCCATATATGCCTCAAGGGCAGGTTTGTCACCGGTTGTATATGAAGGAATGCAACCAGGCGGTCAGCTTACACAAACCACAGAGATTGAGAACTTTCCAGGTTATCCAGATGGAACCACAGGCACAGAGATGATGGAAGACCTGCACAAACAGGCAGCCCGTTTTGGTGCGGAGATAAATTGGGGCGTAGTGACCAAGGTTGATTTCTCAAAACGTCCGTTCAGCGTAACCATAGACGATACCAATGAGATTCTTGCACACACCGTAATAATAGCCACAGGAGCCTCAGCCAAGTACCTTGGCATAGCAGATGAGCAGAAATACGCAGGAAACGGCGTATCGGCGTGCGCTACATGTGACGGATTCTTCTATCGTAAAAAAACAGTTGCAGTAGTAGGTGCTGGCGATACAGCCTGTGAAGAGGCTCTATATTTGGCATCACTCTGCAAAAAAGTATATCTGATAGTACGCCGCAATGTTCTGCGTGCCTCACAAGTAATGCAGCAGCGTGTTTTTGACGCAGAAAACATAGAGGTGCTGTTTAACCACCAGACACTTGGGCTTACCGGCGATGGCGTAGTGGAGGGTGCAGACCTTATTAAATGCAAAGGCACACACAAAGAGGAGAAAATACATATAGATATAGACGGTTTCTTCCTTGGTATAGGTCATAAGCCTAACTCAGATGTATTTAAGCCATTCATAGAGTGCGATGAGGCAGGATACATAATTACGCAAGGCAAGAGTCAGCAAACCAATATAGAAGGTATCTATGCTGCCGGCGATGTGGCAGACCCCACATACCGCCAAGCCATAACCTCAGCCGGCACCGGTTGCAAAGCCGCCATAGAAGCGGAACGCTATCTGCGTGACAACGGAATTTAATATGAACAACAAATACACATTCCCCACTCCAGCCTTCTTAAGGTTTTTGAAGGGATACACTAAAAAGCAGTTCTCTACTGATTTAATGGCTGGCATTATTGTCGGCATTGTAGCTATACCCCTTGCCATTGCTTTTGGTATAGCATCGGGTGTGGGACCTACAGAAGGTCTTATAACCGCTATTATAGCAGGCTTGATAATATCTGTATTAGGTGGCACAAAAGTTCAAATAGGAGGACCTACAGGTGCCTTTATAGTAATTATATACGGAATTATCCAACAACATGGTATTACAGGGCTTATGATTGCCACCATTATGGCTGGCATCTTACTTGTAATAATGGGACTGTGTAAACTTGGAAACGTAATTAAGTTTGTTCCCTACCCCGTTGTAGTAGGTTTTACAGGCGGTATAGCCCTCACTATTTTCTCTACCCAGATAAATGACTTTTTTGGATTTGGAATAAAAGAAATTCCTGCCGATTTTATTCACAAATGGGTATGTTACGCAAACTCATACGCATCTATTGATTGGTGGACATTCGGGGTGGCAATGTTCAGTCTTCTTATAATAATATTCTCACCCAAAATAACTAAGAAAGTACCCGGCTCGCTTGTTGCAATAATAATTTCAACCATTGCAGTATGGCTGCTTAAAGAGTATGGCGTATGGGAAGGGGCTAAAAACATTACCACAATAAGTGACCTTTACGCCCTACCTAACGGCATTCCTGCACCAACAGCGCCATCGCTTGAAATGCAAAATGGAGAAACTGCTGTCTCTCTTATTCAAAGTCTGTTTCCTGCGGCATTCACTATTGCCATGCTTGGAGCCATAGAGTCATTATTATCCGCTATAGTGGCAGACGGTATTGTTGGTGGCAAACACGATTCTAACGCAGAACTGGTTGGTCAGGGCATTGCAAACATCTGCACCCCATTCTTTGGCGGTATTCCTGCCACAGGTGCCATAGCCCGTACTATGACAAACATAAATAATGGCGGACGCACCCCCGTTGCCGGTGTCATACACGCACTTGTACTTGTCTTGGTTCTTCTGTTTATGGGTAATCTTGTGGGAATGATTCCAATGCCTTGCCTTGCCGCTGTGCTTATAATGGTATCTTACAATATGAGTGGCTGGCGTACATTTGTATCTCTTGCAAAAAATCCTAAATCAGATTTTGCGGTGCTGATTACAACATTTATCCTTACCGTAGTATTTGACCTCACCATTGCAATAGAGATAGGTCTTATGCTTGCCGTAATACTATTTTTACGCCGTACAAGTGAAGCCGCTTCAATCAAAGCATTCCATGGAGAAATTGACCCTAATCAGGAGGCTGACTTTGACTCACACGATGAGAAACTGCGTATTCCTGAGCATACAGAGGTTTATGAGATAGACGGTCCATACTTCTTTGGCATAGCCAATAAGTTTGATGAACTTATGCAACACTTTGCCGATGCACCTAAAGTGCGTATCATACGTATGCGTAAAGTGCCTTTTATAGATTCAACAGGTTTGCACAACCTTGAAACCCTTTGCAAGCAGTCTAAAAGTGAAGGCATACAGGTAGTACTTTCCGGGGTTAATGATAATGTACGGCATACACTACAGAAAGCGGGATTCTTTGACACTCTGCCAGAAGAATTTATCTGCTCCCACATAGATGTGGCACTTGCCAAAGCGGAGAGTATTGTTTCCCATTTCCAAGCCTGAGCAGTGTGCGGTTTAGGCTCAGACAAATAAATTTGAGATGGCATACAATGGTATAATGTCCAAATGAAAAACAGTATCATTTGCCAATGTGTCTTTATAATCCAAATGACCAAAATTTTCTAATGAACATCGTATAGCGGAAGACAACTGCTTTTTACGCATCATTTGCCATAAACTTTTCATTCCACCCTGCGTTCCTGATTTTACCTCTATTGGTAAAATATGTGATTTATATGGCTCCACATAATCAACTTCCGCAATACTATTCTTAGTTTCCCCTACCCAATAAAAAAGTTCATATTTAAGTGTAGGCTCCTTATACCGTAACAGTTCTAATCCTGCCACCATTTCTGTTACCTGCCCTTTATTCACCAAATCGGTGGCACTGTCTGTAAGTATTGATTGTGCCATATCTGATGCATTTCCTAATGAGAAATGAAGCAATCTCATTAGCAACCCACAATCCACAATTAACATTTTTTGATAATCATAATCCGCTTCACCGCCTAACGGCAAGCCATTAGCCGATGTACGCGTAACAGGAATAACAAGACCTGCCATTATGAGCAAACGGACGGCTTCTTTTATTTTATCCGTCTTAACATCGCTAGACACTTTAGAATATACAAATTTTTTAGTAATCTGAACAGCTACGCTGCGAAGAACCCGACGTAACAAATCAGGATTTACATTTTTTTTGTATTTAACAAAATCATCATCATAACCAAGAATGATGCCATCCTGTATTTGCTGACATTGCAAATAATCTTGTGTTTGTACCCATTTACACACAACCTCAGGCATACCACCCACTAACAGGTAAGTTCTGAATAATTCTACTGCTTTATTATGTAATGGCTCTGCAAGCGGAGATGTGGGAGAGGCTTGTTGTTTTGCTTTCAACAGTCTCTCATTATTGGTGGCTGTCAAGAATTCATCAAATGTCATAGGGTACATAAACATTGAATGAATCCGCCCTACACCAAATGTAGGCAATTCTGCCAAAGCAAATTCCAACAAAGACCCTGCTGCAACCACATGTAGTTCCTGATAATCCTCTTTGAAGAAACGAAGACTCATAATAGCCTTAGGGCAGTCTTGTATTTCATCTAAAAATAACAGTGTTTTACCCGCTTCAATAGGTTGCTGTGTCAGCGTTGATAACTGGGAACAAATACGGTGAACATCCAAATCAGCCTCAAATACCTTCTTATATTGAGGTTGTTTCTCAAAATTGATTTCAACATAATATTCAAACTGCTCTCCTAAATGTCTGACAGCAGATGACTTACCTACCTGACGAGCACCACGGATTAAAAGGGGTTTACGATTATCCTGCTTTTTCCAACATTCAAGACTTTTATCAACAATACGCGATATATACATTTTCCAAAGATATATTTATTAAATATTAGACATTTTCCAAATAAATAATACATAGAATTCGGACAAAATCCAAACAAATATCCCTGCAAAAGTAAGAAAAATTTAATTTATTTCCTAACTTTTTACAGCACTTTTTAATTTATTTGTTTTTACAGTTTCCCATTCCCAAGCCTGAGCAGTGTGCGGTTTAGGAGGATTAGGAGTATGCCTAAGAGGATGCCTGTGAGGGCAAGGATGTAGTAGATTTCAAGGAAACCTGAATCCTGCACAAATGATGACAGGTAACCTGCCAAAAAGTTGGCTACAGCACTGCTGGCAAGCCATACACCCATAAACAGAGATGCAAATTTTATAGGGGCAAGACGGCTGACCATTGAGAGACCTATGGGCGATAGGCAAAGTTCTCCTACTGTGTGCAGAAAATATGTGCCCACTATAAACCACATAGAGGCTTTAAAGGCAGTGTCAGGCAATGTGTCAGTATCTCCACCACGCTGATATACAGCAAGATTCATAAGTAAGAAGCCTAATCCAAGCAGTATTAAGCCCATACCCATTTTCTGCGGTATGGTAACTGTTTTACCTTTAGAGTCCAATCTACCCCACATTATGGTCATAAGCGGTGCCAAGATAAGTATAAACAGCGGGTTAATGGATTGGAACCAAGCGGTTGGCACATCCAATCCAAAGCATGTACGGTCTGTGTAACGGTCTGTAAATATGGTCATTGAGCAACCTGCCTGCTCATAGCCGGCAAAAAACGCAATGGCAAATGTTGTAAGAATCACAATAGCCCATATACGCTGTTTCTCCGCTTTTGTAAGTGATGTTTGCTCTGACTTATTTTCTTTATTTATGACATGTTTATCGGTATGCAACCCTACCTCACCAAGATACTTTTTTTGTAACAGAAGATAATTTATAAGACCTAACATCAGACCCGATGCGGCGGCAAGAAACCCATAACGGTATCCGTAATGCACTGCAAGCCAGCCTGTAAGCAGAGGCGCAAAGAATGAGCCAAGATTTATACCCATATAGAATATGGTGAACGCACTGTCTATGCGGCTGTCCCCATCGGGGTACAAATCTCCTACCATAACAGAGATATTGGGCTTAAACATTCCGTTACCGAGTATTAGCAGTGTAAGACCGGTATATAGGGCAACACTGTTCTGCATAGAGGCTAACGACAGATGCCCCAAAATCATAAGTATGGAGCCTATGACTATGGATTTCCGCTGCCCTATGAATGTATCGGCAATGTAACCGCCTATAAGTGGTGTAAAATAAACAAAACCGGTAAATATGCCGTAAAGCAACGATGCGGAATGGTCTGAAAAGCCAAGACCTCCGTTAAGAAACTCTGCCGTAAGATACAACACAAGCAACGCACGCATACCGTAGTAGCTGAAACGCTCCCACATCTCTACGGTAAATAGTAGATATAAGCCTTTTGGATGATTCATATCAGTTGACAGTTGACAGTTGATAGTTGACAGTGAAAGATCTTTCGCTACGCTCAAGATGACGAGATGGAGTCATTGTCCACTGCCCACTCTCCACTGTCCACTAATTAAGTTCATTCTAATCTCTAATTTCATTCCACATACAGCACCAACCCCTTCAAGTACTCCCCTTCAGGGTGGTAGATATTGATAGGATGGTCTGGTCCCTGAGTTAAAAAATTAAGTATTCTTACTTTTCTGCCACTTATGGCGGCTGCCGAAAACACTGCCAGGCGGAACTGCTCCTTGTTCACCACTTGTGAGCAAGAGAAGGTAAACAGTATGCCTCCGCTTTTAATCTTCTCAAAAGCCTTTGCATTCAGCCTTTTATACCCTTGCAGTGCATTTTTAAGTGCATCACGATGTTTTGCGAATGCAGGTGGGTCAAGTATAATTAAATCATATTCGCCTTGCTTCATATCATCTAAAAACTTGAACGCATCTACAGCAACGCTCTTATGACGCTTATCATTGCCAAAGTTGTTGGATATATTCTTGTCTGTAAGAGAAATAGCCTTGGCAGAGCTATCTACTGAGTGTACCTGTAAGGCACCGCCACGCATTGCATAACAAGAGAATCCGCCTGTGTAGCAGAACAT
>JAZLHT010000049.1:0-14653 GCA_045616965.1 Candidatus Enterocola sp.
AGGGGTCTGGGGATATGCCCCAGTAAAAAAGGGAACCAATCTCCACCAAAAAAGGGGCTGTAAGCCCCTTTTTTGGTGGAGATTACCGGACTCGAACCGGTCACCTCAACACTGCCAGTGTTGCGCTCTAGCCAGATGAGCTAAACCCCCGCTTTAAAATTTGCGCTGCAAAGTTAAAACAAATTTGCATTATACGCAAATTATTCCACTAACATTCCTGATTTTATTTCGTTAGCCACATCTTCGCCAAGCTGTGCCTTAACTATTTCAAGTGCAAACGGGATTGCATATCCGGGTCCTTTGCCTGTAATTACATTTCCACTCTTTACCACAGGCTTCTCTGATATTGTGGCTCCCTCCAACTTTGATTCAAAGCCTGGGTAGCATATAGCCTCCAATCCGTTAAGTATGCCAAGTTCTCCAAGTACGTATGGTGCGGCACATATTGCAGCCACTCCACCGTTGTTTTTAAAATGAGCCTTTATCATTGAACATAGCGGTGTGTATGCACGCAAGTTTGTGGCTCCCGGCATTCCACCCGGCAATACAATGTAATCATCGGGTTCTATATCAATATCAGAAATCATAACATCGGCGGCAACTTCAATTCCATGAGCCCCTATGACATCGTAGCCATTAGTGATGGAAACTGTGGCAACCTCAAGGTCTGCCCTACGCAGAATATCAACAACGGCAAGAGCCTCTATCTCTTCAAATCCGTCAGCTAAAAAAATATAGTTCATAAAAGTTAGAAGTTAAAAGTTACTCATACATCATACATCATACATAACCCTAATTTACCTTTGACACCAACTTATGTACTGGTAAATCCTTTTTTACTAAGTATGCTAAGTACGTCAGCATCAGCACTGTATTGAATCCCATATTTATCCAGGAGTCATCAATGCCTGCGTATGTACGCATACAATGGGCAAACAGCAGGCTGGCTCCATAAAGGACTGCCGCAAACACAAAATATATGCCTATTGATTTGAAATCGTACCTTACAGGTAGATACTTTTGCCCCCAGACATACGATACAATCATCATTACAAAATATGTTACAAGCGATGCCAAAGCCGCACCTATATACCCTATCTCCGTTACAAGCAGCACTATAAGGGTTACATTGATTATAAAGCCGATAAGCGAAATATATGCGCCATATTGGGTTTTGTCGTTAAGTTTGTACCAAAATGACAGATTGAAATACGCCCCCTGGAATATGTAAGCTAACAGCACTACAGGCACCACCACCAAACCTTCCCAATATGTATCCTTTATCATATATTTTATAATATCCAAGTAAAATGTTATGCCTAAGAATATAAGGAACGATGTTATAAGGTAGTATTTCATAGATATGGCGTAACTCTGATTGGAATCAGCATCCTTGCTCTTTGCAAATACAAACGGTTCGTATGCATATCTGAATGCCTGTGTAAACACCATCATAACCATCGCCACCTTAAAGCAGGCTCCGTATATGCCTAATTGAGCAGCACCCTCCATCCTATCGGCGTAAAGATATGGAAACAGAATCTTGTCAATAGTCTGGTTCATAATGCCTACTATTCCAAGCAATAACAGCGGCAACGAGTAACGTAACATTCTGCCAAGCAGTTCCGCACTGAATTTAAGTTTTACACTGAATACCGTGGGAATAAGAGCAATCGTTACGCAAGCAGTTGATATAAAGTTAGATACAAACACATAGCCTACACCATACGATGGGTCATAGAACCAACTTATCAGAGATGGATTAACTTCCATTATCTTAGGGCACCCGATAAGGAAAAACAAATTCATTATGATGTTCACAAAAATCATAAGCAACTTTAACCCTGCAAACAGCAAAGGTTTTTTCTGATACCTTAAAAACGCAAACGGGATAGCGCCAAAGGCATCCATTGACACCACAATGGCAAGCATTGATATAAATTCAGCGTGATTCGGGTAACCCAATGCGCTTGCCACCGGAGTGCTGAAAATGGTAACGCAAATGGCGAACAGGAACGAAGTTGTAAACACAGATGTCATGCTTGTACCATATACGGTACCTACATCTTCACCGTCCTTAGACAGAAAACGAAACAGTCCTGTCTCCATTCCGTATGTGAGGATAATAAGCAAAAGTGCTGTCCAAGCATATAGGTTAGTGACAATACCGTAATCGGCACTACTCTCCAACACATACGTATATAACGGAACAAGACACCAATTAAGAAACTTTCCTAAAATGCTGCTCACACCGTAAATAGCTGTGTCTTTTGCCAACGACTTAACTTCTGCCATAACTCAAATTTGTTGCAAAGTTAATAAATTAACGCATTTGCTACAAATAAAGAATATGAAAATTTGGATAAATAACCAAAAAGTACTAATTTTGCAGTCGCTTTTAAAGGTGTGATGGGAATGGGGTCGCCAACACAATCTGTAAACAGTTCTGACCCTAATTTGAGTAACACAAAAAATAAAAAAATGAAAACATTTGAATTAAACGGTTCTGAAAGAAAAGAACTTGGCAGAAAAGCCAGCGAAAGCCTCCGCAAACAAGGTCTTATTCCTTGCGTTCTTTACGGATGCAAAAAAGAGAACACAAACTTTACAGTAAGCCAAAATGCAGTACGCAAGCTTTACTACAGTCCTGAGGTTTTTGAGGTAAAACTTACAGTTGGCAAGAAAAACTGCTCAGCAGTGCTTAAAGAGGTTCAACGCGACCCTGTATCAGACGCTATTATCCACATGGATTTTCTTGAAGTTGATGATAAGAAACCCATCGTATTTAAGATTCCTGTTAAGACAGAAGGTCTTGCTGTTGGTGTAAAGGCTGGTGGTAAATTGTCTGTTGAGATGCGTAGAATGACTGTTAAGGCATTGTGCAAGAACATACCTGAGTGCGTTGTAATAAACGTAGAAAAACTTGGCGTTGGCAAATCCATCAAGGCTGGCGAACTTTCATTCCCTAATCTTGAGATTGTAGATAACAAAGAAAGCTTGGTAGTATGTGTTAAATCAACACGTGCAGCAAAGGCTGATGAAGGTGCAGCCGCCGCTGATGCTTCTGCAGATTCTGCAGCTAATGCTTAAAAGTATGTTTTATGAAATATCTGATTGTTGGTTTAGGTAACATAGGTCCTGAATACCAGTTTACTAGACATAACATAGGGTTTATGATGTTGGATGCCTTCGCTAAGGCGTCCAATGTTTTTTTTACAGAGAGCAGATATGGTTCCGTAGCTCGTTGTAGGGTTAAGAATAGAGAATTGGTGCTTCTTAAGCCTAACACTTTTATGAATCTTAGCGGTAATGCCGTAAGATACTATCTTCAACAGGAGAATATACCTTTAGAAAACCTGCTGGTACTTGTAGATGACCTTGCTTTGCCGTTTGGCACGCTACGTCTGAGGGCTAAAGGCAGTGGCGGAGGTCATAACGGGCTTGGAAACATACAGCAGATGATAGGTTCAGAGGACTATGCCAGACTCCGTTTTGGCATTGGCAGCCAATTTGTAAAGGGTGGTCAGATAGATTATGTTCTCAGTTCTTTCTCAGAAGAGGAAATAAAAGCAATAGATGAGCGTTGTGCTGTCACCACAGAGATAATAAAGAGTTTTTGTCTGGCAGGAGTCCAGCTTACAATGACACAATTCAATAACAAATGAAAAAATTAAGGTAGGTTCTATTTATTAGTCCGAGGCTGGTTTGAGATTTGTTTTTAGGATATTATTTATATGAATGAGGGAACGTAGTGCGTACTACGTAACCGAATGAATATAAGTAATATACAAAAACAAAACCAAAACAGACCGGAACAACAGACAGGACATACCAAAAAACAAGAAAATATGAAAGCACTAATAAATAGAACCTACCTGAACTCCACTCCGTTTTTTGCGGCACTGACCAACATTTTGGTCTTATTTGCAATTTACACTATATGCCGTCTTGCGTTTTATATAATAAACATCGGGTTCTTCCCAAACACAAACCTGTCAAGCCTTACCACTATGTGCCTTGGAGGTTTAAGATTTGACCTCACAGCACTACTATATATCAATGCGTTATACCTTGTATTGGTATTTTTACCCATAAAAGCAAGAAACACAAAACCATACAAGACCATAACTAAAACCATTTACATACTGTTTAACTCCATCGGCATTGCGGCGAACTGCTATGATATGATTTATTTTCAATTCATAAACCGCCGTACCACATTTGATTTTTTTACGGAATTTAAAAACGACAGCAATCTGTTTTCCATTGCAACGCAAGGTTTAATTGACTACTGGTATGTATCACTGCTGTTTATAGCATTGTTTTTAATACTGTATTTTGCATACCGTCCTATACCCGATGTTACAGAGCCCCAAAAAACATACTTATACTACACTGTTCACACCTTGGAATTATGCATTGTGGTTTTACTTACAGTACTTGGCATTAGAGGAGGCACATTCAGTGTCACTATAAGACCATTAAACATAAACATTGCCGCAACATACGTAAAAGAGCCTATTGAGACCGCTATTGTGCTAAACACACCATTTACAATAATGATGTCAGCCGATGGTGCTGATTATTCAAACTCTCATTATTTTGACGACAGAGAAGAACTGCAATCATATTGCAATCCATTTCATTATCCAACGCCAAACGGAGATTTCAAATATGACAATGTTATACTTATTTTTGTAGAAAGTCTCGCACGTGAATATGTAAGTTATTTCTATCACGATTTAGATAACGGAACATATAAAGGTTATACACCTTTTATAGATTCACTGCTTACAAAGAGCCTTACGTTTAAACATAGTTTTGCCACTGGAAAATTATCAATTGACGTATTGCCGTCAGCTCTTTCAGGCATTCCTTCATTATACGCCCCATTTGTCACCACACAATTCACTACCAATGAAATAGGTTCTTTGGCTAAATGTCTTAAAGAAAAAGGCTATCAATCTGCATACTTTCATGGTGGAACCAATGGTTCATTAGGCTTAAACGCATACACAAATATGGCTGGAGTTGATAAATACTATGGACGGACAGAATATAATAACGATGCCGATTTTGACGGCACCTGGGCTATTTGGGACGAGGAGTTTCTTCAATATTTTGTTAATGAGTTAGATACTTTCAAGACTCCATTTCTTGGCATTGTATTTACGGCAACATCACATCATCCTTTCGTTTTACCGGAAAAATATAAAGATGTATTTCCAAAAGGGCCCAAGGAAATGTATGAAATTATCGGTTATACCGATTATTCTTTGAAACGCTTTTTTGAGTCAGCAAGTAAAAAGGATTGGTACAAAAACACACTGTTTGTTCTCACTGCTGATCACACAACAACTCTTACAAGACCTGAATTTGTTAACGGCAGAGGTCTGTATGATATTCCTATATTATTTTTCCATCCATCAGATTCTACTCTTATAGGCAATTCAAACAGAATTTTCGGACAGACAGATATTACACCGTCAATTTTGGGCTATCTTAATTATGACAAGCCTTATTTTGCGTTTGGTAAGGATATTTTTAATAAAGCAGATACCACCAACTATGTAATAGATTATTACAGCCCCATATTCCAAATTTTCCAAGACAGTCTGCTGCTTCAGTTTGATGGAGAGAAAAAGTTGGGAGTTTACAACTATTTTGATGATTTAGGTCTGCAAAATAATATAATTGGAAAATATCCGCAACAAGAGCAAGAAATGGAAAAAAGGCTTAAAGCGGAGATTCAGACATACGTAGAATGTATGGTTAAAGACAGTTTGTGCGTTAAAACACTAAAGTAAACTTATTATCCAACAGTGACAGATGTATTACGCATAGACAAATGGCTGTGGACAATGCGGCTTTTCAAGACAAGGAGCATTGCCACTGAGGAGTGCCGCAAAGGGAGGATTGTAGTAGGCGGCGTAGCGGTAAAGCCATCTTTCACAGTGCTGGCAAACATGACCGTTCAGGTTAAAAGACCGCCTATAGTCTATACGTATCGCATAATAGAGCTTACTCAGAATCGTGTAAGTGCCAAAGATGTAACCCGATATATGATAGATGTAACCCCGATGTCGGAGTTAAAACTACTGGAGGATGTAAAACTTGCCACATCGGGTGTAAGAGACAGCGGCACAGGACGCCCTACTAAAAAAGAGCGGCGTGATTTGGACAATTTCAACTTTCAACTTTCAACTTTCAACTAAATTTATTATCTTTGTGGATTAAATATAAACAGATTATGACTTTTTGGAGTAGCGAGAGCAGAATGAGATTACTCATTATGCCGAGTCACGACAAAAAGCATAAAAAATTACGAAGAAATTTTTTATGAAGGGCATTGTATTGGCAGGTGGTTCGGGAACAAGGCTTTACCCTATCACCAAAAGCATTTCAAAACAGATTATTCCGGTGTATGACAAACCAATGATATACTACCCGGTATCTATTCTTATGCTTGCAGGCATAAAGGAGATTCTTATTATCTCCACACCGCAAGACATACATCTGTACCAGAACCTGCTTGGAGACGGCACCCAACTTGGAATCAAGTTTGAGTACGCCATACAGCCATCTCCTGACGGGCTTGCACAGGCATTTATAATAGGTGCCGATTTCATAGGTAAAGACAGCGTTTGTATGGTGCTTGGCGATAATATCTTTTACGGATATAACCTCTCCGTTATGCTTAAAGAGGCTGCCGCACTTAAAGACGGTGCCACAGTATTTGGATATTATGTAAATGACCCTGAACGTTACGGCGTGGCAGAGTTTGATGAAAACGGCAAATGTCTGAGCATTGAGGAGAAACCAAAGAATCCTAAATCCAATTTTGCCGTTACAGGCCTATATTTTTATGGAAACGATGTGGTAGAGAAGGCTAAAGGATTGAAACCATCACCACGTGGAGAGTTGGAAATAACAGACCTTAACAAGTTATACCTTGCAGAAGGCAGACTTAACGTTAAGACATTAGGACGTGGGGTTGCATGGCTTGATACAGGTACTCATGACAGTCTGCTTGAGGCATCTAACTTTATAGCCACCATTCAGAGCCGTCAAGGCTTGCAAGTGGCTTGTCTTGAAGAGATTGCCTATAAATACGGTTACATTAACCGTGAGCAGTTGCTTGTACTTGCAGAGCCGTTAAAAAAGAATTACTATGGGCAGTATCTAATTAAAATCGCTAACGAAAAACATATATACTAAGGGACAAGGAACAAGGAACAAGGGACAAGTACTTGACCCATGACCCTTTATCCCTGACCCTTTACCCTTGACCCTTTTACGAGTGAAACGAGTAAAAACAATATTTATGGAAATAATAGAAACAGGAATTAAAGACCTACTTGTTATCCAACCTCAGGTTTTTGGAGATGCAAGAGGCTATTTTTGTGAGACCTACAATGAAAAGCGTTACCGCGATGCAGGCATAAACTATAATTTTTGCCAAGATAACCTTTCCAAATCAGTTTATGGTGTAATTAGGGGTCTGCATTTCCAACTACAGCCGGCTTCCCAATCAAAATTGGTTTCTGTGGTTGTAGGCAAGGTTTATGACGTGGCTGTGGATTTAAGGCAAGGCTCACCTACTTACGGAAAATGGTTTGGAGTGGAACTTGACGGCGATAAGAAAACCCAATTTATGATTCCACAAGGGTTTGCACATGGATTCTCCGTTTTAAGTAACGAAGCGGTATTTACATATAAATGTGATAATCTCTACACGCCAAGTCTTGAAGGAGGCATAGCATTTGATGACCCAGACCTTGGTATAGATTGGAAAATACCGGCAGACAAACGTATAATTTCAGAAAAAGATACCAAACACCCTTTGTTTAAGGATGTTAAAACCAACTTTATCTACAAATGAAAAACATACTTGTAACCGGAGCCAACGGACAACTTGGCAATGAAATAAGGATTCTTACAGAAAACAATAAGAACTACAATGTGTTTCTCACAGATGTTGACACCCTTGATATTTGTGACTACTCTGCCGTAGAGAATTTTGTAGGCGGCAATAAAATAGATATGATTCTTAACTGTGCCGCATACACCGCTGTAGATAAGGCAGAGGACAATGAGGATATTTGCCGCAAGGTGAATGCTCTTGCTCCGTTTAACTTGGCAAAAGCAGCCGCAAAATTCGGCATCGGGTTAATACACATATCTACAGACTATGTGTTTGACGGAACAAGTTGCACACCTTATACAGAAGATATGCCTGCCACAGGACTTTCTGTTTATGGCAAGACAAAACGCAAGGGAGAACTTAAGATTTTTGACACATTGCCTACAGCAGTTGTAATACGCACCGCATGGCTTTATTCAGAGTTTGGGAACAACTTTGTAAAGACTATGATTAGACTTGGTAATGAGCGTGACACGCTTGGAGTTGTTTTTGACCAGATAGGAACCCCTACATACGCACTTGACCTTGCTGGTGCGATGATTACCGTTATGGAGAAGATTTTTGAAAACGGTAATGTGTATGGAGGAATATATCACTTTACAAATGAGGGCGTTTGCTCTTGGTATGACTTTACAGTAAAGATACATGAGATTGCAGGCATAAAGAACTGCAAAGTCAGCCCTATTGAGAGCAAAGACTACCCTGCCAAAGCGCCTCGCCCAAGTTACAGCGTACTTAACAAGGCAAAAATCAAGAACACCTTTGGCATCACAATTCCACATTGGGAGGAAAGTCTGAAACGATGCATAAAAAATTTAAAAGTTTAGGAGTGAAGGAGTTTGGGAGTGAAGGAGTCTTTTAACTCCTTAGCCTTTAAACTTAGTCCCGTAGGGACGACCCAACTCCTACACTCCTTAACTCTTAACTGAATTTTATGATTGAAGAAAATTACATATTGAGTAACGCTGACCCTGTAGTATTCTATGGGGTTAATAACGCTAATATACATCTATTAAGGACATTGTTTCCTAAAATAAAGATTACCGCACGCGGTACTGCCATAAAGGCAAGCGGCGATGAGGCTGATGTGGCTACATTCATTGAGAATATAGGTGCCATTGAGAAACATATAACAGAATACAACACCATAACAGAGGCTATAATAATTGACATAGTTAAGGGGAAGAAGCCAAACATAGTTACAGAAGATAATCTTATACTGCATGGACTTAACGGAAAACCCATTACAGCAAGGACTAAAAACCAACAGGAACTTGTAAAGGCATTTGGTTTAAACGATATGATGTTTGCCATAGGTCCTGCTGGCAGCGGTAAAACATACACTGCCATTGCATTGGCGGTCAGTGCATTAAAAAACAAACAGGTTAGAAAAATAATACTCTCACGCCCTGCTGTGGAGGCTGGCGAGAAACTTGGATTCCTGCCAGGCGATATGAAAGACAAGATAGACCCATATCTTCAGCCACTCTATGATGCACTTGAAGATATGATTCCGCCTTTCAAGTTGCGTGAATATATAGAGGAGCATGTAATACAGATAGCACCGCTTGCATTTATGAGAGGCAGAACGCTAAGCGATGCAGTAATTATACTTGACGAGGCGCAAAATGCCACAAATCAGCAGATTAAAATGTTTATAACCCGTTTGGGATTCAATTCCAAGATGATTATCACCGGCGATATAACCCAAATAGACTTACCAAACGGACAGAGCGGACTTGTAAACGCCATGCACATACTTAAAAATGTGAAAGGCATTGCACACATTGAGTTTGACAAGCAGGATATAATACGCCACAAACTTGTTTCACGCATAGTTGAAGCGTACGAGAGGAGTTGACTGTGAGGAGTAGCGAGGGCAGAAGCCAAACTTGTTTGGATTATGCCGAGTCACGACGAACATGGTTAAAACGAAGTTTTAACAAAATTGAAAGTTTGTATATACCTTTGACAGAGCGTCCGCACCCACGCGGACGTATAGTGGGAGGGACCCATAGGCTCACAGAGCCGTATGGGAGGGCCGAACACCTTCACAGAAGGTGAGAGTCTCTGGAAATGGTATATACAAACTATGTAAATATAAAACTAACATAAACAAACTTATATCATGAACGCATTAACAGCAACAAATTTCAAGTTTAAGAACCAGACCGCCATTTATAACGGCAAGGTTCGTGATGTCTATTCTATTGGTGACGACACACTTATTATGGTTGCCACAGACCGCATCTCCGCATTTGATGTAATCCTGCCTGAGGGAATCCCATACAAAGGTCAGATTCTTAACCAGATAGCCGCCAAGTTCCTGGACGATACAGCAGACATAGTTCCTAACTGGAAAATATCCACACCTGACCCAATGGTAACAGTAGGTAAAAAATGCGTAGGCTATCCTGTAGAGATGATAGTAAGAGGCTACCTGTGTGGCAGTGCATGGCGTGCATACAAAAGCGGAGTAAGAGAGATTTGCGGAGTTAAAATACCTGAAGGTATGAAAGAGAACCAAAAGTTCCCTACCCCAATTATAACCCCTACCACCAAGGCAGAAATAGGAGAACACGATGAGGATATATCTAAAGAGGATATAATTGCAAAAGGACTGATTTCTGCCGATGAATATGAAAAACTTGAGAAATATACACTTGCCTTATTCAAGCGTGGCACGGAAATTGCAGCAAAAAGAGGACTTATTCTTGTAGATACCAAATATGAGTTTGGTAAATGCGGAGGTGAGATAACCCTTATGGATGAGATTCATACACCTGACTCAAGCCGCTATTTCTACAGCGATGGTTATGAGGAGAGATTCCGTAATGGCGAGCCACAGAAACAACTGTCTAAAGAATTTGTACGTGAGTGGCTTATGGATAACGGTTTCCAAGGCAAAGAAGGGCAGAAAGTTCCAGAAATGACTCCTGCCATTGTAGAAGGTATCAGCAACCGCTACATTGAGTTATATGAGAACATTACAGGCTCCAAGTTTGAAAAAACAAATACAGATAATCTGATAAGCAGAATAGAGAATAACTTAAAGGCATTTCTATAATAGTATCGGGTGACACGCAATATAATAGATATCAGAGCATTGGTGTATCGCTCGCTCCAAAACAAGAATTTAGGGCGGGCTCTTGCACAGCTTATGGTTATTGGTAATGCCCATACAGAGAAAATCCAAAATCTGCAAGACACATACCGTACCCTACTCACCTACTACATAGACGGCACAGATGACCCCGACAGGTCAGAAATTGTGGATTATCTTATTCGTGAGACATACGAGCTGGCAGATATAATATGCACAGGCTACATACCGTCATTATATTGTGAGGATGAGGTTTTTAAGCAATTAGCAATCAGCGTATTATATAGTGACAGCACATTGGCTTACGCCCACGGCATTTTAGATGAAAAAGATGAACTTAAAGGGTGTCTGGCTGCAAGTGCCATACTTCTTAGTTGCTTGAATGTGTTCCAAGAGGAGAAACTGCTTCTGCTTATAGATTATTGCGGCAGTGAGGTAAGCAATGTAATGTTAAGGGCATTGACAGGTGTCATAATATGCCTGATATACCACAATGAACGCCTTATCCACTACCCTAAAATAAACAACAGACTTAATATATTGTTTGACAACGATGATAACGTATCACTGTCTCAAACCATAATAAAAGACATTATCAGGTGTACTGAAACGGAGCGTATCTCAGATGATATAAACAATAAAATCCTGCCGTCTATATCTAAAATAGCACCTGAACTTGACAAGGATAAAGACCCTGACGGCGATAAGAAAGACATTGAGAGCCGTATCTATGAGATAAATGATAAGTTGGAGGATATGGGCATTGCAGACAAAATGCGTACATACGCCCAACTACAGGCAGAGGGAGCCGATATAAACATATCCACATTCCGTCAGCTTAAAAACTTCCCATTCTTCAGCAATACAGAGAATTGGTTTATGCCGTTCTACAAAGAGAACACCAACATAGCGGATATATTTGAAAATATAGACGGCAAAAAGAATATGTTTGACCTGCTGCTAAAGAGTAACACTCTGTGCGACAGCGATAAATACTCTCTCTGTATGAATATGAAATCTGTATCAAGCGGAATCCGCGCCACCATTTTTGACGGCTTTAAAGAGGAGAGCGAGGATTTGGAGGAGCACCTGTCAGAAATCACTGCGTTCTCTAAAGATAAATATGTAAACCACTATCTGCACGATTTTTACCGTTTCATTAAGTTACATAAAGACCATAGATACTTTAAGGATATTTTTGCCGTAAAACTTGATATCCATAATATGGCGTTCTTCCGCTTTATAAACCCTAATAATGAGTTTTTGCCTGAACTTGCAGCGTTTTATCTGGGCAAACAACTCTACGAAGAGTCACTTGACGCATATCTTAAACTGCTTACCACAGACTCATCTAACATACAGTATTACAAAGCAATAGGCAACTGCTATATAAAACTTAAAGACTATTCCAATGCTTGTGTTTACTATAAAAAGGCAGATATAATTAACTCCGATGAAGAGTCTGTTATAAAAAAGCTGGCACTTTGCTATAGAAAGACAGGCAATTTTAAAGAGGCTGAGAGACTTTACACATCACTGTCAGCCACCGATGAGAAGAACCTGAGCTATCTCTACAATCTTGCAATCTGCCAAGTGGAGAAAAAGGACTACAAACAAGCCCTTAACAACCTGTATAAGTTGCGTTTTATGGATGATGACGTAAAACTTTCACCTGAATACAACCTCTACCTTGGTATCTGCCTCTGGAGTGAGGGCAAAAAGAAAGAGGCTGTAGATACTCTGCGTAACTACACCCCCTTGCATGAACTTGAAAAATCCCTCAGAGAATCCTCCTATCCATTCACCAGTGAGGAGATAAACTTCATTGTTGATTACTTGAGACTAAATTAATATGGCTCCTCATACATCATACATCATACATCATACATCATACATCATACATAATTATCATATTCTATCCAAAACTATTGCCACCAACTCACGCATCTTAGGCTTATAGTCACCTATAAAGCGTTTACCTACCCTGTTGGCTATAATAAGACATACTGTAAGTGCCTTGTGTCCAAGCATTCCGGCAAGCCCTGCCAATGCTGATGATTCCATTTCAAAATTGGTGATACGGTCTCCGTTATAAGAAAAACTCTCTATTTTTGAATTTAGCCGCTCATCTTGCAGAGGCAATCTAAGCCGCCTGCCTTGAGGACCATAAAAACCGCTTGAAGCTATTGTGTTACCTATCACCATATCATCACCTGCTATGCGTTTTAGCAGTTCTGAATCATTTACGGCACAATACGGAGTGCCATGAGAAGTGTCAAAACCGGTATGTCTTACAAATGCAGCCTCAAAATCCAAATCCCTTACACACTCTGTATCGGCGTAGAAATTAAGAACTCCGTCAAAACCTACAGAACGTTTTGAAGCCACGTATGCACCCTCCGGGCAAACAGTCTGCAAGCCACCCGATGTACCAACCCTTACAAGTGTAAGCGATTTATGCTCCGGTTTATTAATGCGATTACTTAAATCTATATTGGCAAGAGCGTCAAGTTCATTAACTACAATATCTATATTACCTGTGCCTATGCCTGTAGATAACACACTTACTCTCTTACCTTTATAAGTGCCTGTAATGGTTCTGAACTCACGATTCTCCACAGTAGATTCAACACTGTCAAAATAAGATGCAACCATATCAGTACGGCTGCGGTCACCTACAAGAATTATCTTGTCTGCAATCTGCTCAGGTTTAAGATGCAGGTGGAAAACTGTTCCATCGGGGTTAATAATAAGTTCAGAATCTCCGTAAATCATTATTGTATAGTTTCTATTATGTTCAACATTTTTTTAGTGGCGGTAATGGCTGCCTCAGTCTGGTCAGCATCAAAACCATGGGTCTTGAAAACATTGCCGTTCATATTCCATGTTATTATGGTCTGCACAAAAGAGTCTGTCCTGCCACCCGGTGGAATTGTTACGCTATAGTCTGTAAGAATCGGGTGTCGCTTGCCAAGTCCTTCATAGATTTTCCATAACGCTTTCATAAAGGCATCGTACTGTCCGTCACCCGATGCAGACTGCTGATAGGCTTGTCCGTCAATTTCAATAGCCACATTGGCTACAGGTTTCAATCCTTGCGCCAATGATAGCGAATAGTTAGCAATAATAACCTTTTGCTCTGTATTCGCACTTTTAAGAACGTCAGAAACTATATACGGCAAATCATCTTGTGAAACTATCTGTTTCTTATCCCCCAACTCTATTATACGGTCTGTAACAAGTTTCATTTGGGCTTCATCAAGGTCAATACCCAATGCCTCCAAGTTCTTTTTTATACTTGCCTTACCAGACATCTTGCCAAGAGCATATTCACGCTCCCTACCAAAACGCTCCGGTTTTAATCCGTTACAGTAAAGATTATCCTTTTCATCGCCGTCTGCATGAACACCACTCACCTGCGTAAAAACATTCTCACCCACCACGGGCTCATTTTTAGGAATATGTATGCCTGAGTAGGTCTCAACCAACTTACTTACACGATTTATCTGATTCTCATTTACAGATGTCTTTAGTTTAAGTTGGTCATGAATTACAGGCAGAACGCTTGACAAAGGTGCGTTTCCGGCACGCTCTCCCAAACCATTGACAGTTGTATGCACACTCCT
>JAZLHT010000050.1:0-4250 GCA_045616965.1 Candidatus Enterocola sp.
CTTCAAATATTTTTATAAAATTCTTAAATTGCTGCTCTGTTTTAACATTATCAATAGCATTTGAAATGACTTTATAAAAATCACTAATTTTGGAATCCTTAGTTTTTGACCTTCCAACAGCATAAGCCAATTTGGGTTTCAACAATATAAAATCTGTTGACTTATAACCAATCATCTGCTGACGCTTAACTTCACCAAAGAACTTTCTCAATTGATTTGTTGTAAGTTTGTTATTGAGATTTCTTGCTTTTCCAGTCCTATTGTCCGTAATAACATCATTAGAACCTAAATATTCTCCAAATTTTTGAGCAAAAGCCACAGAAGCTTCAGTAACATTCTCTGTAATTTCCGTTTTAGGAATAAATCCTCCTGTCCATGCCATAATTATAAATTTTAATTGTTAGTATTTGTTTTATTAAATCTCAATTCAAGTTCCGCCCATCTTGCCGCAATAGCCACCAACCTATATTTTTCTTTGTTTATCAATTCCTTATCACGCAACTTTTTACAAAAAATTATCACATCATCATTCTTTACACGTGAGATATACCTTGTAATAAAATATGCAGTGTGCCATATATAACTCAAATTTTGTTTCCTCTTATTAAAACCTTGTTTGTGTTCTGCTTCAATAATCTCATTCCTCTTTATTATATTGTAGTATGACATAATTTTCTGTAAAAAACCAGAAGTAAGACCTTTACTCATAAGGTCAAGCATACTATTTTTATAACTTTTAACATAGTCATATTCTTCTTTATTCCATAATACACACTCACCAAACATACAGAATGCGTCTTTGTGTGAATTCTGGTACTTCTTAGCAGAATCTTCTGCTTCTCCAGCCAGTTCAGCCGCTTTTGCAATAGGGAACTTATCATCAACTATTGCTATTCCCCCAGAAATTGAAATATCATCTCTACCTACAAACATTCCAAATTCTTTGCGTATTTCTTCTGCAAATTCTATCAGTTTATCCCATCTGCCAACTGCAAACACATCATCTCCACCAGAATATAAAACATTCACATAATCCTTAAAATCATCCTTGTTCCTAATTGTATTTATATAGCCACTAAAGAAATAGTCAAGCATAAAAGACAATGTAGAATAAGCGGCAAAACTTTTGTCCTCATCAGGCAAACCTTTAATAAAAATTGACCCAAGGTTGTCAACATCCATTCTCAAGATACCCAAATATTGTTCATCTGCCAATTCTTCAAAAGTTTTATCATTATCTTTATTTTGTGCTTGTCTGTTACCACCGTAAAATTGGAATTCATAACTTACACTATTTCCTTTAATTTTGGCATCAAGAAATTGATTTGGGTTATTAATCCATTTAACACGTGTTGTATCAGAAGATGTTATTTTTCTAAAATCCGCATTATCTATTGTAAGCTCTTCTTTGTTAAACAAGTATGTATTAACACCAACTATATTACAATGGTATTTACTCCTATTTGATAAATATGAGCAATCTTCATTCAACCTATATGTAAGAATATAATCAACATTTTTAAGTGTTTGCCCCAGCATAATCTGTTCTTTAACAATAGGCAATACAAATGTCTTATCAGAAGAAGAATCAATAGGTTTACATTTTTCACTCTCTATGCCAGTAACAGCACAAACTTTTGCATCCTTATCTACATTTTGCGGTGTAAAAAATCTTTCATAATCATCAAGCAATACATTCTTGAATTTCTGATTTTTTAAATCAGTCAACTTTTCTGACATTGTACGCCACAAATCCCCTATCGGTTTCGCTTCATACCCTTCAAAATCAAATCCCTTTCTATACAAGTTAAAGGAAAACGGAAGATAGTCAATATTTACAACAAGTTGACCATTATGTTCGTTCCATATATCATTTTCCAATTCAATTCTTAACTCTTTAATTGTTTTTATTACTTGGTCTGTATTAGGAAGCACCATATAGAATTTGCCTCCTGACGAATAAACAACATTTGCCATAGTGGCATCAATATCAGGATGTTGCAATATTCTATTAATTATTGAGTCTATTAATAACTGTAAATAGAAAGACCTGCCTTTTAGACTTACAGCCGCCTTTCTGGAAGCAATATTGTAAATGAATTTCTGAATTCCGGAAATATCACCACCAAGCAAAACAACTGGATATACACCATCCTTTACTGTCAATCTGTTATTATCGTATGCCACCAAATCATCAGGATGTTGCTGACTATAAACATACAAGCAATCAGCAAAAGCCGCTGTCGTTTTCAGATGGTCATACAAACTAACGTTTGACATATCTGTTGTATTGGACGGAATGCACCATGTATATTTTTTTAACAAGAATAACAAACTCTCTGCAAAACCTATATATGAATCAGTAGGCAAATCTTTAAACTCTTTAGTAAATTGGCTCCACAATAGCGAATACTGACTTTCAGACAAACCATCTGATGCAGATTTAACATCTTTAGGGAAACAACCATCAATTGACAACGATAATGAGCTTAATTTAAATGCAGACGAGAAATTTCCATTGTTGATTTTATTAAAAACTGAATAAAGAGGTATTTTCTTATAGCGTTTTTTACCCCAATCAATGCCATAGGAAACACCATCTTCAACTTCCATTTGATTTTTTCTGTCTATTCCAGCACTCCAACAATCAGCCAACGATATTATGGATTGTAGCCGCGATGATGGTTTATGATGGAAAGCAGCCAACTGGTAAATTGAATCCCTATTTTCTGAATCATATATATTATCAACAACATTAGGTATTGCTTTCAAAATATTTTCAAACTCATTGAGAAACTGAAATGTCCATAAAGTATGCTGATAGCCAAAATTTCCATTATTATCAAGAGGACATAGCAAATCAATCATTTTCTTTGAAGTCTCAGCCAATTCATTCGCTTTATCACTCAAAGATTTATCTGCTCGCTGGTAAAACTTACCAATATCATGCAAGAGTGCCGCTAAAAAAACTCTTTTTCTTGTGTTATCCATATTAATTTTTTTCTATCTGTTTTTTATGTATTGTTCCAAATCCTAGACTTACACCTTTACCTAATCCTATGTTATTAGGAATAGATACATTGGTCTTAAATTCAACATCAAAAGAGAGCATTCTGATTCCTTTATATGTTAGTGGAAATATACTGACAATTTTTGTAATTTTTACTTCCACTTGTTTGTCTAAATAAACATCAAGCCCCTTTGCCATAGAAAGGATGTTTGCTGTAAGAATTTCCTCTATCATACGGCATTTATCCACTACACTCTCTGTATCTCTATATTTCTGAAAATTATCTTGATTTAATGGCAACCATTTGTATATATAATAATTAAACTCATCTGTCCATATCTGAATATCCATCTGCGTTGGTATAAAAGACTCTATTGTAAGAGACACTTCCCTGTTACCAAGCATAATGGTGGGCTGCATTGTAGCAAAGAACTCTCCTATAACCTCTGTTCCTTCTCCTATACAAACAATAGCCGCCTTCCCATTTATACGTTTATATTGTATTAGCGGATAGGCGTATCTCAAACCTGTCTCTGTATGATTGTGAAAAAGCACAATATCTTCCCTGTCCTTAATTAAATCTAAAATTGCGCCACGAAACAATGGCACCTCATATTGAGATATTGGGCATGTAAATTTTATGGTAAGTACTTTAATATATTTCATAGCATGAGATTAATTCTACTTTTTTTGATTTTGTTTATTGTGCAAATATAGTAATCATTAATATTATAGTGCATACACATAACAACAAACAATAGTGCTGGCACTATTATAGACAAGAACCATACACTTAAGTACAAAGTTAACAAAAAAGATTCAATTCCACAACAAAATTCATACTTTTTACAACTAATCCTTATTTAAGTTGGAGATAGTATATAAGACAACAAAAAAAGCGTTCTACGAGGAGTGCAGGAAGAGTCTTAATCTTTATTTAGGTTGGAGATAGTATATGAGAGGTGCGGACACTTGCGGTGAGAGCGTGCCAACACAGGTCTTAATCCTTATTTAGGTTGGAGATAGTATATGAGATTAACTATTAAATTATAAAGCTATAAGTCGGAGGCCAAGCGGTCTTAGGAAGACAAATTAAATCCTCAACTCCTTGGCTCACAGAACGACATGGCTACGATCCGACTTGTGCGGACACTTGCGGTGAGAGCGTGCCAACACAGGTCTTAATCCTTATTTAGGTTGGAGATAGTATATGAGATTAACTATTAAATTATAAAGCTAT
>JAZLHT010000051.1:0-2462 GCA_045616965.1 Candidatus Enterocola sp.
GCGGAGTGGAATGTTCTTCGAAATTATTTGGGTGGTAAGATGTATGCAGGTAGAAAGATGAAGACCACCTCTGGTTGGATTGATGGTTGGAGAAATAACGGCAATGGTACAGACGAGTATGGCTTTGCGGCTCTGCCAGCAGGCAACGCAAATGGAGATGAAGTAAACAACGTTGGCGACGGTACCGGTTTTTGGACGGCTACTCCAGATGAGGGCGATAGTGGCTACGCTTATGGTCGCAACATCTTTTACAATTATGACGGCTTGCACGACAGCCACCACAAAGGTAAGTGCTACGGGCAGTCTGTGCGTTGCATAAGGGATTATCCTGGGGGGAGACAATCATCACGCCCTGCTTGTCAGAGAGCATTGGATGCTATCTATAACTGGGTGAAGATAGGTAAACAGTACTGGCTCAAGGAAAACACAAAGTGTATAGAGTATGACACAGAGTCTGAAGCTTACAACACTCTTGTTTACAACACAATTCCTATATCAGCAAGGTCTGTATATACCCCATACTACACTGTCATTCCAAGGAATAAGAAACCTGATTATATGAGTGAAGATCAGTTCAGTAAGTTGGGCATACTATACAACTGGGCTGCTGCGGTAGGAGTTAAAGACGGTAAGGCACAGACAACAGCATTCACAAAAAAAAGGCAGGGCATCTGCCCCAACGGATCTCACATACCGACAGAGGCGGAGTGGAATGTTCTTCGAAATTATTTGGGTGGTAAGATGTATGCAGGTAGAAAGATGAAGACCACCTCTGGTTGGAGCAGTGATTTGAACAAAGAAGGCTCAGGTTCAGACGAGTATGGCTTTGCGGCTCTGCCGGCAGGCAATGCGGAAGAAGGTGAAATGTACTACGTTGGTGAAAATGCCTGTTTCTGGACGGCTACTCTAAATGAGTACTTTAGCGGTGACGCTTACAGTTTCATCATCTTTTGCAAAACTGACGATTTGTATGAAGGCGACCTCTCTGAGAAGGACTATGGGCGGTCTGTACGTTGCCTAAAGGATTAATTAGGTCTGTTTGTTGTTTGTTTTCCAACTTATTTTGCGTTTTTTAGGAAACGTGTATATTCGCACATTACTTATGAACTTCAGTACTTTTATACCTTTCCGCTTCTTTCTTTGTACCATTCAAATAAGAATGGTTCCAGAGTATAGGTTATAAGCAGTGTGGCTGTCATGGCTATCAGGGTGGAGAACCCGATGGATGAGATGGCAGGGTGCACCGCAAAAATAAGCGACGCAATGCTTATAATAAGCACCACAGCAGAGAAGAATATGGCAGTCTTATGGTAAGTGAGCAGTTGACTCTCACCACGTGCACCTGCAAGCAGACCGTCCATTACAAATATGCTGTAATCCACACCTACACCAAATATAAAGGTGGATATTATTATGTTTATAAGGTTAAACTGCATGCCAAATATGCCCATAATTCCCAATACTATGTACCAGCTAAGCACCATAGGTATAAACGCTATCAGTCCAATCACTACGTTACGGAACGATAATAGCAGCACCACAAGTACAAACAGTGATGATATGGCAAGCACTTTGTTAAAATCATCGTTAAGTACATTAACCATATCTTCTGTGTAGAAGAATGGGTCTATAACCACAGTATGCGGAGATTTAACTATAAGTTCACTTGCATGGCGGCGGTTTGCGTGTGGTATCTGCACAGGGGTGAACACCATATAGGTGGAGTCTGTATATTCTATCCAGTTGCTCATAAGCCCATCAGGTATGATGTCTGCATCATAGATGGACGATGGCTCAAACTTTCCGTCAAGCAGGGCAAAGAACGGCTCATAGCTATCCTCTTTAAATCCGTATTTCTTTCCCGATGCCACTATATCCGCTTTTACCTGACTCTTTTTACTGTCTGTCCAGTAATCATACCAATTCTGTATGCGACTACGCTGTGTGTCGGAATCAAGCAGCAGAGACGATGTACATGCAAAACCCTTTATCTCACCGGAATCTTTAAGTAGTGCTAACCTATTGTCTAATAATTCGTTATAAATCAACGCACTGTCAAGGTTATGGCTTGTTACTGCAAAATACCCTGTAAAGTTACCGCCGGCGGTCTTCTCAGACAGAATCATGCTTGAACGGGTTACATCGGGGTCTTGATAGCCTATATTCTTCAGGTCGCTGTCAAAGGTTACATCGCCCGATTTATAAATGCAGATACCAGATATTACAATCAGTGTAACCACTAACCATGTATGCTTATGCAGTGGATAAGAGTTTATCTTTTCCAAAACATTGAACGCCTTTTCTGAGCGTTTGTTCTTATCGGGGTTAAGGAAATGAGGCAGGAATATAAGGCAAAAGACGGTTGTACCCACCATGCCAAGCGATGCAAACAATCCAAAATCCTTTAGCAGTGCCGATTCTGTAAACAGAAGCCCCATAAACGCACCTATGGTGGTAAGGCT
>JAZLHT010000052.1:0-1412 GCA_045616965.1 Candidatus Enterocola sp.
ATCTTAAGAAAGATGCTCAAAGTGACCTTGCCAAAGATTTGTATGCTGCCGTAAAGGGGCGTAACATACCTGTTTTCCGCGTGCCGGTGGAGAAGATAGAGCGCATTACCAAAAGGAACCACCAAGGTGTATTGGCGTTTATCTCACCCATTGAGTACCAGCGTATAACCCAAATAATCCCCAAACTTTATGAGGACGCAAAAAGTCCGTTTATAGTTATACTTGACGGTGTAACTGATGTAAGGAATTTTGGTGCCATAGCCCGTACATGTGAGTGTGCGGGTGTTGATGCCATAGTAACATCACAGACTAACACCGCCCCCGTTAACGCCGATGCCATAAAGACCTCAGCAGGCGCCCTACTCTCCATACCTGTTTGTCGTGAGCATAATTTGGAGTACATAGTGAATTTTCTGAAAGACTCCGGGCTTAAGATTATAGCCGCATCGGAGAAAGCGGTTCATGACTATACCGCAATATCATACACAGAGCCTATAGCCATAGTTATGGGTGCCGAGGATAAAGGCATATCGCCAGAGATTTTAGCCCTCTGTGATGAGCATGTACGCATTCCACTACTTGGCAATATACAATCACTAAATGTATCTGTAGCGGCTGGAATCCTTATTTACGAAGCAGTGCGAAATAGGGTTTAAGAGCAATCACTGTCCACTGTCAACTGTCCACTGTCAACTATGAACGTATTATATGAAGATAACCATCTAATTGCCGTAAATAAGGCTGTAGGTGAGATTGTGCAAGGAGACAAGACCGGCGACACCCCACTTGTAGAGAGTGTAAAACAATACCTAAAAGAGAAATACAATAAACCAGGCAACGTTTTTTGCGGTGTAACCCATCGTCTTGACCGCCCCGTTAGCGGTGTTGTTATTTTTGCCAAAACCAGCAAGGCATTGGAGCGTTTTAATGAGATGCTACGTGTCCACAACCTAAAGAAAACATATTGGGCAATAGTCAAGAACCCACCTAAACAACCCGAATCCACCATAACCCACTATCTTGTACGCAATGAGAAACTGAACAAATCTTTTGCCTACAATACGCCTAAGGCAGGTGCCAAAGAGTCCATCTTAAGTTACAAGGTTATAGGGCAGTCAGATAACTACACCATGCTTGAGATAGACTTGCAGACGGGCAGACATCACCAGATACGCTGCCAGCTCTCCGCCATCGGGTGCCCCATAAAAGGAGATCTTAAATACGGTTTCCCACGCTCCAATAAAGACGGAGGCATATCACTGCATGCCAGACGCATAGAGTTTATCCACCCCGTAAGCAAGATACCTATTACCATAGAGGCTCCCCTACCCCCAGACCCCATCTGGCAGTGCGTGCGGTAAACACTCATAAAATTTAAGGTGGGTTCTATTTATTAGTCCGAGGCTGGTTTG
>JAZLHT010000053.1:0-3459 GCA_045616965.1 Candidatus Enterocola sp.
ATATCTTCTTCTGTGTCTATTGTAACAAAAATACTCAGCATGATGATAGATAGTAACAACTTCTTTATAGTGTTATGTGTTTAGGTTATATTTACAAAGATAATGAAATTTTTTGAAAATTTTATTATTTCTTTGTTTATAGTTGTATAAACTAATTTTAGATAATTACTTCCCAATGACCTGTTTTTTTACTGCCAACACGTTTAATATAACCCGATTTTTGCAATGCCTGAAAATCACGTTTTAAAGTGACAACACTTACATTTAATTGGTTTGCTATGTTGGTTATATTTAAAGTATCATTTAAAGTATCATTTATCGGATCATTTAAAGTGTCATTATACTTATAAAACGGTACTTTGAACCTTATGTAATTATCACCAAATTCAAAGTTCTAAGGTTTATAAACCTCCATAATGCGAAGCATACCGGAACCTAGTTGCTCTACAAATTCAACATCTCTGAATACTCTCATCAACTCTTGGTTTCTTGGCATACTAATGCCGGCAAAGAAATCATCCTTTGTCATTCCATCAGGGATAGTTCCAATAGATGTTACCTCAAGATGGTCAGAAAAGATTTCAACTTTTGAAGGTGCTCCAAAAGAGTAGTTGTTATGAACAATGGCATTAATAACAACCTCTCTAATGGCTCTTTTATCCCATAAAGGTGTGTCTATACGCCTTTTGGAAGTCATTACAGTGTTGATTGTGTTTTCCACATCAAGTCTGTCAAGAACCTTTTGAGTTGTAGTAAGCAAGCAGCAATAGCCATATTCGTTATTGGAAATAAGTTCATATCTATCTGTCCCTGCATATTTTGCCACTTTCATAGAATTGGCATTTTCATCGGCCAACAAATAAGCGGCATAATTCAGTTCGCCTGATTTTGTTAATAATTCCAATGAACGTAGAAAATTATCATTTAGTGGAAGATGTTTCTCCTGATAATATATCTTTAATTGGCTAAAAGTAAGGTCTTGTCTTGGTGAAACTATGTTTTTTAAGGAATTATGGACTCTGCAGGAATAAAGGTTCTCTATCTGCTGAGTAGTCATTGGCTCCGATGCGGTGCCAACTCTTATGAAACAACCTCTTTCTGACAGCCCGTAATGTGTCTTGTAGTAAGGTTTTTCTGAACCGCTTGCCACAAATATCTTAATTACAGGTACCTCGTCCACTCGCTCTAACGTAACATCAAACAGCCCCATAGGGGATGGAGATATGCCATTGCGTATGCGGTCTTTAATTTTAAGCATATCGCTGTCTATATCTTTAACCCCGATAGCCTTACCGCTATCATCAATACCTATGTAAATTATGCCGCCCTCCTTATAGTTTAGGAACGCAACAACCTCCTTCTCCAAATCAAGCTCTTTGGTAAGCTCTCTTTTCAGCTCAATGCGGTTTGTTTCAGTCAACATGATTTCCTCTCAAAAATTTCACGTTGTAAACATAGGCATTTTATTTGGAATCTACACAAAATTTTACAGGTAAAGTACTAAAACAAGAACCCTCACTTATCTGGCAACTTACGCTCCTATTGCGTACACCAAGGATAAGCGAATCCAAATTTCCGCAAGCCTTGTTTGTAGAAACATTAAATCATCAAACCTATGCTTTTTACCAAGAGTTTGATGATTTAATATCTTATTACGGTTTCGTTGCATTAATGCAAACGCATTAATCTTTTAGGCAACGCACAGAATGCCCACCGTTCGTATCGAAGCCACCATTGCCCAAGTAGTCATTGTTGTAAAAGATGTAAAGACAGGAAGCATTTTTGCTGCCCCACAGAGTAGCCGTCCAGAAATAAGTACCGTCGCCAACGTCGCTCACTATACTCCCATTTGCGTTGCTTGCAGGCAAAGCCGCAAAACCATATGTATCTAATCCTGGTTTGTAATCGGAAACTCCGCTATACCAACCTGAGGTGGTCTTAAGATGTTTGCCAGCTGTATCTGTTCCTTTGACGTCTGTCTTTTCTATATAATCTACAAGTGTCTGCCACTCCTCTCTTGACGGCACATGCCATCCGTTAGGACAGATGCCCTGACGATTGCCACTGAATGCGGTTGTCTGTTTTTCTATGTCAGCAACACCAACAGCCGCAGCCCAATTGTACAGATAGCCTAACTTTGCAACCTGCTCTTCTTTGAGATTACTTGCGAATCCTTTAAGATACCATTTGCTCTTGTCAGAAGCATCAGTGTAATATGGGGTGAAAACAGAACTTTCTGATGTTGGGATAGTGTATCTGCCCTCTTTGTATGCCTCTGACTGTGTGTCATACTTTGAGCATCGATAGTTCTCAGCCATCCATACCTGTATGCCTATGGTTACCTGTGGGTAATCTGATGCCTTGCATTTCTCTTCTGTTGGTGTAGGTGTAGGGGATTCGTTATCCATTAAGCAGCGTACAGATAGTCCGTCGCTCTTACTGCTGTGGCCGTCGTACAAGCCGTCACTGGCGAAATCGAGGTCGCGATCGTAAGCGCGGCTACCGCTCTCATAAGGATTAGCCGTACAGAAACTGGTAATGACACCAACATTGTACTCCTCACTTCCACCTGCGACACCTGCTGGCAGAGCCGCAAAACCGTAACTGTCTAATCCGTTGCCACCGACGTACCAACCAGAGGTAGTCTTAAGATATTTGCCGACTGTGTTTGATGAGAGATTCGTATCTTTGTATATGAGGTCATACAACGTTTGCCACTCTGATCTTGAAGGTACATGCCATCCGTTGGGACAGATGCCCTGACGATTGCCACTGAATGCTGTTGTCTGTTTCTGACCGTCTGCTATGCCTACCGCCGCAGCCCAATTGTACAGATAGCCTAATTTTGAAACCTGTTCGTTAGTGAGATTTACCCCATATTCTTTGCTATAACTATCCCACTTGCTCTTGTCCGATACATCGATGTAGTATGGGGTGTAGCCTTGTTTTTCTGAAAATGTTGGGACAGTGTTGTCTTTGAGCCATGAGGCTTTGTATGCCTCTGACTGCGTGGCATATTTGTTACATTTTAGGTTCTCTGCCATCCAATACTGCTCACCTATTTTTACTACAGGATATGTGTTGTTACAGGCATCAGTAACCTGTGCTGGAGTTGGTGTAAAAGGATTCGTAAAACTTATACTATCAACATTTGAAATCAAGAACTCTGTTTGCGTGCCATCATTGTTATACACCCAAAACTTTGTCTGTGCCATAACGCATAGTGTTACAACCAGTGCAACTAATGTAAATGTAAATTTTTTCATATTCGTTAATTTTTAATTATTGTACTTGTATTTTGAACTGCTGTCCGCCGGCAACCACCATATAGGTTCCTGCAAGAGATATTGTACACTCACAATGTGATGCTCTTACACAATCTCCCAACTGCTGACCCGCAAGGTTGAAGAACACTATGTTGCACTTCTCCTCCGCATCAACAAATATTGTATTGCCTTG
>JAZLHT010000054.1:0-1123 GCA_045616965.1 Candidatus Enterocola sp.
AGAATGTATGGCTTCTCCATAACAGCCTCCATTTTCTCTGTATCTGTTACAAAGTATGGAGATAGATAGCCGCGGTCAAACTGCATACCTTCCACCACATCTACTGTAGTGTCTGTGCCTTTAGCCTCTTCTACTGTGATTACGCCCTCTTTCTTTACTTTAGCCATAGCATCGGCAATAAGTTTGCCTATCTCGCTATCGTTGTTGGCAGAGATAGTGGCAACTTGCTCTATCTTGTTGTTATCGTCTCCAACCTCTTGTGATTGAGCCTTGATAGACTCTACAACTTTAGCCACAGCCTTATCAATACCGCGTTTCAGGTCCATAGGGTTAGCACCTGCGGCTACGTTCTTAAGACCTACAGATATAATGGATTGTGCAAGTACTGTAGCGGTTGTGGTACCGTCACCTGCATTGTCGCCTGTCTTAGATGCAACCTCTTTTACCATCTGGGCATCCATATTCTGGAATGCGTCATCAAGTTCTATCTCTTTTGCAACCGTAACACCGTCTTTTGTAATGTGTGGTGCACCGAATTTCTTGGCAATAATAACGTTTCTGCCTTTAGGACCAAGTGTAACTTTTACTGCATTAGCAAGCTCGTCAACGCCTTTTTTCAACTGGTCACGAGCCTCAATGTCAAATTTAATCTCTTTAGCCATAATTTTAGAATTTTTAGATTGTTAATAATTTAGATGATTGCCAAAATGTCACTTTGACGCATTATCAGGTATTTTTCACCATCAAACTCAATCTCTGTGCCGGCATACTTACCGTAAAGTACAGCGTCTCCTGCCTTTACTACCATCTCTTCATCTTTGGTTCCGTTTCCGGTAGCCATAACTTTACCTCTTAGAGGTTTCTCTTTTGCTGAATCAGGGAGAATTATGCCTCCTGCCGATTTCTCTTCTGCTGCATCGGGTTTAATAAGAACCCTGTCTGCAAGTGGTCTGATTTTCATAATTATATAAATTTTATAAATAAAATTTTAGGTTAAAGGGTCAAGGGTCAGGGGTCAGGGGTTTGTTCCTTTTGTTAAGGCTTCGCCTTAACCATGTTACTTCGTCACTCGGCATAATCCAAGTAAACTTGGTTCTGCTCTCGTTCCTAGTAACAGTCCCTT
>JAZLHT010000055.1:0-12235 GCA_045616965.1 Candidatus Enterocola sp.
AATGTATTGTGTTTTAACAAGTGGTATAACTATCAGGAGATATTGGATAAGCACAGAGTAATGGTTTATCCACGTCCGGGATATGATGCCGTAGAGTTAGTACGCACCAAGTATCCATCTATGGTGCTGATAGATGCACCACAATTCAACATTTCATCCACAGAAATAAGGGAAGGTAAGGCGGAATCCTCACTTATTTGATAATAAGGACTTAGGGTCTTTGCGGAAAATAATCACCATCTGTATTACCGCCAGTACAAAGTAGAAAGCCGTAAGCATCCACAATGCATCAAATTCCTTTTTAACCTGTAACAGGCTTGCTCCCATAGAGTTCAGATGAAGGTATCCGTGCAGGCCCCATGTAGAAGGGAAGAAATATGACAGCCATCTCCAAGCCTCTGGAATACAAGGTTGAGGCCATGATACACCTGCTATGAACAGGAATATAAGAGATGACGGAAGCAACACCACCATACCGGTCTCTCTGTTCTTTAGGAATCCTGCCACAAATAGAGAGAAGAATATGGTTGATAGAAGCATAGGGATTATGAACATAATAATATTCTTTACATCTCCTATATGAGGTAGGTTTCCGCATATTCTTGGAACCAGTATAAGGTCTATGCAAGCCAATCCTATGTAAATTATAAAGAATCCAAGTGTAAAGCCTAAATTCACTTGTATGGAATTAGACCACTTGTTGTCTGAAACTTTATAAAGGCGTTTCTCCTCACGTAGAGTACCTATAAGCATACAGGAGCCCAAGAACAGAGTCTGTAGAATAATAAGTACAAGTACAGGCGGAATAAGGAATGATGCATAACCGTCTATCGGGTTGTATAGTTTGGTCTCCTCATATTGGGCACCTTGTATAAATTCATTTATCATCTCATCTCCTACACCTAACGCACTCATACGCTGTCTCTGAACTAAGTGCATCTCATCAAGCATAACCATACTTGACGATAACAGGATGTTCTTCATATATAGGAATGTGGACATATCGCAATAGACAGATATGTGGGCTTGTCCTCTGACCCCTTCTAAATTATCTGAGTAATCTCTTGGAAAGTACATTATGCCATGTACCTTTTGGTCTTGTAGCAGTTGCTCCGCCTCTGTCATAGATGTGCAGCGATACGCTATATCAACATCGTGTGAGGCATCAACCTTGCGTAAGAATCTTTTACTCTGCTGACTACCCGATAGGTCAACTACAGCGATAGGCACCTCTTTAAGTGTGTTCTCCCAGCAAAGCCCTTCATAAAGAAAAGGATATACAAGTCCGGCTATAAAGAAGATAGACATAACACCGGGATCATGGAAAACTTCCACTATTACAGATGAAGCCACTTCCCAGATATTTAGCATTACCTGCTTACAACTATTCCATATATCTTTAAAAACGCTCATTATTTAGGAGAATAATTAAGATTTACGGCGGCATAGCGCAGTCTCTCAACTATAAATAGCTGAGGAATCAGTGCAAGCAACATCCATATTATTGGTAGTATTGTATTTTCTATAGGTCCGTTAAGCAATGCCTCATTTGCATATACATGGTAGTAATGCCCTAATGGGAACAGCCAAGTAAGAGCCCTGAAAGCAGGCAGCATAGCCATAGGCGGATAAGTGAATCCTGACATTGAGAATGCAAGCATTCCGTATAACGCACCTATACTTAATGCTGTACGTACAGTTGGAATAAGACCTATAAACAGGACTGCAATAGCCTGCATAGCACAAACATATACAAGCATAGCGATACACATTAGTAGGAACGAGCCTGCAACAGGTAAATCCATTACCTCAAACAACAGCATATTACAGCAAATCCCTAATGCCAAATAAATTAGATTGTATGGTAATAACTTGCCTATCAACGCCACCGGCATGGAGCCTCCCGCAACATCCAGCCATTCTCTTGAAGTCTTGTCCTTTAACTCCAAGCCTATAGAGAATATGGTGGTTGTAAGTACTATAAGACCTAATATACCCGGCAATATAGTACCTACCAGATAAATGGCATAGTTGGCTCTTGGGTTTCCAATTTGGTGATTCTCCATTACAATAGGCTGAATAAGTGTCATAGACTGCTCCTCTGTAAATCCTACTGCCGTAAACACCTCTAACTGCAAGGCACCTGCCACCAGATTACACATTGTAAGCAGTTGCTTATAAGCCATATTGGCACCTACTGTATAGGTATTATTTGTATATACGCTTAATGTTGGTCTTCTAAGACCTGCAAGATTATTGTAGAAACCACGTGGGATAAGCAAAAAACCATAAATATCGCCACGTTGCAGCATGTCACGTGCCTCTGAGTAGGAGTTGCATATCTTGGCTACCTGAACCATCTGCATAGAGTTAAGTTGGTGAATAACATTACGAGATGTAGTGGTTTTATCTAAATCAACCACTGCAATAGGCATGCGTTCAGGCACTCCCTTCTGCATAATAGTTGCAAAAAAGAAGCAACATAGCAACATTACAACAACCGTTGCAATTATGTATAACGGGCGTGAAAATATTATTTCAGTCTCACGCTTTGCTACGTTCAGTATGTCTTTGTAAAAACTCAACTTAATCGTAATCCTGCTGTTCAGGATTGATAATTGCGGTCATGCCAGGTTGTAAGCCTTCAATTGTCTCCATAGGACGTGCCTTTACCTCAAAAGTACGCACATCATATTTATCGCTGGCAGTAGTAGCACGCCATGTAGCATAACTTGCCATTGCCTTTATGTGAGTGATTTTAACTCTATAACTGCGTTTGCCAAGTGCAGGAATCTTAATAAGCCATTCTGCACCTACATTGAATCCTTTAAGCATATTCTCACGTACAGAGAACACAAACCACATATCTGTCTCATCAATCATGCTCATTACAGGTGCACCAGGGGCAACTAACTCGCCTTTATGTGGAAAGATATTCTCAATGACACCATCAATAGGTGCTATAAGATATTTTTCACTCATAAGTTCATTAACAATTTTAAGTGCTCCGTCCGCTTGGTCAACCAATGCCTGTGCGGCAGCCTTGCCCTCTTCTTCAGCACCATTCCTAATCATGTTGTACTGAAGTCTTGCTGTTTTTTCAGATTCTTGGGCAGATTTATACAGTGTTTCCGCTTCGTCTCTTTTTTGTAGTGAAACCACGCCTTTGTCATAAAGACGTTGTATACGCTGATATGTCTGTTCAGCCATCTCTCGTGCAGTCTTGGCACTTTGATACATAGCGTAAGCACTCTCTATCTGCTCACTGCGTGCACCTTTGCTAACTTTTTGCTGTGCTGCATCGGCGGCGTTTTTTGCCGCTTGTGCCTGTGCAAGTTGTGCGTCTGCTTCAGGGCTGCTTATTGCTGCAAGTGTGTCGCCTTTATGTACAAAGTCACCTTCCTCTGCAAAGAAGTCCTCGATACGACCAAGCATCTTACCTGATACTTTGTATTCAGAAGCCTCTGCCTCACCCGATATAATTTCAGGTTCAGGTTTATATACAAACACACCTATTATAGCAACTATGATTACAACTTCTATTATAGCTACTAAACCTACTAAAAGACTGTTTTTCTTGTCTTTAATACTTTTCTCTGATTTATTGTTTTCCATAGTGTGTAAAATTATTCAACGGTAAGCTTTCCTAATTGTTTTTGCAATAACACTTCGTTATTGCGCAGAGAAATGGCTGCGTCTATTTTTTGATTATAAGCTGTCTGCCAACCTGTTTGAGCTATCATTACGTCAGTGACAGTTGCCATGCCCTCCTTGTATGCATCTTCTGCCATACGTAGGTTCTCTTCTGCGTTCTCCATATTGAGCTTGGCCTGCTCCAGGCGACGATTGTCCTCTTGTATAAGCTGGGCTGTCTGAGTGGCTTGTACCGTAAACGTTTTCTTAGCCTCATCCAGTTCCAATTTTGCTAAATTGGCTGTATGTTTTGCGGCTTTATATCTGTATATTGCATCTGCGTGAGCTATTGGAATGTTTACTACTACACCAACGTTAAATCCGCCCATAAAGTTGGCATTGAATCCGTCTAATACGTTAGGGGTGGAAGCTACGTAGTTGGCGGCTGCCACAATATTAGGCTTGAGTCCTGCACTTGTTAATTTAGCTATAGTATGAGACATCTTTTCTGTTTCACTAAGTACTTGTATCTCAGAACGATTTGCTATAGTGTTCTCATCTATGCTTAATGTGTTTTCCGAAATGGAATATTTATCCATATCAGAGGAGTCAAGTGCTATTTTTGTATTAAGAGGCAGTCCGCATATTTGGCAAAGGGACATTTTTGCAATAACAAGACTGTTTTCAATGGCGTTTTTAGCCATTTCACTCTCGTTAAGCTTAACTTTAACTTTAAGAATGTCTGATTTGGTGGCGATACCCTCTTCCACTGCCGCTTCAACATTTTGCAGTAGTTTGTATATAAGGTCGCTATACTGATTGGCAAGTTTTACTTTCTCTTGCAAAGAAACCACTAACCAATAAGCGGTGTTAACCTTGATTACAGTACTCTCTTTATCTCCCTTAGCCTTTATTTTAGATATTTTTTCCTCATTTTGAGCCAACTTGTATGCGTAAATCAATTTGCCTCCCACGTATATAGGCTGTGTAATTCCTATTTGTCCCACAAATACATTGTTCACATCAAAAGTGAGTTTGTCTCTAAAATCATTATATACTTTACCGATTGCATCTTCAACATCTTTGGTCAATGTAGGAAATAATTTTTCTATAAGATTTGGTTTTGCTGGTGTAAATGTTTGATCCCCTGCATTAAAAGTACCTAGTGATGTTTGTAGTGAATTTGGCAGTAACACAACGTTTTTCTCATTCCACATGTAGATGCCATTGGCACTTAGTTTTGGGAAGAAACTAGCAAAAGAGGCTTTTCTTGTATAAGCGGCGGATGCTTGAGATTCAATGTCTTTTTTGATTTGGGAATCTTCTCCTAACGCCATCTTGGTGCATTCGTCCAACGTTAGCAATCTTTGTGAACAGACGCAGTCAAATGCAAATAGTGGAATTATTGCAAGTAGTACTATCCTTTTCATACAATAAGGGGCTGTTTTTGTGATCCCGTCGGGATTCGAACCCGAGACCCACAGCTTAGAAGGCTGTTGCTCTATCCAACTGAGCTACGGAACCAAACTTAAATTTTGTGCAAAGATACGATTAAATAAGGGCAATTGCAAAAAAAACGGAGTTTTTTTTGTAGTAATCAGTATGTTATCACAGAGGAAAACTTGTTTTAGCTTGTGATAATATACTGATTACAAAAACATTAGTTTTTGCAATTGCAGAATGTAAGTATCTTCACCGAACGAAGTGAGGTAAATATACGATTAACGAGATGTAGAGTCTTCAGAGAATAATAAATTAGAACGGGAACCCGACTGCAAAGTGTAGAGCTGTATCTTTCGTTATTTTCCAGCCTGAAACAAACCTCCACTGCTCATCCTTTTGTTTGGAAGGGTCAAATGCTTTAAGACCCCAATCAAGTCTGACTACAAAGAAATCAAAGTTCAGTCTTAATCCTATTCCGTAGCCAAATGCCAGTTGCTTGTAGAAACGATTGATTTTGAATTGTCCTTCGGCGGTACCCTCATCATTTAAAGTCCAAATATTACCGGCATCAAGAAATGCGGCTAGTTCAAGTTTCCAAACAAGTTTTGTTCTATACTCAACATTAAGGTTTAGATTTATATCACCGCTTTGTTTCATATAGTCAATAGAACTGCTGTTGGCGGAATAGTTTCCTGGACCAAGACTGCGGGCGGACCAACCTCTCACGCTGTTTGCACCGCCACCATAGTAACGTTTTTCAAAAGGGAGTATATTTGAGTTTGCGTATGGAACGCCAACACCCATACCTATATGGTACACCACCATATTCTTGCTGTCTATAATATGCCTGAATGCAAAATCAAAATCCATTTTAACATATTGGGCAAACGGAATTCTGCCTACAAGGTAAGAGCCGTTAGCGTTTTTATTTGCATTAGTCGCCGCAGATATTCCGTAAAGCAGGTTACCGCTGGTTTCTGCCGGCCCTCTTATGGAATAATTGTTTTGTAAAGAATTGGGTTTCTGGTTTGAATAGGAAATAGAATATCCAATACGCATGATAAGGTGGTCTTCGTAACTGTATTTAAGAAGAGAGTTGTTTATTGTTTTTTTTAGGGTGTCGCTCATATATGGCAGGTACACGTAATTGAAATCAAACAAATCAAATTGATGGGATATGTTCTTTTTGTTGCTCCATTTATAGCGGATACCTATACCGGCTATTATGCGGGAGTAGTCTGCACGTATCTGATACGAGAAGTTGGCGTAGATCTCAGTGTTTGTACTATTGTTACGCAAAAAATTCCTTTTTAGGAACGGACATAGCAATATAGGAAGCCCGAACGACGTTTCTGTGGCTACATCCCAAATAGAACGTTTGCCTATAATAGATTCGTTGCCACCCCTTATGCTGAATTTGAAAATTTCTCCCCCTCTGAATATATTGCCGTGCGTGTATGTAAGTTTGCCTGCCAAACCAAAATCGCCTTCATTGTTAGTACCCTCTATTTGAGCACTGACAGACTGCACTTTATCAGGTGTCATATACACATAGCAGTCAAGTTGATGATCAATACTGTCTCCAACACGTTCTGTTGCTATGTTAAGGTACTTGAAAATGTGTAGTGAAGATAAATTTGCGTACGTCTTATCCATAAGACTCTCGTTGTAAACCATACCAGGGTCTAACAAGGTCTTGTTATATAATGGGTATGGTCTTATCAGGTTAACATTGGACATTATGGTAATATCCTTGTAACTTTTGTTTTTAAGTTTGTGTAAAACAGCGGTGTCAAGTGCTTGAGTGTAATCTTCTAATGCAATGTAGTGGATATCTCTGATTGTATATTTTAGATGCGGTTCGGTTGTATATTGACCTCTACCTACAATACGTCTCATTGGTTTAATATACATCATAATATCCACTTGATGGTTCCCGATAGTGCTGTCGGCTATGACGCCTATGTAGTCTTTGTCAAACTCATAATAGCCGTTGTTTTTTAATAGTTTGGTCACTCTGGTTCGCTCGGATTCAAGAACGTCTATATCAAAATTATCCCCAGGCTTTATCAGTGTGTGCACGCTGTCAGATAGTACCACTTGCTTTAGTGAGTCATCTAGAATGCCATATCTGAAATAGTTAATTTTATATGGGTCGCCTGCTTGTATATGAAATGTCAGGTATGCTTTTTTCTTTTTATATTTCACATCAGACGTAATTATTGCATTGCCGTATCCCTTGTTTTCCATATATCTCTTTAACTCTAATTCAGATGATTTTGTAAGAGTGGAGTCATATATAATAGGAGCGTCACCGACTTTACGCAGAAATCTATTTATCCATAGGGCTGTATCCGGGCTTGACAGACTGTATAAACCGAGGTTAAACGGTATTGCGTCAAATAATTTTGGATTAGGAAGTTGTCTTAAATATGGCTGAATATCGTAAGATTTGACATTTTTAGTATCAGGGATGATTTTTACTTTGTACAAAAGGTATTGTCCGTCCGGAACATACTTTGTTATCCGACACGATGTCAGTGTCAGTACAATCAAAATCATTAATAATATTGATGATATTCTCCTGCTCATCTTGATGATAATGTCACAAAAGTCAAATTCGATACAAAAATATAATAAAATAATGATTTTATCAAAAAAAAAGATTAAATTAGCAATTCAAAATAAATCTTGTATGCTTAGTAAGAACAAAATAAAATTAATCAGGTCGCTTTCTATAAAAAAGTACAGGTATGAGCAATCTCTTTTTATAGCTGAAGGCCATAAAACCGTAAACGAATTGTTGAGGTCTTTTAAGTGTGAGTTCATAGCCGCCACATCCAAGTGGAATAAGCCCGATGAGCTAAAAGGAACTACAGAGGTTCAATTTGTTACGGAATCAGAGTTGAAGCAAATCAGTTTGCTTGAGACTCCTCAGGATGTTTTTGCCGTGTTTTGTATGAAAAAGTTTGCTATTGAGGATATAGACTTTAATGGCAAACTCACAATAGCGTTAGATGGTGTGCAGGACGCAGGAAACCTTGGTACCATAATCCGCATTGCAGATTGGTTTGGAATAGAGAATGTGGTATGCTCATTGGGTACTGTAGATGTGTATAATCCAAAAACAGTGCAAGCCACGATGGGTTCTCTATCCCACGTGAATGTAGTTTACACTGATTTACCTGACTTTTTAAGGAATCTTAACAAGAATGTACACAAATATGCTACAGCACTTGACGGACAGAATATATATGATACCAAATTAAGCGGCAATGCAGTAGTAATTATGGGTAATGAGGGTAACGGAGTAAGCCATGAAGTCATGGCTATGTGTGATGAGTCTTTGTTAATTCCCAAATATATTGAGGGCAGATTCTCCGCTGAGTCTCTCAATGTAGGGGTAGCTACCGCAGTCATCTCTGCTGAATTCAGAAGGCAGCTTAATTTCAGGTAGATAAAAGATTATAGAATCTTTTGATTCAAAAAACTGAGATCGAAAATCAAACAGGTGATTGTATTTGTTTGCTATCTCCGATGCGTAGGCACCTGCAAGAATATGGTTCCTCTCTAACTCTAGTTGTGATTTCACAATATTATACACCTTTTTGTACTCTTTTTTATTGTTGCTAAACCAGGTAATACAACTGTCAAATCTGCCATTACTCATATTGTATTCTTGCATAATGTTCTTGTAAAGAGCAGCCGCTTGATTTTTATCTTTAACTTGATTCGTATTTGCAAGAGATTCCGTAAGGTGTATGTAGTATAGTAAGGAAGCCATTTCGTTGTTATCCGGTACGTAATCCGGACGGTTATTATTGCAAGATGAAAGCGATAGAACTAACAAACACCCAATAAGAATTTTTATGTTGGAGGAACACTTCATTCTTTGAATATTACTTTGTTGAATATCAACATTATAAATACCCCGATGGTTATGGCTGAATCCGCTAAGTTAAATATCGGTGAAAAGAATATGTAATGATTTCCGTTCATATCCCATTCTATGAGAGGAAAATATAACATATCAATAACTCTGCCGTAAAACATAGGTGCATAGTCATATAGTATGCCGTAGAAAATACAGTCAATAATATTGCCAGTTGCACCGGCGAATATCAAGGACAGACATATAATAAACAGAGTGTTGGCGTTATGCCTTATGGAGTATATGGTGTACCACGCTATAAGACCGCTTGCTATAATTCTGAAAATGGTAAGAATCCGTTTGTCAAAAAGGGTTATCCCAAAAGCAATGCCGTCATTTTCAATATAGTGTAGCCTAAACCAATCTGTAATAACGTATTCCTCGTTCAAATAAAAAGAATTATGCACCCAAAGTTTTAAGGCTTGGTCTGCTACTAAAACTATGAGTGCAATGATTGCTGCAATAACTGAATTCTTTTGAATTTCTGTCATTGACGATTCCTTTCATTTTTTGCCTCTATGCTGAGCGTGGCATGTGGAACGGCTCTTAGTCGCTCTTTAGGTATAAGTTTGCCGGTCTCTCTACAAATGCCGTATGTCTTGTTCTCTATACGAACAAGGGCTGCCTGTAGGTTTTGAATGAATTTCATCTGACGTTGTGCTAGTCTGCCTGCCTCCTCTTTAGACATAGTGGTGGCACCCTCTTCCAATACCTTGAAAGTGGGAGATGTGTCAGAAGTGTCATTCCCGTCTAAATTATTAAGAGCATTCTTAAGTTGGTCATAGTCTGAATAAGCCTGTTTCAACTTTTCGTTAATTATAGTTCTGAATTCTTCCAATTCAGAATCTGAATATCGTGTTTTTTCTGCCATAGCGAACCCCCTTTCTTTGAGTTATTATTTCACAAATATAGTGAATTTTTTTATATAAGCAGCATAAAATGTCATGCTTTTTCTATTTTTATTGAAATAATTTTCCCGTCAATGTCAAAATCCTGTGATTCGGATATGCAATCCGCAGGTTTAATACTTACGGCAAGCACCTGTTGCATAATATAATCCGCAAAAGTTTCAATAGCCTTTACATACTCATCGTCTGATTTATAAATGACATTAATCTTGTCTGTGATATTGAGGCCGCTACCTTTACGCATATTCTGAATACGGTTTACAAGTTCACGTGCAAGCCCCTCCTGCTTTAACTCATCTGTAACGGTTATGTCAAGGGCGATGGTAAGATTGCCGTCATTTGCCACAAGCCAGCCGGGAATGTCTTCAGAAAATATTTCAACATCTGTTGTAAGCACTTCAATAGTTTGACCGTCAATGTTTAATGAATATTTGCCGTCATCTTCAAACTTGCGTATTTCCGTTTGAGGCATATTTTGCAGTGTGGCGGCTACACTCTTCATTATCTTACCGCATTTAGGACCAAGTTTTTTGAAATCCGGTTTTATTCGTTTTACCAGAATGCCGTCAGAGCTTGAAACTATCTTAATCTCCTTAACATTAACCTCTGCCTTAATAAGTGTCTCCACCGCTTTAAGATTCTCCTCTATATTACCCGATGTGGAAGGTATCATAATGTGGCTGAGTGGTTGGCGAACCTTGATGTCAGCCTTCTTACGCAGAGCAAGAGTCAGAGATGTAAGCTTTTGTGCAAGTTCCATCTGCTCCTCAAGTTTCTTATCCACGACCTTCTCATTATATTTTGGAAATTTTGCCAAGTGAACAGACTCCACGCTATGGCGGCATGTAACGGCATTAAGGTCAGAGAACATTCTGTCTGCATAGAATGGTGCGATAGGAGCCATAAGCAGGGCTACTGTCTCCAGACAAGTGTATAGAGTTTGGTAAGCGGATAATTTGTCATTATCCATCTTTCCGGCCCAGAAACGTTTACGATTAAGACGAACATACCAATTGCTAAGGTTCTCTGTAACAAAATCTTGTATTGCACGTCCGGCACGTGTAGGCTCATAATCGTTAAGAGCGTCTGTAACCTCCTTTATCAGAGTGTTCAGCAGAGAGAGAATCCAACGGTCAATCTCCTGACGTTCCGCTACAGGAACATCATTTTCTGAGTATGTAAAGTTATCAACGTTGGCATACAATGCAAAGAATGAGTATGTATTGTACAGAGTGCCAAAGAACTTACGTGATATCTCCTCTACACCCTCTTCATCAAATTTAAGATTATCCCAAGGGGCTGAATTGGTCATCATATACCACCTTAGGGGGTCAGAACCGTATTTCTCAATGGCTCCAAACGGATCTACCGCATTGCCAAGACGCTTTGACATCTTGTTTCCGTTTTTATCCAGCACAAGACCGTTTGAAATCACATTCTTGAATGATACGGAGTCAAACACCATAGTGGCAATAGCGTGCAAAGTAAAGAACCAGCCTCTTGTTTGATCTACACCCTCACTTATAAAATCGGCAGGGTAGTATGTACGCTTATCTACAAGTTCCTTGTTCTCAAACGGATAATGCAGTTGAGCGTATGGCATTGAGCCTGAGTCAAACCAAACGTCTATAAGGTCTGTTTCTCGTTTCATAGGCTTGCCGTCTTTAGACACCAATATAATGGCATCAATGTATGGGCGGTGCAGGTCTATATTGGTAGGGGCATAGTTCTCTTTAGAGAAATCACCTACCTTAAAGTTCTTGTATGGATTCTCTTTCATAATGCCTGCCTTTACTGATTTCTCAATCTCAGCAAACAGTTCCTCCATAGAGCCTATACATATCTCATCTGAGCCGTCTTCCGTACGCCAGATAGGTAGCGGAGTACCCCAATAACGGCTACGTGATAAGTTCCAATCCTGCAGGTTCTCAAGCCATTTGCCAAACCTGCCTGTTCCTGTGGATTCAGGTTTCCAATTTATAGTCTTATTAAGTCCTATCATTCTATCCCTGCAAGCGGTGGTCTTAATAAACCAACTGTCAAGAGGGTAGTATAGTACAGGCTTGTCTGTACGCCAGCAGTGTGGGTAGTTGTGAATGTGTTTCTCTATCTTAAATGCCTTGCCCTCAGCCTTTAACATCATGCAGATACTAATATCAAGGGTCTCGTCCTTATCTGTAAGGTTGGCATCGTAGGCATTCTTTACGTATCTGCCCTCATATTGCTTGTAAAGGTCTGTGTTTATGCTTTTTTGCACAAAACCTGCATCCAAATCACATAGCAGGAAGAATTTTCCTGTCATATCAACCATAGGACGCAA
>JAZLHT010000056.1:0-2595 GCA_045616965.1 Candidatus Enterocola sp.
GGGTTACTACCACCACCATATCGTTTGGACTGCTTATATGGCAGATTGTAAAAATGTGTATTCCTAAATAATGAGACATATATCATACATATTAACCCTTGTAACTTTGCTGTTATGTACATCGTGTGTTACGAATAAGGATCTTACGCTATTGCAAGAAGGTAAGAGAATGCCTCAGTATGAGCAGGCGGAATATACATATTATAAAATTCAGAAGAGGGATCAGTTATTGGTGCGTGTTATCACTCTTGATAAGGAGTCTGCATCCATATTCTCTCAATCCGGTTCATCTAATTCAAATACCGGACGACAACACTCGTATCGTGTCTATGAAGACGGCACCATAGATATGCCGTTTGTAAAAGGGATTCCTGTGGTTGGACTTACTTTACGGGAGGCTGCCAAAGTTATAGAGTCAAGATTAAAGGACTATGTACCTGACGCTATGGTCAAAGTTGCACTTGCTAATGATAAATTCTATGTAATTGCCGAGGGGAAAAAAGGGGCGTATGATTTTTATAAAGAGAAGTTGAACGTATTTCAGGCACTTGCCGTATCGGGTAATATAGCAAACAATGCAGACCGTAAGCGTGTGCGTATTCTCCGCCCCGATATTAATGGCAAAACCCATATTATGGAGTTTGATATGCGTGCCAAGTCCATTATAGGGTCTGAGTACTACTATATACAGCCAAACGATGTCATTTATATATCATCAATTAAAGGAAATTTCTTTAGGACAGAGAGTTATACTGAGTCTATAGGCTTTATAACCACATCCATAAATTTCCTTGTAACAGTGTTTAATTTAGGAATAAGAACAGGTTTATATACAAAATAATGTCAGACGATTTTAAATATAGCGGTGCATCGTATTCAACCACAAGTTACCAATCTTCACAACCTTCAATGGCTGGTGGTAATGTTAATGACAATGAAGATGGTGGCTTCAATATTGATTATTTTGCATGGGGAATACGAATTTTAAAAGGGTGGTGGCTGTTTGTAATATCTCTTGCCATCTGTATGTCCATTGCGTTCTTTAAGAACAAACAGTGGAAACCAACATATACCAGCTCTGCGTTGGTTGTTATACAGGAGGGTAAAGGATTTTCAAGTGCAGGTTCTGGACTTATGGAGGGTTTTATGGCAGAACGTGCATATCGTAATGTTAACAATCAGGTCATTTTATTCGGATCTTTTGACATTATCTCACGTGTGGTTGATAAAATGCCTGAACTTACTACAGACTACTATACTCGTGGCAGATTTAAAGAAACCAATCTCTATAAGCACTCTCCAATTGACATAAAAAAAGATTTTGTGGTTAATTCATCATATAATAGGGAATTCCTTTTTGAGGATAAAAAAGACGGATCATATACAATAACTGTTCCTGAGGGTAAAGAATCGCCGGAAACCGTACTTAAAGGGAATTACGGAGTGCAGTTGGAGTCATCGTTATTTTTCCTTACAATAGATAAAACCCCACTGTTCTACGATGGTTGTAAGTTGTGTTTTAAGTTTTTTGAGAAAGAGCAACTTGCTATGAACTATTCATCACGTCTTAGATTTGATTTTCTTATGAAAGGTGCGTCTGTTGTAAAATGTACTGTTACAGGTAATGTGCCTGAACGTGATCAGGATTTTTTGAATGCACTGTGTGATGAATTTCTAAACGATAATCTTGAGCGTAAGAATGATGCCGCCATCAAGACTATAGAATTTATAGATGAGCAGTTGATGTCTTTGGTTGATTCCATAAAGATTACAGAGGGTGAACTTAATAGTTACAAGGCGTATAACTATGTTTCTGCTAATGCAGGTGGAGGGTTGCTGTTATCAAAGTATAATGCCATTGATGCAAAACGTACTGAGATGCAGTTAAAAGAGTCGTATCTTAAATATGTCACTGATTATTTAAAGAACAATGTAACAGACGGAACCCTTATGACTCCAAACAGTTTGGGAATATCAGACCAGTTTCTTTCAGGCCTTATTAAGCAATATACTGATATTCAATTAAAGCAGAAAGAAGTTGGCGAGTTGAATCCGTTGTATTCCAAATATGGTAGAGAATTGGACATCTATAAGGATCAGATAAATGGAGCGTTGGAAAATATTAAGGCTCAAATGAAAATTGAAAATGAGGATTTGGCTAAGCGTATGGCGGAGATTGACCAAGAAATGAAAGAGCAGCCGTACAAAGACCAACAACTTGTAAATATGCAGCGTAAATTCAAACTAAATGATGACTATTATACATTTCTTTTAAAAAAGCGTGCCGATGCCCAAATCCAGAAGGCGTCAAACTCTCCAGATAACATTATATTGGAGCGTGCCAGGTTCTCATCGCTGACCAATGGGGCAGAGAAGGGTAAGACAAACTCCACTATGCTTGTTTTAGCATTTATTATTCCGCTTGGAATCATTATACTTAAAGAGTTCCTTGTGCCATTTATACGTACAGAAGCGGAGATTGTAAAACTTAGTGAGAATTTTGGCAAGCAAATAGGTGTGTTGCGTCATACAAGCAGCCGCTCACCTGTAATTATAGATAAACACCCAAAGAGCAGTATAGCAGAGAGTTACCGT
>JAZLHT010000057.1:0-4790 GCA_045616965.1 Candidatus Enterocola sp.
ACTCTACAACTCAACAGTAGGATACACATAGGTGACAGGGAGACAGGCAGATACAAGAATCCGTTTGCCAAGGGATCAGGAGACGGAGGCTCGGGGCAGAAGAGAGCAACATTTGTAGAGTATTCGCTGTACGGCAGAATACTGACTCCCATAGAGAAACGCAAGGTGGAGAGCTGCCTTGCGCTCCGCAACGGAATAACGCTGAACCAGAAACGTCCCAACAGTTACCTGAACGCAACCGGCGACACTGTGTGGAATGCTGTCCAAAGCAAAAAATACAACCGTTCAATAGCGGGTATATGCCGTGATGACAAATCCAATCTGCTGCTGAAGGAATCCCAGTCCATCAGCAGGGGCTTAGCGCCCAAGATATCCGCCAAAGACAGCCTTAAAGACGGAATGTACTTGGTGTGGAGTGACAACGGAGGAGCCACCCAGCCGCAAAAAGACGGGAAGAGGACCATTATGGAGCGTAAATGGAAATTCACGACCACCGGTGACTGGACAGGTGTTCCGCTAAGCATCCGCTACAAGATAGGCGGTCAGGACGGTCTCCCTGAAATCAAAGAGGGCGAACGCTACTACATAACACTCTCACAATCAGACTCCATAGACAGCGACATCACCGAATACGGCGGAGTTCTCTGCGGCAAAGACACGGTAGAGTTCAGCAACGTAAGGCTTGGTGATGGAACGTCATTTATGTCAGTATCATCAGGGCCTGTGTCCGATTCAGACAACATGTCCCGATTCCAATACATCAACATATACCCCAACCCCACACCTGACGGCTATGTAGATGTGGAGATAGGGCTATGGCAGGAGGAGCCAGTTGAAATAGCCCTGTATGACTACGTGGGGCAAATAATGAGACTCATCAAACTAAAGGACAACCAACACTACAAATCAACGTTGTTTCTGCCCATACCCGGCGTATATATGATAAAAGTTAATTTGAAAGACGAAACAAGAACAGAAAAGGTGATAAGGAAATGAGAAAATCAGCGCTTATAGCCGCAGTGGCGGTAATACTTACGTCTTGCACATCAGACGGAAATAAGAACATAGATACAGAGATAACGGAGATAAAGGATTCCGTCTCAACAGCCCTTACAGATTCAGTCTCTGAAATGATTGAAGATACCGGCGACAAGTCTGTCAGTGAAAAGGAGTTCACGGTGGTAAGAACAGACTCGCTGAGCGTAGGCGGCGCCACGCTGTATGTCCGTTCAAACAGTCTGAAATCAGACTTGAAACTGTCAATCACCCCGCTTACCAAGAATCAGCTGCCCGAAATGCCATCGGGGATGGTCAATGTGACGGGCAAATACGCCGGCTACAGGTTTCTGCCCCACGGAGAGCATTTCACGGGTTGCGACGCCACGCTGGCGATACCATACGACACGTTGAAGATACCTGACGGCTATAGGGAATCAGACATAGCCACATATTTCTACAATGAGAAGACCAAACGTTGGCAGGAACTTAAGAAGGAGCGTATAGACAAGGGCAAAAGCCTGGCATACGCATCCACAAGCCACTTTACAGATGTGGTTAACGCCATTCTCAAAGTCCCTGAGTCACCGGAGACAGGCGCGCTCACGCCGACTTTCATATCAGATTACGAGCCTGCAAACCCAGCCGCAGGCATATACACGATGGAGGCTCCCACGCCTAACGCCAACGGTACGGCAAACATGTCGTATGTGTTTAACCTGCCGCAGGGACGTGCCGGCATGACCCCGTCGCTTGCCCTGCAGTACAGCAGTGACGGCGGCTCCGGACCAGAGGGCTACGGATTCTCACTGCCTATAGAGAAGATAGAGATAGACACACGCTGGGGCTGCCCCACATTTGATGAGGCGATAGAGAGCGAGAGTTATCTTTTGAACGGTGAGCAGTTCACGCTAAAGGCGCACAACCACAGAACAATAGATGATGACGGTCATGCAACTGACTACCAGCGAGAGAAAAGAACCGACAATACCGACAATGACGGAAATAAAAGATTCCATCTACGAATAGACACCGAGGCTCTGGACATTGTACGCCATGGTAACGGGACAGACAATTATTATTGGACAGTAACAGACAGGAACGGAACGGTAAAGACATTTGAGGGTCTGAACAAAGATGACAATGGACACATAATTGAATGGCTGCTGACCAAAGTGTGTGACCGCCACGGCAACACCATAAAATACTCATATTCCATTGATCACTATACGGCATATCTTGAAAATATAGAATACACAGGGTATGAGAAAGACGGAGAGGAGACAGAATCAGGTGCCTACAAAGTTGAACTTGCTTATGATACACCTCGTCCCGATCCCTCCGTATCCTACCGTCTTGGCGTAAGGCAAGAGAACAACCGGTTCCTACGATCAATAATAGTAAAATCCAATGACGAGAAATTAAGGAATTATGAAGTGTCCTATGATAATAACGGTGCATTTTCAAAGCCTCTTCTTGAAGCTGTTACAGAGACAGACAGCAAAGGCGATACGGTAGGCACCCATACTTTCAGTTATTATAACGATATAGAGGATTCTGAGTTGTTTGAGAAAGAAGGACAAGCATGGAATTATAATGAATCAGATTTTACCGAGCCTATTTTCTTTGATCCATATAATTCCAATGTTGGTGAATATTCTCCAAAGAGGACTGCTCTTGGAAGTTCCCACTCAAAAGGATATTCAGTGGGCGGAGGTGTGCATGTAGGATTCGGATTCAACCACTTCATCAATTTCTACGGAGGAGCATCTTATCAATATAATCATAATGACAGTGACACACGCACCTCGCTTACCGACATAAACGGAGACGGACTGCCGGACATACTGTTTGTGAACAAAGATGGTATAGTTTGTTATATGCCAAATCTTGGCGCAAAAGAGAAAGGGGAAGAGAAAGAAAAGTCTGAGTTTAATTTCGGATCTGCCAGAAAAATCAGTTCATTGTCAGGCAAAGAAATTTCATCAGGCGAGAGCGAGTGCCATAACCTGATTATTGACGCAGGAGCCCAGGTCTTCTTCATAAGCGGCAACGCCAGTTACTCACACACGTGGCAAAACAGCACGAATCTTGTTTACCTGCAGGATTTCAACGCCGACGGTCTTGTTGACCTAGGATATAAGGGTGTGGTTTGGTTCAACCATATTGATGAAAACGGAGATCCTGTATTTACGGAGTCAAGCCAGCCGACGCCATGCCCTATCCCCGGTTTGAGAATTCAAATCCCTGACAGTTTTAAAGTGGACGTGGCTAAAAAAACGGAAGAGATGACGAAACGTTTCCCGCGTCACGATGTGGTGAGAGTATGGCGCGCCCCGTATGACGGAACAATAAAAATAGGGGCGGAGAAGATAACGGTCGGCGAAAACAGCGCCGATGGCGTCACCGCATCCATTCAGATGGGCAAAACAGTTAAGTGGAAATCTAAGACAGATTCTGAATACAGAATAAACAGTGGGGGCAGTATCACTACTCCTGAGCTCTCAGAAACGGTGAAGAGAGGTGACAAGATATATTTCCGGCTTCAGTCTTTTATGGACGCCGTGGGCGATTCCGTACAGTGGGATCCGTCAATAAAATACACCTCTGACTTGAATGGTGAAAATATAGACAGTGATGAGAACGGCTCAATAAAGAGTTTCAGGGCTTCGGACCAGTTCCTCTTCTGCAATGTACCCCAAGTGCCCCTTGTAAAAGCAGGTAAAATCCACATTGAATCCAAATTCTCAAAAGAAGAGTTGTCTGATGACATCTGTCTTATAGTGCGTAAAGTAATTTATCCTGACGGAGAAGACTTTGAGGATGAAGATCCTTATGGTAGTGAGGAATACATAGACATAGAGCGCCGCTATCTGCGTGCAAAAGATGTATTCAACGATGAACCTATGGATATCTATCTGACAGTGTCAGATAAAGATACTATAAACAACACGTATCTTGAGTTCATAGTGGAATCAAACAGCCAGATCAATTGGGAAAACATAACGTGGGAACCGGCATGCTACAGCAATGACGAACCGGTTCCGTTCATCTACGTGGCGCCACATCTGACAATGTATAACAACCATATAAGGATTGCCGATGGCAACAAGACAAAAAAGGGTGAATATACCGTCAAGCCATTGTTTTCCGCCAATGCCTCAACCAAATATGAAAATGGGAAAAGCACATTCCAAACCAATTTCAGTCTGAAGGACGACAAGGGCAATGTCTATTATTCCGGACCGTATAAGGAGAGTATGTCCATTCCAGTAAGTTTAAGTGAGGATGCTACACTATACGGTTCGTTCCATTGCGGTAAAGAGTTGGAACAAAACAGCATTTCAGCATCATACAGCATAAATGATGATAGCAGGAATGCCGCTGTATTCTGCACTTATGCTGACGAAATGTTTGGACATCTATATAGAGGCTGGGGGCAGTTCGCATATAACGGTGAGGAAAACCCTGATGCCGCCATAGATGAAAGTCTGTTGAATTTGGAAGAATATAATAAAAAAGGTAATGAGGAAAGTATAGCAAAAACATTGGGCTTTTATCCGAAAGAAAAGCCCAGAAAATTAAAGAAAAAAATAAAGAAAGATGGGATAAAAATAGAACAGGATAAGTTGAAGAAATTAGACATTGAAGATGTGAGCAATCATAAATTCTTCATTATGACCTTTGTTCCCAATAAGGAGAGATATGAGAGTATTGCACGTGAGAGTTTTGTTTCGGGTCACGGAATCTCCTCGTCAAGAATCGGTCGTCAGGAAGTCGGATCGTAGCCATGT
>JAZLHT010000058.1:0-2218 GCA_045616965.1 Candidatus Enterocola sp.
TTCAATGGATTTTATGTTATTCTCTATCAATTGTACTCTATGTTCAAATGAACCTTTGTGTATGAGTTGTTGTTTTAGCACCTTGGTAGCCCACTGTCTAAAGGCGATACCGTTTCTTGTGTTTACTCTGTATCCCACAGATATAATCATATCTAAATTGTAGATTTTAATATACCTGTTTTTCTGCTTTCCACCTTCTGTTTGAACATATAAGAAATCCTTATAAGTTGCCCCGATTTCCAGTTCTCCGTCATCAAAAATATTGCGTATGTGCATTGCAATATTAGGCTGTGTTGTGCCAAAAAGCATCGCCATTTGCTCTTGCGTAAGCCACACCGTTTCATTCTCCACACGCACATCTATTTTTATATCTTTATTGGGCTGATACAGCACTACAGTACCCTCATTCCACGATTCTTGCAATATTTCCGCCTCAGCAATATCTTCTTCAAACTCAATCTCCACACTGCTTTTCATAAGAGTTTTCAGCACCTGAACGCCTGCCTCTGTGAAAGCAAAAGGTAGGTATCTTGAACCACCTCTACCAGTGTTGTTTGAAATCACAAAATGTGATGACAACCCCGAATTTTGTGATTTTGAACCCGATATTTCTAACTCAGCACATTCATCAAAAGTTAGTTGAAACATACTATCAGCATTAAAAAGATTTATGTTCCTTTTAACCTTTTGATTAATCACTCTGGTCTCCACTCCAAACTCCTGTGCCAGCTCTCTATCCAGCACCACTTGCTTTCCTCTTATATTATATGTTTTCATAGCCCAACCTATTTTGTAACAAGGCACAAAGTTACAGTACATAAACGGCTTAATCAAGTGGTTATTAAAGATTTAACATTTTTTAAAATTTACAAATAAAATAATTGCAACTGGCAGTTACAATTTTATAACTCACAGTTACAATTTAGTGTAATTTTATGTTAATAAATGTTAAAATCGCATCACGCAATCATAGGATGCAATATACTGGTAATTTTTAAGGCTTTTAGTAGGTGTCTTGTTAGGGCTATTTAAAGTGCGTGACGGAGTTTTGGTGATGATGTATTATTTGCCAACAAAACGGTTGATGGCATATACCTTTTTTATGTGTGGCTCAATGTTAACTAAAAAATCATTGTAATTGCTTAATAATAGTGGATATTGATTTGCTTTCCAATCTTGTATATCGGAGTAATCATTCTCAGAATTTATTAACACTAGTAAGAATTCTTTTTTATTGCTCTTTGCTCCGGCTATCACCACGTATTTTAATCTTTCATTATACCCTTTATTCAAAACAAGACCATCTTTCCTATCCATCTCAACATAAATAACTGTACCTGTTTTCAAATCATCAGGTACAGTCACTAAGTGATTCTTTTTTCCTTATCAAGAATATCCTTTAGGATACCATTCTCATCTTCCATAACAATCAATCATTAAAGATTAGTTGCTTTTCTCTGATATATTGAATTATTTTTTCTGTGGCATTGCCAGACTCAGCTATTTCAATGCACGTCATTTTAGATAATTCAGGATCATTCTCTGAACGTTTTATAATCCTTTTATAAACTTTATCATGAGATTCTTTTGACAAATCAATTGAATTTTTGTTCCTGCAATAATCCACCCATTTATCCAAACACTTTTTCTCCATTGTAGAAATATACGACATATCTGCACTTAATTTGGCATACACAGTCTGATTTTCTATTTTTATTGATTTTTCAAAACTATACAAATCCGTTCCATTTTTAACATCTCCATTCTCTACATTCTTCAAGACCTTATATGTCAGCAGTGGCACTGGACCAAGTTTCCTTACACCAAATGTTTCCGGAAGTAATTGCATACCTAAAGTAGCAAGATACTCTCGCTGTGCAAAATATAAAATCTTTGACAGTTTAACATAGTCAAGTCCTTCAGGAAATTGTTTTAGTACATATAAAACAATAGATTTTATCTTCTCAATTTGCTCTGTGGTTTTCATGTAATTAATACATTTATTCATTCTATAATCGGTGCAAAATTAATCATTTTTAATGATATTTGTCCATTCTATTTGATTTTTTTTGTGCAAGCACTCATTTTGATAAGTTTTCCACTCTCAAATTCAACCTTAATTTATGAGGAATATATGCAAGTGTAGGGGGTATTTTTGTTAGGGCTATTTAAAGTGCGTGGCGGATATTTCCACACTTGTGTAGCGGATTTAGCGACA
>JAZLHT010000059.1:0-7435 GCA_045616965.1 Candidatus Enterocola sp.
GAGCCAGGATCAAACTCTTCATTGTAAAGTATATTTTTTTCTTTATTTCCTGAATTGATGGCTCGGGGTCTTATGTATTCTCTACATAATATGCTCTTGTTCCTTCCTTGTTTTGGTTGTTTGTTGTTTCCAGTCTTTCAATGATCGTCTCACCTCTTCAGGTGACTGTCCCCTTCCATTTGGAAAGGGACTGCAAAGATAGTGCAAATTTCAATACGAACAAAAAAAATTGAACTTTTTTTTAAAAAAAGATGAAAAAAGTCCGAAAAGTTTACTTTTGCGGACTTTTTGAAGCTTTTATACAAGAAAAATGTTACATTTTTGTTGTTGGTTTCAGTGCAGCCTATTTTCACGAGGAGCATAGCGACGAGTAAAGATAGGTTACACTGAAACCAAAAAAAGTTCATTTTTCCTCATATTTATGAGATGCTTCGCTACGCTCAGCATGACGTGATGGGGATTTCGCTACGCTCAAAATGACGTGATGTGAGATGCTTCGCTACGCTCAGCATGACGAATCAGGAAAATCAAGCCCAAAATTTAAGTGGCTTCAGAAAATGGTACGGTACACCCCATGCTTGCAGTAACCCTTTAGAATACAATATAATAATGATTATTGCAAGTATTACAAGCACTGTAAGGGTTATTTTCCACCATCTGCCATGATGTTTAGGCTTAAAGGCATCCTCTCCTGCATATACAGGGAATTTTGCAAGTTGTGTAAGTGTATTTCCAAATGGGATATTCACTATTACAGCCGTATTCATAGCCCAACCATTGGCGTTAAGCACCGGTGAAAGGTTACGTTTACGCAGTTTAAGCCATGCCATTAGCATTGCAGGACCTGAAATAAGCAGCATAATACCTGCTATTGCAAGAGGCATCTGCCACAGTTTCAAACTGAAGAAACCTTCAAAGCATGCTACAAGGAATGAACCTATGAAGCCCAATGCCATACCGATGGCGGCAAAGATACCGCAGAATTTGGCAATATCAAATGGTTGTGCGGCTGGTTTGGCGGCTGGGTCACCCGATGTCATATCTGTACCTGCCTTCTCAATAGAAGAGGTGGCATCGGAGGTTACCTTGCTATCACGGTCAGCGGCAAACTTGTTAGCCTGGTCCTCTATGAATTTGGCGAATTTCCTGTAAGGTGACCAGAACGCCTGGCGGATACTTATCGGGTTATCTATAATCTTAGTTACCACTGCATCCCAATCATTGCCTTCACGGTCATAGAAAATGGCGTTCTTGCCTACTGCAAGATTATCTATATCGCCGTCTGTCATAACAGCAACTATATTCATAGTGCCTGGCTTGCTCTTACAGGTGCAATCACAATATATAAGGTACATACCGCTGGCTCCTGCCTGTGCAGACTGCTTGCCCATATCAGAAACTCTTAAGCAAAGGTTGCAACTGCGTTGGTCTATATATAAGGTACCTGCTTGGAACACAGATTTGACACTCTGTGTAGGAGAATAGAAATCAAGGAATGTTACATAATTCTTAAGCAGTGCAAAGATATCTCTTACATAGTGAAGCATCTTATCCACATCATTTATTGCATTTGCCTGTGCCTCAAATGATTTATCCTTATCCACCAATGCAAGTAGTTCACTCTTTTTGTCTGCCTTAACAATTTTAGCAACAGCATCCGCACCCAAAGATTCAACCGCAGCACCGTCTTTTGCACCTATCCACGCAATATATGGAGCGAATTTAGTGGCAAAAGTATTCCACTGCTCCATTGTAAGGGTTTTTGCCTTAGGAAAATCTGTATCTATTACAAGGTTCTTGAATGTGGCTACTGCGGCTGTCCATGCAGGGTTTAAACCGTTATCAAGTGGCAATTCTGTAGTCGCTGATATTCTTGCAAGCGGATATGCGGCAATATCCTCACCACACTCTGCCAAATTCTTTGATGTAATGGCTTGGAACTGCTCTGCCGATACATCAAGCGGAGACTGGGCATCGGCGTTAAACGCTGTAAGACGGCAACGCATAAAGTAGTCATCAACCTTACCCTTTATTGCGTTATAAGCATCAAGGGCTGCGGCGGTATTGTCACCGTATGGGAATATGTTAGCCTTATCAGCCTCTCCAGCCTTCTGCCAAGCGTCATATTTTGCACAAGCGTCATAGAAGGCCTCTATTTTATCAGCATCAATGCCATCTTTGCCGCTACGGTCCTGTACCGCTCCCACAGTGGCTATTGCAGATGATATAATCTCCTGTATCTCTTTCTTTTCTGATGACTCCGGTATAATTATTCCATCGCCGTTAAACGTGGTCTGTGCAAAAATTGCTATGCTGTCAGAGGTCTGGGCTATAGAGATATTATCCTGCTCCAGTTTCATATTCTTGAGAATCTGCTGGGCGGACTGATACAGTTTATTACCCTCCTCATTATCTTGATTGATTTCTGTAAGTGGCAGTGTATCAACTTGTTTCAGTAGATAATTAGGGTCTTTTAGCACTGATGTTATCCAATCTGTAGCGGCTATAACCTCTTGCACACGGATTTTTCCATCGCCGTCTGTATCAAGATAATTCAATGTGTTTTGGTCAAATTCCAAACCCGATGTAGGCATAGAAAGCACACTCCACATTTTCTGGTCAAGTTTGCTAAGGTTCTTAATGTCCTTACCCGATGTAAGGTTCACTCTTACATTGCCTCCGGCACTGATAAATTTCCAAGGTCCTTGGTTTAGTTTAATTTTTTTCATAATGGTTATTTTTTATTTGGTGAATCGGTGAATCGAATCATACATCATACATCATACATCATACATTACGTAAAGATCTCTCGCTTCGCTCGAGATGACGGGAGGGTGTTTCTTCGTCATCCTTGTTTCTTCGTCATCCTGAGCGTAGCGAAGGATCTCATAACGAGGAAAGTGCTACCCCATATATTTTCATTTGCTTTACCATAGCAAGCAGACCGTTTGAACGGGTTGGGGAGAGATGCTCCTTAAGACCTATCCTCTCTATAAAATATAGGTCTGACTCCGCTATATCCTTGGCTGGTTGGTCTGACATAACAGATACCAGCAATGACAGGATTCCCTTTACTATTACGGCATCGGAGTCTCCTGTAAAAATAATGTTGCCGTTCTCCGCTTTCTCTGCATTAAGCCACACGCGGCTCTGACAGCCACGTATAAGGTTTTCATCTGTTTTCTTATCATCGGGGAACGGAGGCAAGGCATTACCTAACTCTATAAGGTAGGAATACTTGTCAAACCACTCCTCAAACGCTGAAAAGTCCTCAATTATCCGGTCTTGTATTTGGTTAATAGTCATATTGGTTAAAATTTACTCTACTAAAACCGCACGAACAGATAGTGCACGACTGCGGAATTCAGAACACATATATTGATGGGGCAGGGGGGCTTGCAAGATGCAGGCTTTGTTATCTATGGCATACATATTACACCAATAATCTGCATTACTGCCAACAAGGGTGGCTCCGCCAGTAGCGTAATACCCTGCAGCGGGGAAAAATACGGAGTTCTCCGTGTAACCTTCCTCTATGCCTGTGCAGAGTAGCCCTGCAACACCATATCCGCTTTCATCAGCATTCTTCCAAACATAATTGGTCTTGACTGTCCTACCGCTTAAACCAACAAGATGTTCAAAGTCTATTCTTTTAGGCATACACCAATTAGACCCCCACAATTTAGTGGCAGTATCTGTGTCACCCGAAAGAAGTATACTACCTGTGACGTAGTCTTCTTCCCAAGTTGCACCCTCTCCATTCCTGTAACTGCCACCCCAGCAGTAGTATCCGCCATAGTCTCCTACAGATGTGGCACCTACATTATATTCAGCCCACTTAGGACCATTCTTCCACAGTTGAACCCACTTAACCTTGGTTCCGCCTTTTATCTCTGCCTCTCCTGTAGTTGGCGGTAGCTTAAACTCAACACCACTCTGCTCCAATGCCTTGCCCACGCCAAGTTCTGTCTTCTTACCATCTATGGTGTAGTCTATTTGGGCTGTCTTACCGTCAGCATCCTCCATATCTATTGTAAATCCGCTTGCAAGTGTTCCTACAGGCAGGCAAAAGTAGAAATAAGTATATTTGCTTGAACTTAACTCAAATCCAACTTCTGGCAAACTGATTGTCATAGTGTTGTCTCCGTCTTCACCATCTTTAACTAATGCTTGTGGAGATGTGGCGGCGGTAATCTTGAACTTACCCCACAATTTGGCACTGCTATTCTTGTCTGTAAGTACCATTGACTTAACTGTGGCTGATGTTCCGCTCTTAAGCTGTACGCCTACACGCAGCATACCTGTGGTATTCTCAAACATCAGTTGGTTGCTACCAGAGTATGCAACCACAGGAACTATGTTAGGTGCGTATGTGCCTTTGTCAGATTCACTTGGCTGGTATGCCTGTGAACTTGGCAAGTTAAATATTATGGTGCCACCGTCAGGACTGCTGGCAAGGCTTGCAGGATATGCCGCAGCGTAGCCTGTGCTCTCTACGCTCTCACCCTCAAATATACCTAAAGCAGTACCCGCACCTTTTTTAAGTGTAAACACATTGCCGGTTTTGGTCTCCGTGGTAAATATTTTTATTTGGTCTCCCTCTGTCCATACAGATGTAATGCCATCATACGCTAATCCTGTACGCAACTTTGCCTCCGCCTTTGCCTGTGAGCTGGCATAGAATGTCATTGGAACTGTTTTAACCGGCTGCGTTGGCTCTGTTGCCGTATCCTTATTCTGACAACCTGTTAATATCATTGCCCCTACAGCAATTAACATTGCAAAAAATGTAATCTTTTTCATTGTTGTCGTTGCTTTTTAATGTTAGTCACTCTTGTTATTCAACCCAGGTGAAACTTGCAAGGTTTCCTGTGGTTTTTGTTGCACCAGAGACTGCCATTACGGGCATCTCCGCCTCTATTTTAACTTGCTCCAAATGTGGAGCAGAATAATTGTTTCTCATATGTGGCTTTTCTCAATTGTTATTAATTTTAGTGGCTGACAGTTCATAACCAAATAAATTAAGCACTTGGTTTACCTTATCCATACGAACCGTTTTCTTGCCTTGCTCCAATTCCCTTATAAAGCACAAACCCACACCAGCCTTAAGGGCAAGGTCCGTCTGTGTCATATTATGTTGCTTTCGCAACCCTTTTATTGTTTGTGTCAGTACCGTTTTAACCATAATTTTATATTATATCGACTGCAAATATACAAACATTTTCTTAAATTATATACTTTCTACTATATTTTTTTGTTTTATATGCGTATTATATTGGGAAGCATATAAAAACAACGCAAAAGGGTCAAGGGAGTTTTTAATATCCCTTGACCCTTTACGGCTAAAACGTCATCTGACTTTTCTCGTCATTACCTAACGGTCTGTAAACAGTCTGAGCGTCTCCTTTCGTCATCCTAATTTTTTTCGTCATCCTGAGCGTTAGCGAAGGATCTCAAATTCATTGTGAGATGCTTCGTTACGCTATGCTTCACTCAAAATGACGGATGTGATTCAGTTAATCCTTTATGCAACGCACACTATAATAGTTGTACTTCTGGTAGTCGCCATAAAACAAACCGTCATTGGCGTAATTGGCGTTGCGATAAAAGGCATATTCAGCACTGTTAGCGTCTGAAGACCAATAGTATGCGTTTTCACCAACAAGCCACACACCTCCTTGGCCGTAGCCCGCAGGCAAAGCCGCAAAACCTTCATCTCCATCACCTTTTACATCTCCGTACGGCCTCCAACCTGTGGAAGTCTTCATATGCTTTGCTGCAACAGACCAACCGCCCAAAACTTCCATTTGAGTTTCCCACTCCGCTTTTGACGGAATATGAAAACCGTTGGGGCAGATGCCCTGACGCGGACTAGTTCCGCTGTATGCTCCTGTTTGTGACCGTGCTTCTGCCTCACTCTGATAGCCCATAGCCGCAGTCCAGTTGTACAGCAAACCCAATTTGTCTGACTGATCTTTCAAATAATCAGGTATGGTTGTTGTTGTAGGGTCTGTGTAGTATGGGTCAAGCGTATTATAAGAGATTGATGATGAATATGCAGAAAGTTCAACTCCCGCACGCTCACTCTTTGTGTCATACTTGTTGCAACGCATATTCTCTTTTAACCATACCTGCTCTCCTATTTTAACTGTATTGTACACATTTCCGCAGGCATCTTTTGGAAGAGGCTCCTTAAACTCAATATTATCTGCCCCAAATTTTGTAATTTTGGCTGCATCCTTGTGCAAATCAGCAGTTGTAGTAACCTCTGCTGTCTTTCCGTCTGCAGCTGTCAGGATAGCGGTAAAGCCACTTGTGAATACACCTGCAGGTATTGAGATATAGAAATAGGTGTAACTTGAAGCGTTAAGTGCTATACCTTGATATTTGCCACTGCTATACTCTCCGCAGTTGATAGTCAGCGTGGTTGCTCCGTTTGCTGAATATGCAGCAGTAGGCTGTCCGCTTACGCTTGCATCTACTGTAAAGTCTCCTGCAAGGTTCTCTCCATTATTGCCAATTAGCTCTATCTTGACTACCTTTGGAGTGCCTTCCTTGGCTTTAAGTCCAAGTTCAAACAGTGAGCCTACATTCAGCATTGCAAGTGAGTTGTCTGTGGTGTAACCTACCATCGGCACCGTGTTTGTGTTAAATGAACCTGCACTTGTTATAGTCTGTACGGCAGGCATGCTGAACGTTACTTTGGAACCGCTTATTGATTTAGCGTTTCCTGCAGGGTAGAATGCAACATAAACATCACTTAGGGTTGTAAGACCTGTGAATGTGGCTTCGCTTTCCCCTGCACCACCTGCCAGAGTAAAGTCATTACCTGCACCTCCTGTTTCAGGATAGACCTTAAGGGCGTCTCCTGCCGTCCACAGGGTTGCCAATGTTGATGGGTTTAGGGTAGTTTTCTCCTTACCACCCTGATTGGCGTAGAATGTCTTTTCTATAAGTTCTCCTGAAGCCTGTTGCTCTACAGATCCTTTCTTCTCGCAGCCCACAAGTGCAAATGACACTGCAGCCGCCGCTAAAATAAATGTACTCTTTTTCATTTTCTTAATAGTTTTAATTATTAAACACTATCAGTAACTCCATGCTTGAGCACTGACTTTAGGATCACCAGTTGTACCTGATGTCTGCATTACGGGCATCTCTGCCTCCATTTTTACTTGCTCCAATGTAGGAGCGGAATAAATTTGTTTTTTCATAGTTGAAAGTTAATAAATATGTTAGTTGATCTCGTTTTTTATTTTTTCGTCATCCTGAGCGAAACGAAGGATCTCATAATGATTATGAGATTTTTCGTTACGCTACGCTTCACTCAAAATGACGGTAGGGTACTTGACCCTTGTTCCTTTTTTTTACGTCCGTATTACACAAATGACCATTACTTATTTTTTAGACAGCGGACACTATATCCGTCACTCCGGGC
>JAZLHT010000060.1:0-13531 GCA_045616965.1 Candidatus Enterocola sp.
TGGTATTTCCGTTCTCTTCCAAACAAGATAGGTTACTTGTTAGGGCTTCCTACAAAGAAACTTGACGCTGTAATTTACTATGAAAAATACATTGTAGTACAAAGCGGCACAATCTCAGACTATGTTCAGGGTGACTTGCTCTCTGAAGAGGAGTACCTTGAGGTTATGGACAATCTTCCTAAGGAGAATCACCTGCTTGAAGATTCTGATCCTAACAAATTCATAGCAAAGATGGGAGCGGAAGCCATCTATGATTTGCTTGTACGTTTGGATTTGGACAAACTATCTTACGATTTAAGAGACAAGGCGAGCAAAGATTCTTCTCAACAAAGAAAAACAGAGGCTCTAAAACGTCTTCAAGTAATAGAGTCGTTCAGAGCGTCTAAAGATGTGAACAAACCTGAGTGGATGATTATGAAAATAATCCCCGTCATTCCACCGGATTTGCGTCCTCTTATAGCTCTGGATGGCGGACGTTTTGCCACATCAGATCTAAATGATTTGTATCGTCGTGTGATAATACGTAACAACCGTCTTAAAAAACTTATTGAAATCAAAGCTCCTGAGGTTATCCTAAGGAACGAGAAACGTATGTTACAGGAGGCTGTGGATTCATTATTTGACAATACACGTAAATCAACTGCTGTTAAGGCAGACGCCAACAGGCCTCTTAAATCATTGTCTGACAGTCTAAAAGGCAAGCAAGGACGTTTCCGCCAGAACTTGCTTGGTAAGCGTGTGGATTACTCAGCACGTTCTGTAATTGTTGTAGGTCCTGAACTTAGAATGCATGAGTGCGGACTTCCTAAGGAGATGGCTGCAGAGCTATACAAGCCGTTTGTTATACGTAAACTTATTGAGCGTGGCATTGTAAAGACAGTTAAGTCCGCTAAAAGAATAGTTGACCGCAAAGACCCTGTAATTTGGGATATATTGGAACACGTTATGAAGGGACACCCTGTTCTGCTTAACCGTGCCCCTACCCTACACCGTCTTGGTATTCAGGCATTCCAGCCTAAAATGATTGAAGGTAAGGCTATTCAACTTCACCCACTTGCATGTACTGCGTTCAACGCTGACTTTGATGGTGACCAGATGGCTGTACACCTTCCACTTGGTAATGAGGCTGTTCTTGAGGCACAGATTCTTATGCTTGCCTCTCACAACATTCTGAACCCTGCCAACGGTGCTCCTATTACAGTGCCTTCTCAAGATATGGTTCTTGGTCTTTACTATATGACTAAGCCACGTCCGGGAGCACTTGGAGAAGGTTATAAATTCTACTCTCCAAAAGAGGTTATCATAGCTTACAATGAGCGTAAGGTTTCATTGAATGCTAAAATCACTGTAAGGACAACCGATGTTGAGAACGGCAACATAGTTACAAAACTTATTGACACTACCGTAGGACGTGTGATTGTTAACGAGTGCGTACCTAAAGAAGTGGGCTATATCAATGAGGTTCTCTCTAAAAAATCATTGAGGGACATTATCAGCAAGGTTATTGCAGTCTGTGGAGTTGCCCGTACAGCGGATTTCTTGGATGACATTAAGAACATGGGTTACTATATGGCATTCAAGGGTTGTCTGTCTTTCAACCTTGAGAACGTAATTATACCAAAAGAGAAAGAGGCTCTTGTACAGGAAGGATATGATAAGGTAGAGGCTATCCTTAATGACTATAATATGGGCTTCATTACTTATAATGAGCGTTATAACCAGATAATTGATACTTGGACACACGTTAACTCCAAGTTGTCCAATATCCTTATGAAACAACTCTCTGAGGATGACCAAGGCTTCAACTCTGTATTTATGATGCTTGATTCCGGTGCCCGTGGTTCAAAGGAGCAAATCCGTCAGTTGTCCGGTATGCGTGGACTTATGGCAAAACCTCAGAAAGCAGGTGCAGAGGGTGGTCAGATTATTGAGAACCCTATTCTTGCAAACTTTAAAGAGGGCTTGTCTGTATTGGAGTACTTTATTTCAACTCACGGTGCCCGTAAGGGTCTTGCCGATACCGCTCTAAAGACTGCCGATGCAGGTTATCTGACACGTCGTCTTGTAGATGTAAGCCACGATGTAATCATAACAGAAGAGGATTGCGGTACACTTAGAGGTCTTGTAGCTACTGAGCTTAAGAATAATGAAGAGGTTATTTCCTCTCTATATGACAGAATTTTGGGACGTGTTTCCGTACACGATATTATCCACCCATTGACAGGTGAGGTGATTGTTCCATCGGGTGAGGAAATAACAGAAAAGGCTGCCAAGATAATTCAAGATTCTCCTATTGAGAGAGTTGAAATCCGTTCAGTTCTTACCTGCGAATCCAAGAAAGGTGTTTGTGCAAAATGTTACGGACGTAACCTTGCCACAGGCCGTATGGTTCAGAAAGGTGAGGCTGTAGGTGTTATTGCCGCACAATCAATCGGTGAGCCCGGTACGCAGCTTACACTTCGTACATTCCACGTGGGTGGTGTCGCTGCCAACGTTGCGGCAGAGAACAAGATTGTATCTCACTACGATGGAGTTATAGAGATAGATGAGTTAAGAACTGTAAAGGCTGAAGATGGAACCAACATCGTGGTAAGCCGTCTTGCAGAATTAAGAATCATTGAGCCTACTACAAAAATAGTTCTTACACAACAGAACATACCATACGCATCTTCACTATTTGTTAAGAGTGGCGATACTCTGAAGAAAGGTGACGTAATATGCGAATGGGACCCATTTAATGCCGTAGTCATCTCTGAAAGTACTGGTACAATGGCATTTGAGAGTATGATTGAGAATGTAACCTATAAGACAGAATCTGATGAGCAGACAGGTCTTAAGGAGAAAGTCATCATAGAATCCAAGGATAAGAGCAAAGTACCGTCCGCACAAATTCTGAATAGCAAAGGCGATGTTGCACGCACATACGCATTACCTGTAGGTGCTCACATCTCCATAGATGAGAAGGCAGAGGTAAAGGTTGGTCAAATCCTGTTCAAGATACCAAGGGCAGTAAGCAAGGCTGGTGATATCACTGGTGGTCTTCCTCGTGTTACAGAGTTGTTTGAGGCTCGTAACCCGTCTAATCCTGCTATCGTATCAGAAATTGACGGAGAGGTTTCATTCGGTAAGATTAAGAGAGGTCAAAGAGAGATTGTAATAACATCAAAGAGCGGGGATGAACGTAGGTATCTTGTTCCTCTGTCAAAGCAGATTCTTGTTCAGGAGAACGACTTTGTACGTGCCGGAGGCGCACTATCTGACGGAGCCATCACACCATCTGATATTCTTGCAATAAAAGGTCCTACTGCCGTTCAAGAGTATATTGTTAACGAGGTACAGGATGTATATCGTCTGCAGGGTGTAAAAATCAACGATAAGCATTTTGAGGTAATTGTACGTCAAATGATGCGTAAAGTTGAGATTGAAGATCCGGGCGATACACGATTCCTTGAAAAGCAAATAGTTGACAAACAGGAATTTATGGCTGAAAACGACTCAATATGGGGTAAGAAGGTTGTAACAGACCAAGGTGACTCCACATTGTTCAAGAACGGTCAGATTGTAACTGCACGCCGTCTGCGTGACGAGAATAGCCTTCTTAAACGTAAAGACTTGCGTTTGGTAGAGACAAGAGACGCTGTTCCTGCAACATCACAGCAGATACTTCAAGGTATTACTCGTGCTGCACTTCAAACCTCAAGCTTTATGAGTGCCGCTTCATTCCAAGAGACTACCAAGGTTCTTAATGACGCAGCCATAAACGGTAAGGTTGATAAGCTGGAAGGTATGAAAGAGAACGTAATTTGCGGTCACTTGATACCTGCCGGTACAGGTCTTGCAGAGTTTGACAAGATTATTGTTGCTTCCCGTGAAGAGTACGAAAAGATTATGGAGGCTAAAAAGAACTCTATAGACACGCACGACTCTGATAACGAGGATTCATTCTAAGATCAACAACTATTATAAAAAAAATGGTTCTATTATGATGATAGAACCATTTTTTTATTACCTTTGCCGTGAAAAAAATATATTATATGAGATTAATTATTGAAAAAGACTACGACAGTATGTCAAAATGGGCAGCAAAATATGTTGCCGACAAGATAAACGCTGCCGCTCCAACAAAGGAGAATCCGTTTATACTTGGTCTGCCTACGGGATCATCTCCGCTTGGCATGTACAAGGAGTTAATTGCACTTAATAAGGCTGGCAAGGTATCTTTTGCCAATGTAATAACCTTTAATATGGATGAGTATGTAGGATTACCTGAAAGCCATCCTGAAAGTTATCATTCATTTATGTGGAACAATTTCTTTAGTCATATAGACATAAAGAAAGAGAATGTAAACATTCTTAACGGTAATGCAAAAGACCTTAATGCTGAATGCGAAGGCTATGAAAAGAGAATAGCACAAGCTGGAGGCATAGACCTGTTCCTTGGCGGTATAGGTCCTGACGGTCATATTGCATTTAATGAACCAGGTTCGTCATTGAGTTCCAGAACAAGAGTTAAGACGCTTACAACAGACACAATAATAGCAAATTCAAGATTCTTTGAGAACGATGTTAACAAAGTTCCAAAGACCGCTTTAACTGTAGGTGTAGGCACTGTAATGGATGCCAAAGAGGTGCTGATTCTAGTAAACGGACACGGCAAGGCTCGTGCACTTGCCGCCGCAGTGGAAGGCAGTGTAAATCATCTATGGACTATTTCAGCTCTGCAAACACACCGCAAAGGCATTATAGTATGCGATGAAGCTGCTACAGACGAACTCCGTGTAGGAACTTACAAATACTTTAAGGATATAGAGAAAAACAATATTTAATGGCCTTGCGTTTCAAGTCAAAAGCCCGCTTCCCAAAAAGAAGCGGGCTCCTTTATACCGTCATCAAAAAAGTTTTCTACAATTTGTTAGAAAGGAAGATCATCATCTGATCCTGCTGGGCCAAATGGAGCGGCATTATCTGCCTTTGATGGCTTGGATGCCACTTTCTTTGGAGCATGGGTCTCCTCCGCATCGGCATTGGAAGCCGCCGGCTGAGTGTCTGATTTCCTACCTAATAATTGCATGCTGTCCGCAAGAATATCGTAAGAGTAACGTTTGTTACCATCTTTGTCTGTCCATGTGCGGGACTGGATTTTACCTTCAATGTAAACCTGAGTTCCTTTCTTGACATACTTTTCCGCTATCTCAGCAAGACCTCTCCAGACTACAACATTATGCCACTCAGTACGTTCCGGAACCTGAGTCCCGTTACTGAGAGTATATGATCTCTCTGTGGTTGCTACTGAAAAATTGGCGACCGCCACGTTATTCTCTAAATAACGAACTTTTGCATCATCGCCCGCGTTTCCTACTAAAATTACCTTGTTAACTGACATAAATTACTGATTTTAAAGATTAAGTGATACTAATAATAATTTAAAACTCTAATATGACGGTATGCTTAATCTTTTAATTGTTGAAAAAATTCCACCTACAAATGTAGTATAAAAAAAATAAAATGCCTAAATTTACAAAATGAAATTTTTAACAAAATGCTAACAACCCGCAAACACATAATTTCAGGTATCTTAACCATTGTTTTATGCCTTTTTACATACGCATGCAACAAGCAGCGGTTGTCAGTTCCTTTGGATTTGAACGATATAATTCGCAACGATACCCTGCGTGTGGTTACAATGTACGGTCCTACATCGTATTTCAACTATAAGGATAATGAAATGGGTTATGAATACGAAATGGCCAAACTGCTTTGCTCTGATATGGGAGTAAACATTAAGCTTATGGTTGTTGATTCTGAGGCTGATTTAGTCAATGCCATAACAAACGGAGACGGAGACCTTATTGCCTATAATCTGCCATATACGGTGGAATACAAAGAAGATCTTGCCTACACAAATAAGGAGTATATAACCAAACAGGTCATAGTTCAATGCAAAAGTGACTCTATGATTGAAGATGTACTTGACTTGTGTGGCAAAAATGTATATGTAAAGGCCGGCTCAATTTATGACACAAGGTTGCAGAACCTGAATAATGAAGTAGGCGGCGGCATAAATATAACATATCTGCCCGATACTATGGCGTCTGAGGATTTAATTGCATTTGTGGCGGTTCACTCTATCCCGATGACCGTTACAACAGAGGACATTGCAAAATTAAGTAAAACCTATTTTGGAAACATAGACTACTCTGTGGGTATCAGTTTTCCTCAAAGGGCGGCTTGGGCCGTAAACAAACGGTCCCCCGATTTATTGAAATTTACAAACGAATGGTATGCGGACAAAAAGCATCAGAAACAATTTGCAAAACTATATAACAAGTACTTTGAGAAAAGCAAGTATTTTGAATCATCTGGCATGCCCCAAATCACTTTGCAAAAAGGAATCTCCCCATACGACGGACTGTTTAAGACATACGCTAAATCTTTGGAATGGGATTGGAAACTGCTTGCCGCTGTGGCGTACAAGGAATCTAAATTCAATACAAACGCAGAATCATGGGCAGGAGCTTGCGGACTTATGCAGTTAATGCCAAAGACAGCAAAAATTCTTGGAGTGGAGGAATCTGATATGTTTGACCCCGAAACCAGCATTAAAGCAGGCACCAGATACATAAAAAAACTGGAGAAACTTTTTCCATCTGTATCTGATCCTCAAGAAAAAATAAAATTCACACTTGCCGCCTACAATTCGGGGCCTGGTCATATTTTTGACGCACGCGCATTGGCTGTAAAATACGGGAAAGATCCAAATTTATGGCACGATAATGTGGAGCATTACATACTCCTTAAAGCAGACCCGGAGTATTATAACGACACAGTTTGCCATTTTGGATATTGCAGAGGAGAAGAAACTGTAAACTATGTAAACGATGTGCTTTCAAAATGGGAGCAATATAAAATCAGAACCGCACAATAATTATTATTTTGAAATTCAGCGATGTCATAGGGCAAGAGGAGGTAAAGAGACTGCTTATAAGGAATATACGAGAGGGTAGAATCCCTCACGCTCAACTCCTTTGGGGAGGCGAGGGCGTAGGTAAACTGGCTCTTGCCATCGCCGTTGTGCAATACATTAACTGTGAGCACCCCACCGATACGGACTCCTGCGGGGAGTGTGAGTCGTGCAGGCTTATATCCAAACTCTCCCACCCAGATTTGCACTTTGTGTTCCCCATTGTAAAAGAGGGCAGCAAAAGTACTTATTGCGACGATTTTATGCCTCAATGGAGGGAACAGATAGAAGAAACCCCTTATTTTAACCTGCACCAATGGATGCAAAAAATAAATGAGAGCGGGAAAATAGGCTATATCTACACATCTGAGAGCGAAGCCATATCGGAAAAATTGAGTCTTAAAAGTTTTAGTGCAAAATACAAAAGCACCATAATATGGCTGCCAGAAAGAATGCAGGACACAGCAGCAAACAAGTTGCTGAAAATTCTTGAGGAGCCGCCAGCCGACACGCTTTTCTTTTTGGTCAGTGAGCACCCTGAACACTTGCTCTCCACCATTACATCACGCACTCAGGCGTTAAAAATCAAGAATATAGACCGCAAATCATTGACATCTGTGTTTTCTGAGGACATTGCAAGGCTATCGGGTGGAAATTATATAAAGGCTAAAGAGTTGCTGAATTCACAGGGTGTTACGGAAGATTTCATCACCCGATACCGCAACCTTATGGTTTATGTGTTTAAAAGAGATTTGGCACAGCTTAAGGATTTTGCCGATGACGCCTCTGCAAGCAGAGAGAATTGCATTGAGTTCCTTAATTACGCATGCCATATTACAAGAGAAGCGTTTATTGCCAATATTTGCAACGCCAACCTTAATTACAGGAGTGCGGCGGAGGTTAAATTTACAGAAAACTTTAAAAAATTTATAAACGAGAGTAATATAGAGAATATATTAGATTTATTTACAAAAGCGTCCGAAGACATAGAGCGTAACGGAAACATAAAACTTGTTATGTTTGACCTTGGAATAAATCTGATGACACAAATAAAAAAACAATAACATTATGGACTACACGTTAGATAAGGGAAACAACAGATTGACAGAAAAAGGCTGTAGAAAAAGTTCTTGGCAGATGCTTAGCGTATATGATTGGCTTGCAGACATATCAATAGACAGAGAGAGTGCCAAATTTGTAGAGGTTCAATTTAAAAATACACGTAAAGGATATTTTCTAAATTCAAATGACCTACAACTTGAAAAGGGAGATATAGTGGCGGTGGAGTCAAATCCAGGACACGATATAGGAACTGTGACACTGCAAGGCTATTTGGTTGCCCTACAGATGAAAAAGAACGGTTTCGACCCTAAAAAAACTGAAATAAGAAGGATTTACAGAAAGGCTAAACAAACTGATATTGACAAATGGGAGGAGGCAAAAGCTAAAGAGCACGATGCGATGCTAAAAACACGCCAGATAGCCAAGGATCTGGGACTGGATATGAAAATAAGCGATGTGGAGTATCAAGGAGACTGCAACAAGGCTATTTTCTACTATATAGCAGACCAGCGTGTTGATTTCAGAGAACTTATAAAAGTACTTGCAGATACTTTTCATGTGCGAATAGAGATGAAACAGATTGGTGCAAGACAGGAAGCTGGAAGAATTGGCGGTACAGGACCATGTGGCAGAGAGTTGTGTTGCTCAACATTTGTAACACAATTCCAATCAGTAGGCACCAACGCTGCAAGAGTTCAGGATTTATCTATGAACCCACAGAAATTGGCTGGTCAGTGTGCGAAATTGAAATGCTGCCTTAATTACGAATTAGAGAACTACATGGAAGCTATAAAGGAGTTCCCGTCAAGAAACATAGTGCTTGACACAGTTGCAGGCCCATACTACTTCTTTAAGTTAGACGTATTCGCCCGCAAAATGACTTACTCTGCCGACAAAGCGTTTCCAAAAGACTTAATTGAAATGCCTCTTGACGAGGTTTGGAAAATAATAAAAGACAACAATAGCGGCAAAAAGGTGAGCGAAATCCGCACCACTGATGATGACAATGAGCCTGAAATAAGTTTTGAAAACGCTGTGGGTGAAGGCAGTCTTACACGATTTGATAAAAATCACAGCAAGAAACAAAATAAGCACAAACACAAACAACGTCATAACAAGCCAAACAGAGATAACCAATCAAACAACAATGAATAACAATAAAACTTTATACCTATTGGTTTTTATTGCATGTATTCTTACTTCGTGTAACGATTATTGCGTTTATAACCAATGCAATGACATAGACAGCCATGCGTGGCATAAAGACTCTATACAGGCATTCAGTCCAGCTATAAATGATACTATAGGACAATATAATGTGCTAATTACCGTCAGACATGATACAGAATACCCTTATCAGAATCTATGGCTGTTTGTAGAATCCATATCACCTGATGGAATTGATGTGAAAGATACAGTGGAATGTTATCTGGCAGACAACCGTGGTAAGTTTTTAGGAGACGGAATATCTATATATGAAATGCCTGTTTTGTATATGCGTAAAATAAAATTCCCCAAACAAGGGGTTTATAAGTTTGAAATTCAACAAGGAATGCGTGACACCATACTTACTGGGGTTAGAAACATCTGCCTTAGCATAGAGAAATATTCTGATTAATGGGAAAAAACAAACTACAAAAATTTGCGGATATGGAGACATACTCAAATGTGTTCCAATATCCTTTTGCAAAACTACAGGCTGACGGCAGATTTCCATATAAGGGCAGATGGTGTGAGTTTTTCGGCAATAATAATGATATAGTATTGGAATTGGGCTGCGGGAAAGGGGAATACACAGTGGGGCTTGCCAAATTATTTCCCGATAAGAACTTTATAGGCATTGACATAAAGGGGGCGAGAATGTGGACGGGAGCAAAACAAAGTAATGAGGAAGGGCTTAAAAACGTGGCGTTCCTGAGAACCGACATAGAACTGATTGAGTGTTTCTTTAATCAGGCGGAAGTTTCTGAAATTTGGATAACATTCCCGGACCCTCAGATGAAAAAAACACGCAAAAGGCTTACATCCACCAGATTTATGGCATTATATCAAAACATTGTGAAGCCTGGCGGAATAATCCACCTAAAGACAGATAGCCCGTTTTTGCATAAATATACAACTTTTATGCTAAGAGACAACGGATATAAAACGCTTGTAAACACAGCAGATTTATATTCAGGGGGAAATGCAGACGATATTTTATCTATCAGAACGTATTATGAGAGTCAATGGATTGAGCGTGGAATGAGTATCAAATACATTAAATTTGAATTGGCACACAGAGACTCTTTTACAGAGCCTACAGAAGAAATAGAACCGGATACATATAGAAGTTACAACAGACACAGACAACAACTTGACCCTTGACCCCTGACCCTTGACCCTTGTCCCTTTTACGAATGAAATGAGTAAACCTATGAACATATATCCAAAACTTATATTAGACGCACTGAGTCATGTAAACCACCCTGCCACCGGTAAAAACATAGTGGAATCAGGACTGGTGGAGGACAATATCAGAATAGATGGCAATAAAGTCTCCTTCTCTCTGATATTAAAACCCAATGACCCCTTGGCAAAATCACTTGTTAAGGCGGCTGAAGCTGCAATTCTTACATACATTGACAGCAGTATTGACATTAAAGGGAACATAGACATAAAACACCCTGCCGAGCCGCTGAAAAATGAAGAGGAGCCGCTGAAAAATGTCAAATGCAAGATTGCCGTATCTTCCGGCAAAGGTGGTGTGGGTAAATCCACAATAACGTCTAATTTAGCCGTAGCCCTTGCAAAACAAGGCTACAAAGTGGGATTGTTGGACGCTGATATATTTGGTCCGTCAATACCTAAAATGTTTGGTATTGAAGATGCCGTCCCTTACGCCAATGAGCAGGGACAGATTATGCCTATTGAGAAATATGGGGTGAAAATCTTATCCATCGGGTTCTTTGTGAATACAAACAACGCAATAGTTTGGCGTGGAGCCATGGCATCTGGGGCTATAAAACAACTATTGACAGAAGCGGATTGGGGAGAGTTGGATTTTCTGCTTTTAGACCTTCCTCCAGGTACAAGTGATATACATCTTACTGTGGTGCAAACAATTAAGTTAGATGGTGCAATAGTGGTAAGCACACCTCAACAAGTGGCATTGGCAGATGCCGTAAGAGGCATTGATATGTTCCAAAACGATAAGATAAATGTGCCTGTTTTAGGCATAATTGAAAATATGGCTTGGTTCACGCCTAAAGAGTTACCTGATAACAAATACTACATTTTTGGTAAGGACGGAGCCGCAAATCTTGCAAAAGAGCGTGGAATAGCATTATTGGGACAAATTCCATTGGTGCAAAGCATCTGTGAGGCCGGCGACAACGGTGCTCCCGTATCACTTTCTGAAAGCATTACCGCTTTAGCGTTTGAAAATGTTGCAAAAAATAGTATCTTTGCAGAAATTTTAAATAAGAAATGAAAGATATCTCAACAAAGAAATTACTTGACACAATAATAGCCGGGCTACAGGACCAAAAGGCAAAACGTATAGTTGTGGCTGATTTAAAAAAGACAGACAATACGCTTTGTTCCTATTTGGTAATATGTGAAGGCACATCAAACACCCACGTCAATGCAACAGCCACCAATCTTAAAGATTTTGTAAGAGAAAACATTAAGGTTAAGCCACTTGCAATGGAGGGTTTTGAAAATTGTGAATGGATAGTGGCTGACTACAATGATATAATGGTACATATTATGCAGCGTCAGGCACGTGAATTTTATGATTTGGAGCATCTGTGGGCAGATGCAAAACTTAAAGAAATACCTGATTTAGACTAAAAGCACAATGGCAAAACAGAAAAGAAACAACACTCCTACTCCTGAGCAGAAACCTTCCGGCTCCGGATTAGGTCTTACATGGATATACATACTGATAGCAGGATTCCTTATTTTCATAACCTTTTATGACAACGAGGCTCCTACCAAAGATGTTACATACTCTGAACTTCAAACATATATTGACAGCGGTTATGTAGATGAGATAGTTGTAATAACAAACCAAAACAAGGCGGAAGTAAGTCTTATAAATGACTCTACAACTATACGCATGGTGCTTGGTGAGGCAGGTGTAAAAAAATATACAAAAAAACCTCAATTATCCACACAGATTCCATCTGCTGAAAAGTTAGATGATTATGTAAATCAATATGTCAGAAATGGCGGGCATCAGATAAAAGTGAGCTACGATGAGCGTAAAGACTATGTAGGCTCATTCTTATGGGGATTTGGTCCCATACTTGTTTTCATACTGTTCTGGATACTTATATCAAGACGTATGTCCGGGGGCGGTGGCATATTCTCCGTAGGCAAATCCAAGGCTCAGGTTATAGAGAAGGGGTCTAACAAGATGAGGGTTACATTTAAGGATGTAGCCGGCTTGTCAGAGGCAAAACAGGAAGTCCAGGAAATAGTTGAATTTTTAAAAAATCCTAACAAATACACTAATCTTGGCGGTAAAATTCCAAAGGGAGCATTGCTTGTAGGCCCTCCGGGAACAGGTAAAACCCTGCTTGCAAAAGCGGTTGCAGGGGAGGCTAATGTGCCGTTCTTCTCATTGAGCGGTTCAGATTTTGTAGAGATGTTTGTAGGTGTGGGTGCCTCCAGAGTAAGAGACCTGTTCCGTCAGGCAAAAGAGAAGTCTCCATGTATAATTTTTATAGATGAGATAGACGCTGTAGGCAGGGCAAGAGGAAAAAATCCGTCATTTAATGCCAACGACGAAAGAGAAAACACTCTTAATCAGTTGCTTACTGAGATGGACGGATTCGGTTCCAATAGTGGTGTGATTATTCTTGCCGCAACTAACCGTGCAGACATACTTGACAAGGCTCTTTTAAGAGCAGGCAGATTTGACAGGCAGATAAGTGTAGATCTACCCGATGTGCATGAACGCAAGGAGATTTTTGAGGTTCACCTACGCCCTATCAAATTAACCAAAGGGCTTGACCTTGATCTTTTGGCAAAACAGACACCCGGATTCTCAGGTGCGGATATTGCCAACGTCTGCAATGAGGCGGCCCTTATCGCCGCACGTAGAGACAAGAAAGCGGTTGACCGACAGGATTTTCTTGACGCCGTTGACCGTATCATTGGTGGTTTGGAGAAGAAAAACAAGATAACAACAGATGAGGAGAAACGCTCCATTGCCATTCATGAGGCAGGTCACGCCTCTGTAAGTTGGCTACTTGAGTATGCCAATCCACTTGTAAAAGTAACTATAGTGCCACGAGGTAAGGCTTTGGGTGCCGCATGGTATCTGCCTGAAGAACGCCAACTCACAACCACTGAGCAGATGCTTGATGAGATGTGTGCCCTACTTGGCGGACGCGCCGCAGAGCAGGTGGTATTGGGAAGAGTCTCCACAGGTGCCCTAAATGACCTTGAGAGAGCCACTAAGATGGCTTACTCTATGGTGGTGTATTATGGTATGAGTGACAAAATCAAGAATATCAG
>JAZLHT010000061.1:0-38958 GCA_045616965.1 Candidatus Enterocola sp.
GAGCCAGGATCAAACTCTTCATTGTAAAGTATATTTTTTTCTTTATTTCCTGAATTGATGGCTCGGGGTCTTATGTATTCTCTACATAATATGCTCTTGTTCCTTCCTTGTTTTGGTTGTTTGTTGTTTCCAGTCTTTCAAAGATCTTGCTTTTTCTCAAAAGCGGGTGCAAAATTACACCTTTTTTTGTAACCCGCCAAATATTTTTACAAAAAAATTAAAAAAAAATGAGGGGACACATCGGTATCCCCTCATTTTTAGTGTTTTAGGTATGTAATTATTTACGAATACCTAACTCTTTAATGATGGCACGATAACGATTAATGTCACGCTCCTTAAGGAAATTAAGGAGTTGACGACGCTTTCCTACCAACATAACTAAAGCACGACGTGTACTATAATCTTTCTTATTTGCCTGAACATGTTCCTGCAAATGGGCTATACGGGCAGAGAATAATGCTATCTGGCTCTCTGGTGAACCAGTGTCAGTATTGGACTTTCCGTATTTCCCAAAGATTTCCGCTTTTTGCTCTTTTGATAAATACATAATATTGTTATTTTTAAATGAGCGGCAAAGTTACGCAAGTGAGAGCAAAAAACCAAAAATTTCTCTGATTTTTTTGCCGGAAAATCAGATTCTTTTATTAAAAAGCTTGATTTTCAACGTGTAAAGATATACTTTTAGCAAAAAAGCGTTTCGCATTTTATTTTTGACGAGCTACAACTGACTTCAGGAGAAAACTTTTTGTTTTTTTACTCATTTAATCATATATTTGCACGCAATTATGAATCGCAAATTTTGTTTGGAATCGGAGTACAAGCCCACAGGAGACCAAGTTGATGCCATAGCACAGCTTACAAACGGTGTACTGCGTGGCGATGAGTGCCAAACGCTGTTAGGCGTTACCGGCTCAGGCAAGACATTTACCATTGCCAATGTTATAAACAATGTAAACCGACCCACTCTTGTGCTCAGCCACAATAAGACCCTTGCGGCACAACTTTATAGTGAGTTCAAAGCTTTTTTTCCGAACAATGCTGTGGAGTACTACGTGTCTTACTATGATTATTATCAACCGGAGGCTTATCTGCCCACCACCGATACTTATATAGAGAAAGACCTTGCCATAAATGAAGAGATTGATCGTTTGCGTCTCTCTGCCATACAAGCTCTGTTGTCGGGCAGGCGAGATGTAATAGTGGTATCGTCTGTAAGTTGTATTTATGGCATTGGCAACCCAGAGGATTTTACACAAAATACGATAGAGCTTACTGTCGGACAAAAAATTAACCGCGATGAGATTCTACGCCGTCTTGTAAGGGCTATGTATGTACGCAACGATATTGAATTCCAACGGGGAACATTCCGCGTTAAAGGCGACACTCTTGACATTTGGCTTGCTTTCACTGACGCCATAGTGCGTGTTGTTTTTTGGGACAACGAGATTGACACCGTTGAAATGCTTGACTGCTTCACGCTAAACACAATAGAGACGCTGAAAAGTTACCGCATCGCCCCTGCAAATATATTCGCATCAACAAAGGAGAACACAGAGAGGGCTATAAGAGAGATAGAGTCAGACCTTGGGAAAGAGGTGGAGCTGATGAAATCATACGGCAAGGATTACGAGGCAAAAAGGCTGTATGAACGTACCACCTACGACCTTGAAATGATGCGTGAGATAGGCTACTGTGCCGGCATAGAGAACTATTCCAGATATTTTGACGGACGTGAGCCAGGCACACCGCCATTCTGTCTCATGGACTTCTTTCCAAAGGACTTTCTTATGGTTATAGATGAGAGCCATGTATCCATTCCTCAAATAAAGGCGATGTACGGTGGTGACCACAGGCGTAAGAACACACTTGTGGAGTACGGATTCAGAATGGAATCGGCTAAAGACAACAGGCCTCTCAAATTTGAAGAATTTGAGTGCAAGAAAAATCAGACCATATTTGTAAGCGCCACCCCTGAGGATTATGAGTTGGAGAGGAGCGGGGGTGTAGTTGTAGAACAGATTATCAGACCTACAGGATTGTTAGACCCGGAAATAGTAGTAAAGCCAAGCAAAAATCAGATAGATGACCTTTTAGAGGAGATTGCAGTACGTGCTGAAAATGATGAGCGAGTGCTTATAACCACCCTTACAAAACGTATGGCAGAGGAACTTACTGAGTTCATGCTTAAAAACGGCGTGCGTTGCACTTATATACACTCCGATGTGGACACTCTAGAACGAGTGCAGATATTAAACGATTTGCGTACAGGAATCTACGACGTGTTAGTGGGTGTTAACCTGCTTCGTGAAGGATTGGACTTACCGCAAGTATCGCTTGTGGCGATTTTAGACGCCGACAAAGAAGGGTTCCTACGCTCACACCGCTCACTTACACAAACTGCAGGGCGTGCCGCACGCAATGTAAACGGAAAGGTTATTATGTATGCCGACAACATTACAGGCAGTATGCAGATGACTATTGATGAAACAAACCGTCGCCGAGCCAAACAAAAGGCATACAACAAGGATCATGGTATAACCCCTACATCTGCAATAAGTAACGGAGCCTCCCCTCTCGCTAAGACATCATCTACGGAGAACAACTCATCTTACCAAATAAAAGACACATCGATTTATCAATTTATGGCGGCAGAGGCCGCTTCGGACTACAAATCAAAGGAAGATGTTCAGAAAGCCATAGACAAATTAAAGAGGCAAATGCTTGACGCCTCAAAAAAAATGGAATTTTTACAGGCCGCCCAATATCGTGATGAGATACTAAAGTTGATGAATTTAATTTAATACGATATTTTTATAAAAAAATACATTAATCAACTCCTTTTTTACTATCTTTGCAACTTATTTTAATTATCAAGTTATTCTAATGAAAAAATTCACATTACTGACCCTGTCTCTTTGGGTATGTATCTCCGGATTCTCACAGGTTTCTCCCGATATACTGGCTAAGCGCGAGCGTCACAAAAATCTTGTTGTAAAAGAATGGAACCAAGACGCCAAAGGTAAAAATGGCTGGTTAGACCATGTTACCACATACGATGACCAAGGACGTAAAATTGAAGAAATTGAATATGCCACATACGGTCAAGCACAACGCACAGTCTGCTTTTACGAAGATCCCAAAATAGGCAAAGTTACCAAAGAGGTAATTTATGACAGCCGCAACAAAGTTTCAAGGATACGTGTGTATGAATACAATCCCGACGGAACCCGTAAAATGCAATATAATTACCTGCCTAACGGAAAATTATATTCAAAAAAACAATTTGATTATAAGTTTGTAACTCCCGATTCAGAAAAAAAGTGATTCCAAAGGAAGATATAGAAAAATGGGGGCTTTGGGATAATTTTGATACAATATCTCTGACAGAAATGGGTGCGGTAAAACTAATGAACCGCATAGATACTAAATTTCTGCTTCCAATGAACATGCTTAAAACTCTTTTAGAGAATGCGTCAAAGAGCTACAGAGTACAAGTAATCGAAGATAAGCGCATAGCATCGTATGATTCTATCTATTTTGATACTTTTAATCTTGAGATGTTCACTCGTCATCATGACCGCCAATTACGCCGTAATAAGGTACGCACGCGCACGTACCTTGATTCTAATCTATACTTTTTAGAGATAAAACGAAAGAACAACAAAGGCCGTACAAAGAAAAAAAGAATTCAAATAAACAGCTGCTTATTTGAGGAATTCAAAAACAATACCGAGGCCGTTAATTTTTTGGAAAGTATTGTAAAATACAAAGCAGATGAGTTAATACCACAACTACACACACAATTTAACAGGATAACTCTTGTTAATAAGGAAAAGACAGAACGACTGACTATTGATATAAACCTCACATTTGTAAATATTACCACAGGCATTGTTAAAGATTTGGGGCCACTTGCCATTATTGAGCTGAAACAAGATGGATTAGTTCACTCAAAAATGAAAGACATCCTGTTATCAATGCGTATTCAACCATACAAAATAAGCAAATACTGCATTGGGACATCGATGACAAATCCTAATGCAAAGTCAAACAGATTTAAAAAGAAATTAATACATATCAAAAAACTTACAGAGCTTCAGGAGGGCTCAGACACATTATGAAAAAAATTATTTTAATAATTGTTTCAACACTACTGTCTGTCATTATATGTGCACAAGATAATGACGTGATAACAATCTTTGATTCCACCGAAGTGGCATCTACAAGTACTATACAGACAAATGACTATGGATCAAATTATTCTCAGTCCATTGCAGATGAGTTTGTTGATGCTGATGACAACGATTCCCCACTTGATTTTTTAGGCATTCCGTTTTTCAATAAAACACGCTTTATTCAATTACTGTTACGCTTCTCATTCAATTTATTTGTTTGTTGGATTATAGTGCATTGCTTTTATTATAGAAAAAGTAAACGCCGCGACTATTACATAACACTTATTCTGTTTAACACTACAATGTTCCTGCTAATATGTATGATGCAGAATATGGATATGCAGATAGGACTGACACTTGGCTTGTTTGCCATATTTGGAATGATACGATATCGTACAGAGACGGTACCTGTACGAGAGATGACATACCTATTTGTTATAACCGGCATGGCCGTTATAAATGGTTTTGCAATGGCTGTCAGCTATTCTGAACTGTTACTTTCCAATGTATTGTTCATAGTGGTTATCGTTCTATTTGAAAATGTAAGATTCCGTCATAACAAAGCCAAGAAACTCATTCTTTATGAAAGAATTGAACTTATTGTACCAGAGCGCAAAGCGGAATTGATTGCTGATTTGGAAACACGCACAGGTCTAAAAATTGAAGACGTGGAAATAGGTCACATTGACTTTTTACGTGATGTGGCATTTATAAATATAACATACGAACTATGCAAAGGAGAGACTGGTTCTATCAACAATATTACAAAAGCAAAAGATTATATTTCATAATATGAGACACAATATTCTTACGTTAATATTTCTGCTAACATTGCCAATATCAGTTTTGGCTGAAAAAGTAAAGTTCAATGATACTGAATCCACTCAAACAGGTAGAGCAAAGTTAGGTCTTGAATTTAACTACAAACCTATTAGACAACTTTCCCTTGGATTATGTCCCGAGATATATGTTGACGCTCTAAACTATACAAACGGCAAAAAAGACAATGAAACACCATTAAACCGCTTAAATCTAAGTTTTGCAATAGGATATAGACCTTTAACATATTTTAAACTGAATGCCGATTATACATTTATGGCGGTACATCACGACGGCAATAAGAAAAGCGACTACAAAAAATTCTTTGAAATATGTCACCGTATAAATGTAGATGCCATAGGGAGTCTCCCGATTGAACGATGGACTCTATCTCTACGTGAACGATTCCGTACCACATTTCGCCCCGATAGTTCTCATTACGACTCTAGAGAGAAACTATTTGCCACAATGGAGTTAAGAACAAGGTTGAAAGTGGAATATAAATGTTTTTCAAAACCATTAACGCCATTCTTTTTTATTGAAATGGACAATCAACTCAATCATCACGAGGCAATAAAAAAATACCTGAAAACAAGTGATTACTGGCTAAAAAAGATGCAGTATAGGTTAGGGTTGGACTGGAAATTAGATGCATATAGCACGCTGACATTTTATTATGCGTTTGAACATGGCAAATCATACGATGTTGACTACAACAAAAAGAATACAAAAGTGACACTAACACCGGAAAAACAGTTCACACACATATTAGGAGTCTATTACACACTTGATTTTTAATACTAATATTCATAATAAAAAAGACCCCGAAAGATTTTAATACTTTCGGGGATCTTTTTTTCTAAAGAATTATTTATCCAAGCATTGATAGCAGAATACCTGCTGCTACAGCACTACCTATAACGCCTGCTACGTTAGGCCCCATAGCGTGCATAAGCAAGAAGTTACCAGGATTCTCCTCTTGACCTACGACCTGTGATACTCGAGCCGCCATAGGCACTGCAGATACACCGGCACTACCAATAAGCGGATTAACTTTCTCTTTAGCAAACACATTCATAAGTTTTGCAAGCAGAACACCACCTGCTGTACCCAAGCCAAATGCAACTATACCTACGCAGAGTATTTCGAGTGTCTTTATATTCAAGAAATTGGCTGCTGTTGCGGTAGCACCTACCGTAATGCCTAAGAATATGGTTACAATATTCATAAGCTCATTCTGTACAGTCTTGCTCAAACGCTCTACTACGCCACACTCTTTCATAAGGTTTCCAAGCATAAGGCAACCTATCAAAGATGTAGCATCAGGTAACAATAGAGCGACAATAATAGTAACCACTATAGGGAACACTATCTTCTCTGTTTGTGATACTGTACGCAACTGTTTCATAACAATGGCACGCTCAGCCTTAGTTGTAAGGGCTCTCATAATAGGTGGTTGTATAACAGGAACCAATGCCATATATGAATACGCTGCTACTGCAATAGGACCAAGCAGATGAGGGGCTAGCCTTGATGTAAGGAAGATAGCAGTAGGACCGTCAGCACCACCTATTATACCTATAGATGCAGCCTCTTGTGGAGTAAAACCTAATGCAATGGTGGTAAGGTAGGTTACAAAGATACCAAGTTGGGCTGCTGCACCAAGCAACAGGCTCTTAGGGTTTGCAATAAGCGGACCAAAATCTGTCATTGCACCTACACCCACAAATATAAGACATGGGTAAATACCAAGTTTAACACCAAGATACAGGTAATCAAGTAGTCCTGCTCCATTTCTGAACTCTGCCCAATGCACATGACCGTTGGCAAACAGGTCTGCATTGTATAATCCCGCACCCGGAATGTTTGTAAGCAACATACCAAATGCTATTGGTAGCAGTAGCAACGGCTCGTATTTCTTCACTATCGCAAGGTATAGCAGAAGACAGGCAATGGCAATCATAATAACATTTTTCCAACCATCGCTCTGGAATAATTTTACAAAACCCATTGACTGGCAGAAATCAGCAAGGCTTTGTCCCAATTCCAATGTATCATCAGACACCACCTCTTCCACATCGGGATTAGCAGGCAGCGACTCCACTATCTCATTCTCCTCTGAGATAACAAGAACCACCTCTGTGCCTTTTGTGGGGTGCGTTAGCGACACGGAACTTGCCTGTTCTTGAGCAACAGAGGTTATAGCAGTGGCCGCTAAAAAGGCACAAATCAAAAATTTAATTTTTTTCATACCAATCATTTTTTTACTCAAGGTCCAACAATGGGTCACCTTGCATTACACTCTGGGCAGGCTGTACATGTATTGCCTTTACAACACCGTCACGATCTGCCATAATATTGTTCTCCATTTTCATTGACTCCATAGTAAGAAGTGTATCGCCACGCTTTACATTCTGACCTACAGATACCAATATCTTTACAATACTACCGGGAAGTGGTGATGTTATAGAACCTGCACCAGCCTGTGGTTTTGGAGTTGAAGCAACTGGAGCAGTTGCAACTGGAGTTGTAGGACGTGAAGCCGCTACAAATACAGGCTTCTCCTTTTTCTCGATATCAACAGCAAATTTCTTACCGTTAACCTCTACGGAAACTGAATTTTCGGCGGTTTCCTCTATTGAAACCTCATATTCGTTACCGTCTATTGTGAATTTAAAATCTTTCATAATAGTTTATTTATCTAAGTTGTTTAATCCAAATACTTTAGAGTTCCAAGCTGTGGGACGCGACACAAATGTCAGTTTTCCGTTCTCATGGCACTCTTCATCATAAAACATTCTTATCGCCGTAGCGATAGCGGCAAGCTCAACACCTGTTGGTGCTCCTGATATCTTGCTTGCGGACATACCAGTCAGTGACTTCTCTTTAGGCATACGACTTTTCTTACGGCTCATAACAAAACCGAAAATCTTAAGTACAAACACCAAAAGTATTAAAAGGCAGAAAACCAGCGAAAACCCCAATAGAGTAACTATCAGTGCATTACTCCAATTTATAGCCAATATTGCACACATAGCTCAAGTATTAAAGTGGAATATTAGAATGTTTCTTCAACGGATTAGACAGACGTTTTGTCTGCAAGCTCTCAAATGCACGTATAATACGGAAACGAGTGTTGCGTGGGTCAATAACATCATCAATATAACCCATAGATGCGGCCTTATAAGGATTAGAGAATGCCTCACTATATTCGGCAGTCTTCTCCTCCACAAATTTCTTCTTTTCTTCCGGATCTGTCATATCCTTTAATGTTTTGGCCTCAAGTACCTCTATGGCACCCGATGCACCCATGACTGCAATCTCAGCAGATGGCCAGGCATAGTTAAAGTCTCCACGTAATTGCTTGCAACTCATAACTATGTGAGAGCCACCATACGATTTGCGGATTGTTACTGTCACCTTAGGCACTGTAGCCTCACCAAACGCAAACATAAGCTTGGCACCATGTACAATTATACCTGCATACTCTTGACCCGTACCAGGAAGGAATCCAGGAACATCAACAAGTGTAAGGATAGGAATGTTAAAGGCATCGCAGAAGCGAACGAAACGTGCCGCCTTACGAGATGCATCACAGTCAAGCACACCTGCAAGATATGCCGGCTGGTTTGCTATGATACCTGTTGATTTACCGTTGAAACGTGCGAAACAGCAAATGATGTTCTTAGCGTAATTAGGCTGAATCTCCAGAATATCACCATTATCAACAATGCTGTAGATAATATCCTTCATATCGTATGGCTTGTTAGGATTATCAGGAATGATATCCTTAAGAGCCTCATCTATACGGTTAATAGGGTCTGTACACTTAACATCGGGTACATTCTCCAAATTATTTTGAGGAATGAATGATATAAGTTTCTTGATGGTGTCTATACCATCCTTCTCATCTGCACATGCAAAATGGGTTACACCTGATTTAGTGGAATGAATACCTGCACCACCAAGTTGGTCTACAGAAACATCCTCACCTGTTACTGATTTAACAACTTTAGGACCTGTGATAAACATGTAACTGTTCTGCTCTGTCATAAGAATAAAGTCTGTAAGAGCAGGAGAATATACAGCACCGCCGGCACAAGGACCGTAAATCATAGATATTTGAGGTACAACACCCGATGCAAGAATGTTACGCTCAAAAATCTCTGCATAACCTGCAAGGGCATTAGGACCCTCCTGAATACGTGCGCCACCTGAATCGTTAATACCAATGATAGGGGCACCCACTTTCATTGCACAATCCATTACATGGCATATTTTCTGAGACATTGTTTCAGACAATGCACCGCCATATACAGTAAAATCCTGTGCAAACACATATACAAGACGACCGTTTATAGTACCTTGACCTACAACTACGCCATCTCCAAGAGGGTGTTCCTTATCCATACCAAAGTTTGTACAGCGATGTGTTACAAACATATCCATCTCCTCAAAACTACCCTCATCAAGTAGCATGTCTATACGCTCACGTGCTGTAAGTTTGCCTTTGCTATGCTGTGCGTCAATTCTTTTCTGACCGCCACCAAGGCTTGCCTTCTCACGGAGCTCTTTAAGTTTCTTAATATTATCCGCTTGACTCATAATAAAGTTTATTTAATGATTTAATTATTTCTTTTCACAGAATTCAGTAAGCACACCTGCTGTAGATTTAGGGTGAAGGAATGCTATTGTCATTCCGTCTGCACCCGGACGTGGAGTCTTGTCTATAAGAGCGGCTCCTTTAGCCTCAACCTCAGCAAGTTTCTCCTCAATGTTAGAAACCTTGTAAGCAATGTGATGCATGCCGCCTCTACCACCGTTCTTCTCTATAAACTTAGCGATAGTGCTATCTGGAGATGTAGGCTCAAGAAGTTCAATTTTAACCTCTCCTACCTTTAGGAATGCTGTCTTAACCTTTTGGTCAGCAACCTCTTCTGTTTTGTAACATGTCATACCAAGCACATTCTCATAATAAGGAAGTGCCGCTTCAATACTTGGAACTGCAATACCAAGATGTTCAATTTGTTCTGGAATCATAGTTAGTTAAAATTAAATGTTATTGATTATTGTTGTATATTATTTTTATTTCTTAAACTGCTTGATATTATCTAAAAGGTGACCTCCCATTTTTTTACGCTTTATAAGCAGATATGTAACACATAGCACTGTAAATGCAAGCCAAAGTACAATTGTCTGTATGTACATTGAAACGGGGTAATAATTAAACAAAAACAAGCCTGCACCAAATGCGAACTGAATACCTGCATAAATACCGCTTACCGAACGATGCGACTTGTAAAACTCATTACAAAAAAGCTGAAACAAGTGTATTCTGTGCGGTGCAAAAACATTCTCTCCTGCAAACAGACGTTGCAACACTGTAAGCCCAGCCTCCATAAACGTTACGGCAAACATAAGGATGTAATTCATATTGCCTGTCTTTACAATCAGCGAGAATACAAAATAAACCATTACATACCCCAACACTATTGAGCCAACATCTCCTGAAAAACATTTTGGCTGAGACCTGTAGTTAAAAAACATAAAAATCAGTGCAGATAGCACTGTAATGCCTATAAGTGTGGAATCTGCAAATCCCATAGCATTGGGCACGAATAAATTTATGAACAATAGCGGAATAGACATACTTAAAACAATACCCCCCAACATACCGTTCAAGCCATCCATAAAATTACACAAATTAACTGATCCAACAGCAATTATAATCATTGAAACAGCCGCCATCCAAAATGCCACATCAGAGACTATACTTACAGAAAGCATATCCTGCAACTGCCACAACATAAAAAGCACTGCTATAAATTGAGCAAACAGCCTGACCAGAAACCACAAGTCATTTAAATCATCTAAAAAACTCACCACCGCAAGTATCGTAAGGCCAACAAACCACTGCCACGGAAGATAATCACCGTTAATCAACAGCTTAATAAAATAAATCAGGTATGCTTCATAAAAAATAAAGCCCGCAGCGGTTATTACCGGTTTTCTATGTGAGCTACGATTATTTACGCCAGCAAGTATATGATTCTTCTCCGCTATAGGGAAATAAAGATACATAGAAAGCATCAATATCAGAAATATAACCAAATATATCATATTCCAAACAAAATGAAAGCACAAAATTACAAATAATTATTGTAAGAAACCAATAAATGGTACACTTTTTTTATTAACTTTGCCACTTGTTATGATAACACTATTTTCTTCAATATTGATAACGCCACACAGTGGATGGGAAAATGCAAAAAAGCAGTCAAGAAAAAAGGACGTTTTAATAAACTATGCGTTGCCTTTGATTCTGCTTACAAGTGCTGCTTCGTTTGCCGGCGTGATCATAGAAAATGATGCATGGCTATGGCAAGCAGGGTTGAAACGATTTACGGTTACTAATCTGACTCTGTTCTCAAGTATCTATCTTTCAGGCTTTTGCATCAAGTCTGTTTTCAATCACATATTCAACAAGTCAATGTCCTTGTCTGAAATTCTTGTATTTACGATTTACTCATTCTCTTGTGTGTTTGCCGTGTGGTTTTTAGATGAATTGTTTGAAGATATGTTCTTTATCGGGATATTTGTCTTATACACATTTTACATTGTGTATGAGGGATTGTCGGTGTATTTAAATATTACCGAAGTCAAAACATCTTCAAAAAAGATTTTGTTTACAACTATATCGTCCCTAATAATAATAGTTTATCCCATACTTATGAACGATTTGATTTTGTTGATTATGCCGGGACTTAGATAATGTATGATGTATAATGTATGATGTATGAGGAGAGAGGAGTCGTAGGCGACAGAGAACGATAGTTCTCCGCGAAGCGTAGGGGTTTGGGGATATGCCCCAATAAAAAAGGAATTATATTTTAACGAGCCGTAGGCGAGGTTAAAATGATGTATAATGTATGATGTATGAGGAGAGAGGAGCCGTAGGCGACAGAGACTGTTCCTATGAGCGAGTGCAGAACCAAGTTTACTTGGGTTATGCCGAGCGAAGACGGAACTTGGTTAAGGCAAAGCCTTAACAACGCATAGGGGGCTCGGGGTACTCCCCGTAAAAAAGGATAAATATTTTAACGAGCCGTAAGGCGAAGTTATGAATGGAGAAGTTTACATAAAGAATAAGAAGGCGGGATTTGATTTTGAGTTACTTGACAAATACACCGCAGGGATTGTGTTACAGGGAACTGAAATAAAATCTCTCAGGCAAGGCAGGGCATCGCTTGTGGACTCGTTCTGTTATTTTATAGGGAGCGAGTTATGGATTAAGAGTATGAATATCCCTGTATATTTTTACGGCACATACAGCAATCATATACCTACAAGGGATAGAAAACTTTTATTAAACAAGAAGGAGTTACGCAAGTTACAAAGGGCGGTAAAGGAACCCGGATTCTCAATAGTGCCGACTGCAATCTTTATCAATGATAAAGGGCTGGCTAAGGTGAACATAGCACTTGCAAAGGGCAAGAAGGAGTTTGACAAACGTGAATCCATAAAAGAGGCGGAAGACAAAAAAGCGATGGATAGAGCGAGAAAGTACAGAGGTACGAAAGTAAATGTATGATGTATAATGTATGATGAGGAGCCGTAGGCGACAGAGGGCGTAAGCCCGAACGCGAAGCGAGGGGCTCGGGGTACTCCCCGTAAAAAAGGAATTATATTTTAACGAGCCGTAGGCGAGGTTATAATGATGTATGATGAGGAGTCGTAGGCGACAAGCGTACAAAGTACGCCGTGCAGAGCACGCAAAGGTTTGGAAATGTGTTCCAATAAAAAAGGATATACATTTTAACGAGCGTATGCGAGGTTAAAATGAGGAGCCGTAGGCGACAGAGGGCGTGAGCCCGAACGCGAAGCGTAGGGGACTGTTTGGAGTAGCGAGGGCAGAGCCGCTTGCGAGCTATGCCGAGTCACGACAAACATGTTCTGCGGAGCAGAAAATGGGGATATGCCCCTGTAAAAAAGGAAAATTTATTTTCATAAATTTTTCCTTGTATATTGATATAAACCTGAAAATTACATAAAAAATTTATGAAGATTATTATTGCAGGAGCAGGAGATGTAGGCACTCATTTGGCAAAAATGCTGTCAAAGGAGAACCATACCATAATTCTGCTTGATGAACAATCTGAAAAGATAAAGGCTCTTGAAGCCAACTACGATATTCTAAGTGTTGTGGGCAATCCTACCTCACTGAAAGACCTGCGTGAGGCACAGGCTCCGTCTGCTGATCTCTTTGTTGCCGTAACCCCTATTGAGAGTACAAACATTACAGCTTGTATGCTTGCTACTAATCTTGGTGCAAAAAAAACGCTTGCACGCATAGACAATCAGGAATATCTGTTGCCTAAAAACAAAGAGTTCTTTAAGAGCATGGGTATAGATTCATTGATATTTCCAGAGATACTTGCTGCAGAAGAAATTGTAAATAATTTAAAAAAAGGCTGGGTGCGTCAGTATGTGGAATTATCGGGAGGAGCTCTTATTGTGCTTGCCACAAAAATACGCTCTAATTCCCCCCTGTGTAATGTCCCGTTGGAAAAGGCGTTTGCAGATAACGGAAACATAAGGATTGTGGTTATTAAAAGGGGTGATTCCACTATAATCCCTTCAGGTAAGGATCAGGTTATGGAAGATGATATCGTATATTTTATCACAACCCGCAATTATGTTGAAGAGGTGCGTATCCAATCGGGTAAAAGCAACTGTGAAGTTAATAACATTATGTTTTTAGGTGCAAGCAGAATTTGCATTAAAACCATTCAGAGTTTGCCACAAAACAAAGATGTAAAAGTAATAGAAAAAGATCAGGACAAGACATACCGCATTATAGAAAACACAGACAATGTGCTTGTTGTAAAGGGTGACGGAAGAGATATAAGTTTGTTACAAGAAGAAGACATTGACTCTTTTGATGCTTTTGTAGCCTTAACAGGTAATGCCGAGACCAATATTCTTGCATGCCTTGCTGCCAAAGAGTTAGGGGTGGGCAGAACTATCGCCGAAGTTGAAAATATGGACTATATAGATATGGCTGAACGTCTTGACATAGGTGCCATAATAAATAAGAAGATTATTGCCGCAAGCCATATTTACCAATTGATTTTAGGTGGCGACGTCTCTGTAAAATTCCTAACTTTTGCAGATGTTGATGTGGTTGAATTAAAGGCTGAAAATGACTCGTATATTTCAAAAGGTCCCATACACACTCTCTCCTTACCAAAAAACACCATAATAGGAGGCATTGTTCGTAATGGCAAGGGCATTGTTGCGGTAGGTAGCACGCAAATTGAGCCTGGCGATAACGTTACTGTATTCTGCCACAGGGAATTACTTCAAAAAATAGAAAAATTATTTAAATAAGTGAACCTTGAAAGGATTTGAGATTAAAATAGTAATCAGGACTTTGAGTTTCTTACTCTTGTTTGAGATTTTCTTTCTTTTGCTCTCTATGGGGGTTTCTCTCCTTTATGATGAAAAAGAGTACTCTTATTTTCTTGTTGCAGCCATTGCCGCAACAATAGTCAGCGTTCCCGGCATTCTGTGCACTCAAAAAATAGGCAGCATTCATATGGGTAAACGTGAAGGATTTGTGGTAGTATCCATGGTATGGGTCATATTCTCTCTTTTTGGAATGATACCATACCACATAAGTGGAGATATTCCTACTTTCACTGACGCCTTTTTTGAAACTATGAGCGGATTTACCACTACAGGTGCAACCATTATCACCGATATTGACAATCTGCCGCACGGGCTTCATTTTTGGAGGGCTCTGACACAATGGTTAGGAGGTATGGGGATTATCGTATTGTCTATGGCCATATTACCTCTACTTGGAGTGGGCGGAAGGTCTCTGTTTACGGCAGAGGTTCCCGGACCTACAAAAGACAAGGTTCATGCAAAAATAGGATATACGGCAAAGATACTTTGGGGTATTTACACTGTAATCACACTAATAGAGAGCCTTATTCTATGGCTATGCGGCATGGATTATTTTGACGCCATCTGCCACTCTTTCACCACTATGGCATCGGGTGGATTCTCTACAAAAGGGGCAAGCATAGCCTACTGGAACTCTCCGTTAATAGAATATGTGATTATAGGGTTCATGTTTATGTCTGGCATAAATTTTACGCTATACTACCATCTATTAAGGGGCAGATTTAGAAAACTGATATATAACGAGGAGTTCCATTTTTACACTATATTTGTAATTATAGGCTCTATACTGATTATGGGCAGTATTCTATTCAACCACAACGATGTCATAGGATTTGAACAATCGTTCCGCTATGCTCTGTTTAATGTTGTAGCCTTGATAACCACCACAGGTTTTGCCAACAGCGACTACACTACGTGGGCTCCGTTTGTTTGGACGGCACTGCTCATGCTTATGGCTTTTGGTGCATGTGCAGGCTCTACATCGGGTGGTATAAAGACAGTAAGAATAGCATTGCTACTAAAAAACAGTTACTACGAATTTAAAAGACTTATTCACCCTAATGCTGTAATTCCAGTAAAATTCAACAACCAGGTAATACGTCCGCAACTTATTGATAATGTGCAGGCATTTGTATTTATTTACATAATAATAGCGGTGGTGAGCGTACTATTTTTCACCGCCTGCGGACTTACACTTGACAACGCTATAGGGACCGCAGTCAGTTCTATAAGTAATGTAGGACCGGGCATAGGCAATTATGGTCCTATGGCAAACTACTCCACTATGCCCGATGTGTGCAAATGGTATATGTCTCTTTTAATGTTGGCAGGACGTTTGGAGTTATTTACCGTACTTATGATTTTTTCTCCCGCCTTTTGGAAAAAATAAGATTATCTAAGTTCAACAATGGTGATTCCGGCACCACCTAATTGCACATGCTCATCACGCATTGATTTTACAGCACTTACTGTGTTAAGGTACTCCCTAATGTATTGCTTTAAAGCCCCTGTGCCTGTACCATGCAGAATACGCACCTCTGTGGCACTCACCATTATGGCATCATCAATAAAGTACGCAATGGTATCAACCGCCTCCTGAGCCCTAAGTCCACGCACATCTATATCACTCTTAAAATGAAGCTTACGCTGACGGATGGTCTCTGCGGTCTCCTTACTTATGAATGTATATGCACCGGATGCTTTACCTGCGGCTTTCATTTGCTTATGGCTTGATTTTTCAACCACAGATATATCAAGTGTAGCCTCCATCTGACCAAATGCCACTGTAACTTTTTTTCCGCTGACGTCAAGCACCTGACCTATACTGTCGCCATACTTAACATAATCACCTTTAACAATGCTCTCCACTTTACGTTTTTCAGAACCCCTTGAACTTGATGACTTGACAGAGTTCTTGTCTTCCTGTATATTGCCTATACTGCTCTTTTGTGCGTTAAACTCCTTGCGGATTTGTTTTGTACGCTCTTTCTCCGCTTTAGCCTCCTTTATCTCTCTAATAGTGTTCTCAATGGTGGCGTTGGTCTGAGTCATTAACTGCTCCGCCTCTTCCTTTGCCTTTTTCAGAATCTCCTTACGCTCAGAATTTATGGAATCAAGCCTTCTCTGCAATGCCTCTGTAGCCTCCTCCATCTTGCGTTCCTTTATTTTTATCTGTTCACGCTTACTCTCCCAATAACGTTTATCCCTTGCGGCATCCTGTAGATTTTTGTCATAATCTATATGCTCCTTACCAACCTTATCGGCGGCGGCATCAATAATTGATTGCGGTAACCCTATTTTTTTTGCTATCTCCACAGCAAAAGAGCTGCCAGGGCTTCCTATCTCAAGTTGGAAAAGCGGTTCCATCTTATGGCGGTCATATAGCATTGCCCCGTTTACCAAACCCGATGTCTGACCAGCCAAATGCTTTAAATTGGTATAATGTGTGGTGATGACACCATAACTGCCCTTTCTGTTAAACTCCTCAAGTTCAGCCTCAGCTATGGCACCCCCGATGTTAGGCTCCGTACCTGTACCAAACTCATCAATAAGAATAAGAGTGTGCGGCGATGCGTATTTAAGAAAATACTTCATATTGGTAAGGTGAGAACTGTATGTACTAAGGTCGTTCTCTATAGACTGCTCATCGCCTATGTCTATGAATATATTATCAAACAACCCCACACTGCTATCGGGTTGCATAATTACAGGCAGTCCACACTGAATCATATACTGCACAAGCCCTACCGTCTTTAGGCAGACAGACTTGCCTCCGGCATTAGGTCCTGAAATTATAAGAATTTTGTTAGCGGCAGAAAGTTTTATGTTAAGCGGAACTATATCCTTTCTTTGTGCAAGCAGAGATAACAGCAACAGAGGATGAACCGCATTATGCCATTCAAACTCACTTGTCTCTGTAGGAATATGGCAGGCAGCCCCTACCTGATGTGCAAATCTGCTTTTTGCCTGAATAAAATCTATAATGCCCAGAAACCTGTATGAGCGTTCAAGAGCAGGAATATAAGGGCGTATAAAGTCTGTACACTCCTTTAACAGCCGTATAATCTCCCTCTCCTCTTCCGCTTCAAGCTCCCTTATACGATTATTTGCCTCGACCACTTGTGTAGGCTCTATATATACAGTCTTGCCTGTGGCAGACTCATCATGCACTATGCCGTTTATCTTCCGCTTATATGCAGGCGATATAGGTATTACAAGCCTACCTTCTCTTAGCGTAGGCGTAACATCCTTATCCACGTATGCGTTATCTTTTGCCTCACCTAAAATCTGCATCAAAAGCCTTGATGCGGCAGCGGTTTCTGAAACCTTGCTTCTACGTATTGACTGTAGCTGAACACTTGCATCGTCTTTTATTCTTCCAAATTTGTTTAATATGGAATCTATGTGTCGGCACACATCATCTGCACGCTCCACCTTAAAGGCAAGTGCCTTCAGGTTTGGATATTGTTCATCACTCTTGGCACTTAAAAATGTAAGTATGGCTGTTACGGCTTGTAGTGAACGCCGTATCTCAAACAATTCATCTTCTGTAAGATACGTACCTTCAGGTGCTATGCGTCTGAGAGATTCGCGAGGGTCAAACCAATAGTCCTTAGGAAAATTGTCGTTCTCCTCATCTATACGCATAAACTCCGCCGTCTGGCTCAGCCTTTTTCTAATATCGGACAGTGTGCTTGAGAACTGCATGGCATCAACCACACTTCTGCCTAAAGAACTTAGGCAGTTCTGTTTTAGCAGATCCCTTATCTGCGTGAAACCAAGTTTCTGTTCTATACTGTTTACAGGATATAACATAACACCTTACGTTTAGAATGATGGAGTAAACATAGGTTCTGTCTTATTCTTTGAACAACCGAATGTAAGAAGAATACCAGCCTGCACATTCAAGCGTTGAGAACGATACGGAATACCCTCATTAGAGTAATATAAAGGCACGTAGTCTGTAACCACATAAAAATTGAATGGCGGCAAACGTAAATTAAGCCCTGCTCCTATTGTGGAGAATCCGCCACTTATAAATGAGTAACTGGCAGACAGTGAAAACCAATAACAAGGTCTTAAATTATATGATAGGGTAAGTTCCTCGCTTAATTTACACGCATCCAATGCGGTTTTTGAAAGAAGACCCACACTCATCATATCCTTCAGGAAAGAGTACTCCAATCCCACATAGAACTTGGCGTTCATTGCCGTTACATACGCTTTGTTATTGTCATCCATCAAGTAAGAATCCTGAAGCACCTTGAGGATAGAGTCTCCATAACTTATATCCTCATTAGATTTTAGGTTTATACCCTTAACTGTATAGTCTATATTACCATTGGCTCTGTTCACATTCTGCCACACCATAAAACCGGCATCCTTTATTGAGAATGAAAGACTCAGGCATTTCAATGGTTTATACACCGCTCCCACATCAATGGCAGCACCCATACTTGGCTTATAAGATTTTATATATTCATTGAATTGTGACGGAAAATTAAATCCGTCTATTCTTCCTGCCGAATCCAATTTTACAGTCATACCAGGCACTGATGTTTTTATAACACCATTGCCCGATGCATGCCACTGCTTACCTTCTGCATTTATGCTGAATGAGGAGAAAGAGGCATCTGCATTGGCAAGACCCAAAAGTAGGTGAAGCCTGCCGCCTACACTCCACTTATCGTTTATCCTATGGGAATATCCGCCGCTAATGTCCATATAGACATTGGCAGACACTTTAGTGTTTTTAAGATTATAACTGTTTACACCGGTAGAGTCTGGAGTTCCATAAAGTGCCAAAGAGAACAAATCCTTAGGTATGATGGCTGTAAAATCCTGCCTTAGACTCATATTTATAGTAAGGTAGCCTTTCTTCTTCACCCTAAAACCAAATCCCAGCAAAGAGACTGACATCTCCTCATGTACCATGTTGTTCTTACGCAGTTTGCTATATAGAGCATTTCTCTCTGAACTATCAAATGAAGTATGCAGGAACGTCACCATCTGACCATCCTTGTACTTGATAATATCATTTATACTCAGCACCCCGGCAGAGGCATCAACCCCGATATTGGAGATGGCAGGTAACTCTACAAACGTTTCACAAGTATTCTGAAATGCAGGATTCATATAAAGCTTGTGTGGCAGGTAATTCATAAAATAAAGAGTGTTAGTCTCAGCATACGCATAGAGACCAAACAACAACACCGCAACAAATAAAATATACGCCCTTTTCATAACTTTTGTAAAAAGCGCAAAGTTATGTAAAAAAAGTCATTTCACAAAGGTTTTCTTAAAACAAAGCATTGTCAAAATTGATAAGAAAAAGCTTTTCTGTAGCCCTTGTAACCGCTGTGTAGAGCCAGCGTAAATATGACGGGTCTATCATATCAGGAGTGGCATACCCCATATCCACATATACGTGGCTCCAGCCGCCACCCTGTGCCTTATGGCATGTTACGGCATACGCGCTACGAGCCACCACCGCATTTAAAAAGCGATTCTCTTTCATCTTCTTATATCGGGTACGCTTGTTCTTAATATCGGCGTAATCCTCCTCCACCGCTTTAAACAGACGGTTCTGCAAATCAGAAAAATCAGCAGGCGACTTGCATAAAAGTCCGTCACGCAACAGCAGCATATCCACCTCTTTATCATAATCCACAAACAACAGCGTGACCTCAGCAAACTCCATTCCGTACATACTTATAACCCTACGTTGGCGAACCAGACGTGCCAGGTCTCCATTGGCAATAAAATCAAGCCCGTACTCCGGAGGCACAGTATAATTGTTTTTTACAATCATAAGCATATCGCCGTTACAAAGCAACTCTTCTCTACATAAGATACGGCTTCTGATACCGTCAGCATACATAAATGCCCTGCTGTTAGAACGGGTGACCACCAATGTCTCATCTTCGCCCACTCTGCGGAACGAGTCCTCTATACACTCTGTAAAGTTAGTGGAATCCACTCTGATGACATCATCGCCTGTAACAAACGCCACCTTACCGTCTCCCTCCAAAGCCTTTCTAAGCATTGTGGCATTACGCAATATGCCGCTCATGGCATTCTGTCTCACCACCTCTGTAAGAAAATACTCATCCACTTTAAAGCCGTAACCTCTTAAAAAATCGGAGTTTAACGCCAAACTCTCATCTTGCATTACAGGAGGAAGTTGTGCCGTATCTCCAAGCATAAGCAGTTTACAGCCTTGCGTACCGCCGAATATATACTGCAGGAGGTCATCAAGCAGGCAACCTGAACCAAACGTGGTATCACCGTTATTGGCTATCATTGAGCATTCATCAACTATAAATAGGGCGTAACGTAGTTTGTTGAACCCCAATTCGAACGGACTATCTGCCGTGGAATCTTTCTGCCTGTATATAAGTTTATGTATAGTATATGCCTGATGTCCGGAATATGACTCCAAAACTTTGGCAGCCCTGCCTGTAGGTGCAGCCAGAACTATGGGAAGTTTCAGACTTGTGAATGTCTTTACTAACGCCCCAACCACACTTGTTTTGCCTGTGCCGGCAAATCCTTTCAGCACAAATATGCTACTTTCACTGCCAACCTGCAAAAAAGATGACAACCTGTCAAGCAATTCATCTTGGCTGGTAGTAGGCTCAAACGGAAAGTTCTTTAATATGTTCTGTTTTAGCGGATTTTCCACATCTACTTTATTTAGGCAACAAAAGTAACAAAAAAATTGCACACATCAATAAATTTATTTATATTTGCAATTTGAAATATAGTTTAATCTAAACAATCAAATATATGGATAAAGTTTTTAAAATTCTATTGGTTGCGGCAGCCGTTTGCCTGGTTTGGATGTGTTATGACAGTATCACAACTCCCATCAAGTTCAACAACCAAAGAGAAATTCGTGAGAAAAAGGTTGCAGCCCGTCTTTCTGACATCCGTAAAGCGGAAAATGAGTATCGTATTCAAAAAGGCTGTTATGCCGCCAATTTTGATACTTTAATGGATTTTCTTTACAATGAAAGAGCTACAATTGTATTAAAAGAGGGTGTTCTTACAGACAAACAACTTGAAGAAGGTCTTACAGAAAAAGAGGCCGTAAAGCAAGGTCTTATCAAACGTGATACTACGTACGTAAATATGATTACAGCCATTTACGGAGAAGGCTACAACGTGGATTCCATACGTTATATACCTTTTTCAAATCCTGCACAAGAGTTTGAGCTTGATACAGCAACCATTACAACCGGTTCCGCCGGTATCCAAGTTAAAGTTATGGTTTGCAAGGCAGACTACAAAACTTATTTAAGTGACCTTGACCATCAACAGCTTGTAAATCTTATCGAGACACAAACCAAACTTGAAAAATATACAGGTTTGAAGTTTGGTGACATAGAGAGTGCCAACAACAATGCCGGAAACTGGGAATAATCCAACACATAAGAATTTGTCCATCCGCTTTTCTACGGATGGATTTTCTTTTTATGCAAAGGGAAACCGCAAGAGTATTCCGTTTACAAAACCTGATACTCAATTCCGCCGTTGTATGGCTACCGCTTTGTGTGAGCCTGATCTGTGGGAACAGTACGACACTGTAAGTGTTGAGATAGATGACAATCCGTATGCACTTGTTCCTTCTGCCGTATTTAATGAGAATGAATGCACCACTATAATGAAATTCAATCATCGTGGCATTAATCTCAGACACTATACAGTACGCACCGATTATTTGAACGGTTTTGACATTACCAATATATATGCCATAAACACAGAACTTTACAAGTTCATTCAAGCTAATTTCCCTTACGCCACCATATGTCATCTATCCACATCATTGACAACAGAGGCTTTAATTCACTCTAAAAAATGCAATGCAAAAGAGGTATGGTGTCTTCCGTCTGAAAAACATCTGATTACAGTGGTTGCAGATTGTGGCAATCTACTTCTTACCAATAGATTCTCATTACTCAATGATACTGATGCCACATACTATTTAGGAGCAGTCTTCAATCAATACAATCTGTCTCAAACGGAGACTTGCCTATATGTTAAGGGTGAATGCCAATATGTGGAAACACTTAGAAAATATATTTCTAACATTACAATAATGGAATGAGGATTATAGGAGGAACACATAAAGCCCGCAGATTTAATCCGCCTACAACGTTAAAGGCTCGCCCAACTACAGATTTTGCAAAAGAGGGGTTGTTTAACATCTTGGATAACCATATATCATTTGACGGCGTAAAGGTGCTTGACTTGTTCTCCGGTACAGGCAGTATCAGTTATGAGTGCGCATCGCGCGGAGCCTCAAGCATATACAGTGTGGAACTTGATTTTGGCAACAGCCAATATATAAAGCAGACGGCGGCAAAACTTGGATTGGACTCTATAAAGGTAATTAAAGGAGACTCCTTTAAATTCATAGACGGATGCGGACTTAAATTTGATTTTATTTTTGCAGACCCTCCATACGCACTTGAAACCCTATCCACCATACCCGATAAGGTGTTTAAAGCAAATATTCTGTCTGATGACGGGATTTTTGTATTGGAACATGGAAAGACAAACAGCTTTAACGGACACCCCTGTTTTATAGAGGAACGCAGTTACGGCAATGTCCATTTCTCATTTTTCAGGATTACCTCTGAATAGGTCTATATATATAGGTAGATGGTCTGAGTAACCACCGTTATACTTACGTCCGTTAAATGTACGTGCCGGCTTCCTGTCAGAGAACTTTACATCGTCCTCCATAATAAAATCTGCATCAAAAATCTCTGCATCGTTCTGAGTGGTGTAAAAAGTTCTGCTTTTTAGCAAGTTACCCGATACTATGATTTGGTCCAGCATATCCCACTCTCCCTTAAACTTATAGGAACCACGCCCGTCATCGTGGTATTTCCAGAACATATTATACAACGATTTGCTGTCTATATGTTTCACATCGGGGTATTTGGCATTCAGAGCCTCAGCCATACTCTTGCAGTCAGGTGTATCATTAAAGTCGCCCATAATAACTATGTTGGCATTACCATTATAGTTTATGGAATCAGCCATAACCTTTACGGCTGATGTTACGCACTCACGTTTCCACGATGACTTTTCAGCCCCGCCTATTCTTGACGGCGTATGGCAGATAAATATGTGTAGCGTATCTTTTTTAAAGACCACTGTTTTGGCATACAGCACATCGCGGCTACGCTTAGACTTGCCCGTACATGATACCTGAACAGGTCTTGATTCCACTATTTTCACCTGCTTAGGATTATAGAGCATAGCCACATCTATGCCACGTGGATCCCGGCTCTCATAATGGATATACTTGTAACCTGCATTCTTTAGCGGAGAGTACTTAGTAAGCGTGTTTAGCACATAATCATTCTCCACCTCACAAAGCCCCACTATTGCAACGCCGTTCCACTCTCCCACAGCAGCAATCACCTTGGCTATATTGCCGCTTTTAGTCTTATATCTTGCCTGCGTCCAATGATAATCGCCCTCAGGTGTAAATGCAATGTCATCTTTAAGTGTGTCATCTTTGGTGTCAAAAAAATTCTCCACATTATAACTCATAATGCGGATACGCTCTTGACTGAAAACAGGCAAAACACACCCCAATAAGGACAACAATACTACTATTTTAACCCTCTCATACATCATACATCTACATCATACATCATACATTTAATCTAATTATCAACTACTTGATAATTAGATTAATAATATTCATAGCACCCAATATCGCTTGAACCGTCAAGGGTCCTGTCATTGCCGTCAAGGTCATACTTCATGGCAGGCTCCTCAGATACACTTCTCTTTGCACCTCCTATAGCAGGAGAAACGCTTTGCAAGTGGAAATCATATTTATGCGGATTCTGCTTTTTGATTTCCTCACTCCAACCCTCAAAAACAAATTTAGGAGCTTGATTTATAGGGCAATTTATATAATGCTCATCCACATTTGATTTAACAATCTTGACAAGACAGTTCTCTATAGTATAGGTGCACTTATCCTCCTCACCCTCCTTCTTATTATAAACTATCTCATTATTATAGCCACCATAAATTATGGTGTTATAAATTTCCGCTTTTAGCGGAATCATAGTGCCTGATTCACTCATATTGCCCAACTGTATATTAGAAGCTTTTCTTGAACCCCAAGTATAACTGTAATAATTGGCTACAGTGCAATGCTTTACATCTAATTCTCCTCCGTTAATGCACAATATGTTACCACCTGCATTACATAACAGTGAATTCCACAGAACTATCTTGTTAGCCGTAGATGTAACGAGGTTACCTGCAGAATTTGTTATCTTGCAACTCATAACCTTTAGAGCATCAACACCGTTATTAAGGGAATCCACCACTATGCCAATGCTTGAATTTCTTATATTGGCAAATTTGAAGACATTACCGGTGCTGTTTGACGTAAATCTTATGCCACCCCACTGTGCCGAGGCATCATCGTAACATAACGGCGGAGCGGTGTTCATATAGTCACTTCTATCGCCTCTAAGTGTTACAAAACGGTTCTGCTCCCCTTGCAACACTAAAGTGCCGTCAACCATCATAACAGCATTCTTGCAGAAGTATAGTGTGGCACCATCTGTAACAGTAAGCGTTGCACCCTTAGACACCCATAAGGTATCCTTTATAAGAATTGAAATAGAATCTGTTATGGTAGTGTCAGCGGCAATGGTGTAGTTTGTAAAGCGTTTGGCGTTTCTGCCGTATGCCTCAAGCTGCACTTTCTGTTCATTGCCGTTAGTCATAAATACAACAGAATCCCTTACTATAAAAGGCAGGTTCTTATCATTAGGATTTATGTATAGTTGGACGTATGCCACCAAGCTGTCTTTTGCGTTTACAGTAATATCCTGGAAATAAGACCCTTTTCTACCGTCTATATTTATCTTAAACACATCTCCACGCAATGCAATGCTTGAAACAACCACCTTATTTTTAGACCTATTGTAAATCCTGAACTTTTTAGTGGCACTGCCCTGTGCTGTAAACACAGTGTCAAAACGCAGAGTATCAACACTAAAGCTAAGCTTGGCATCGGGTGATGTGGTAATTTTGTCTGCCTCACATCCGGCTAACAACCCAATGGCAAACATAATGGGAACAATATATTTTAACAATCTTGTCATAATTTTCCACAAAGTTAAAAAATAACGGAGAATTGAGAAAGAAGAAATAGGAATTTTTATTATATTTGTGGAATTAAAAATAAAAAACATATCACTATGGCAAGTAAAAGAGGACTTAAAAAGGATTTGAACTATTTGTATTCAGACCTTATGCTTGAGGCATTCGCCACTATCTGTAAAAAAGAGAAAAAGGATGCTGACAAATTCAGTGCACTATGCAACAAGATTTCTGACAACTATGCCGATTTTATCAAACGTGTAAACTGCACTGACGGTAAGGACAATAAAAAAATTGTAAAGACCTACTATAAGAAATTAGGAGAGTCTATACTGCAAGATGTGCTGAAGCTCTCTGATGAAATAGAGAAACTGTAGTGCAAAAAATCTGTGCCGGCATATTAAAATTATTTGGATGGAAACTCAACGGAGAGATTCCACCCTTGGATAAGTTTGTGATTTGCCTTGCACCGCACACGTCTAATCTTGACTTTATAATAGGCAAGTTATTCTACTCATCGCTTGGCTTAAAAGTATCCTTTCTGATAAAAAGGGAGTGGCTAAGACCGCCATTCGGTACTTTTATGCGTAGGCGTGGAGCTATTGGGATTGACCGCAACAGACGGTCTAATATGACTGTCACCTTAGCGGAACTATTCCGCCAAAAAAGGCACTTACACCTTGCCATCACCCCCGAAGGTACCAGAAAATACAATCCTGAATGGAAAAGGGGATTTTATTACATAGCTAAAAACGCAGGTGTCCCTATTCTTGTGGTGGGTATGGATTACAAGAAAAAAGAGATAGTGATTTTGGACTTATTCCACCCCACAGATAATGAGGAGGAGGATATCCGTACCATTAAATCAAAATATGTAGGAATCTCCGCCCTTCATCCTAAAAAATTCTCACTTGGCGATGGATTTTAAAGTTCTTGTTTTACAAACGGACATTGTTTGGGAAAACATTGAAGCAAACCTCAGCAATGTAGAACGCATGATAGACGGCACAACTGATGAGTTTAATGTAATACTGTTGCCGGAGATGTTCTCTACAGGATTCAGCTCAAATGCACAAGCACTTGCAGAGCCTATATCGGGTAGAACAATACAAAAAGTTAAGGAGTGGGCTGCACGCTACAATTCACTTGTAATAGGCAGTTACATTGCAGAAGACGGTGGACTATACTATAATCGCGGTTTTGCCATTGAGCCTGACGGAACGTCACACTACTACGACAAGCACCACCTTTTTATAGGTTGGGAGAAAGAGTTTTTTACACCTGGAGACAAAAGGCTGATATTCAATTACAAAGGCTGGAACATATCATTATGTATATGCTATGACCTACGATTCCCCGTTTGGACACGTAACCGCAATTTAGAGTACGATGTATTGTTCTGCACTACTCAATGGCCTGTAAGCCGTCAGAATGTATTGGAGACACTTATTGCGGCAAGAGCCATAGAGAATCAGGCATACGCCGTTGCAAGCAACCGTATAGGCACAGACGGAAACTACATTAAATATATAGGTGGCTCACAAGCGGTTGATTTCAGAGGCAGAATTGTAGGGCGCTGTACAGACTCCACAGAAGAAGCCAAAGTCATAACCCTCTCCAAGTACGCCCTTGAAAGCAACAGAGAGAAAGCCCCAGTCTGGAAAGACACAGAAAAATTCTCTATATTCCCCATATAGTAATATAGATTTATAAAGAGGAGTTTTCTCATATTTCCCGAGGGAGTTTAGTGGACTAAATGACCGAGGGGAATATGAGAAAAATACCATTAGAAATCTATATTATGACATGCCGCCACAGACATGTACCACCTGCCCCGTAACGTATGTAGATAAATCAGAAGCAAGGAACGTAGCCACATTAGCCACATCTTCAGGAGTGCCGCCACGGCGTAGAGGAATGTTCTTAACCCACTGCTCACGCACCTCATCACTTAAAGCGGCTGTCATCTCAGTTATTATAAAACCAGGAGCAATAGCATTTACACGCACGCCACGAGGTCCTATCTCCTTAGCCATAGATTTTGTAAGACCTATTAGTCCTGCTTTAGAGGCGGCGTAGTTACATTGTCCGGCATTACCGCCTATTCCAACTACAGAAGACATGCTAATAATGGAGCCTCCGCGCTGTTTCATCATTACGGGAGCCACAGCGTGCATAAAATTAAATGCAGATTTAAGATTTACTGTAATTACGGCATCCCATTGTGCCTCAGTCATACGCAACATAAGGGTATCTCTTGTAATACCTGCATTATTTACAAGGATATCTATCTTGCCAAAATCCTTTACCACAGACTCTATTACGGAGTGAGCCTCATCAAAACTTGCCGCATTGCTTGCGTATGCCTTAACCTTTACCCCGTATGATTCTATCTCCTTTACAGTAGCATTGGCAATATCGTCTATAACCAAATCTGTAAACGCTACATTTGCACCCTCTGATGCATACTTTAAGGCTATTGCCTTACCTATTCCGCGTGCGGCACCTGTAATAAGCGCCACCTTGTTTTCCAAAAGTTTCATAATATTCATTTTTATGAGCACAAATATACTGATTTTTTTAATAAATATTGTATATCTTGTACACAATACATTTAATAAGCAGCGTATCCGGCTTACCTCTTTCCCTTAAATATTAGCAGTCTAAGAGAGCCAATGTAGTTAAAGTAGTTTATAATCCAGTCAAACAGAACTATAATCTTGTTCTTTACACCTAAAATGGAACGCAGGTGAATAACCATCCACATGCCCCAAGCAATAAAGCCACTGAAATGCATTCCGCCTATATCAGCCACAGCCTTATTTCTGCCAATTGTAGCCATTGAACCTAAATTAACATATTTAAATGTCTTTCTCTCCTTGCCCTTAGCCGCCGCATTCAGATTCCCTGCAATAAGTTTTGCCTGCTGCATTGCAACCTGAGCCATTTGCGGATGTCCGTTTGGATAGGCATCCTCACTGGTTACGGCAATATCGCCTGCGGCAAATACAGAATCCATACCCGATACCTCCATATATTGGTTGCACTTAATTCTGCCGCCCTTACCTATACTTGTTTCAGGCACGCCGTCCAATGTTACGGCAACAATACCGCTTACCCATATCAGAATCCTTGCCTTAATGGTGGAGCCGTCATCCATAATCACACTGTGAGTATGTTCATCGTAGTCAACCACACGCTTGCCTGCTATAATCTCCACTCCCATCTTCTCCAAATCCCTGCGGGCACATTTAGATGCGTGTTCTGACATCGATGCCAAGATAGAGGAACTGATTAAATAAATATGTATCTTGCCAATATCAATGGTCTTGAAGTTTTTAGGAAGCACATAACGGCGCATTTCACTAAGAAGCCCTGAAATCTCCACGCCTGTGGCACCGCCGCCTACAACCACAAAATTATAATAGCTGTCCTTATTCTCATCTGTTGCCGTGAGAGAAGCCTCAATGTTCTCAATCATTCTGTTTCTGATTAGTATGGACTCTTCCACACTCTTCATAGGAAGCCCCATTTTTTCTAGATTCTTATTACCGCGGAAATTGGTAGTGGCACCTGCACATATAACAAGGTAGTCATAACTCAATGAGCCAAGACCTGTCTTAATTGTCTTTTTCTGAGAATCAACACTCAGTACTTTTGTAAGGCGGAAGTGAAAATCCTTCTTTTTATGGAAAAGTCTTCTGAACGGGAAACATATAGATGCAGCCTCCAAACCCGATGAGGTTACTTGGTAGATAAGCGGTTGGAACTGGTGGTAGTTGTTTTGGTCTATCAGAACGGTTTGGTACAGGTTCTCATCTATGTTGTTAATAAAGGTAATACCGGCAAATCCGCCCCCAATAACCACCACTCTCTTTTTGTCCGTTTCCGGAATTGATAGGTTCATAATTAAAGTAGGTTCTGTTTATTAAATTTATGCACAAAGGTACTAAATTTTAATAAACGGCAACCGTATCGGCCGAAAAATTTAGTCTAATATGCAAAAAGTAAATAATATGGATAGCTCTGTTTTTATAGAACACAAATCAACTACAGAACGGAATATAGCATTAAAAAAAATGATTTCCGCAAGGGCTGAATGGGAGAGGCATACCTCCAAACTAATGTCTACACAAGAAAATTCTGCAAATTGCTGAAGTATGACTATATCTGTAGAAAAAATCACTTTGTTAAGGCTACTCCTCACTGTCAACTGTCAACTGTCCACTACATCAATCGGGCCACCCGTCAAATATATCCTCTCCGTAGTAATTATTCTCTTCCTTACTGTGGATTGGATACCATATCTGGGCAAAGAATGGGTTGTTTTTTGCTATCTTATCATAATCCCAAGGTGCCGGTGTACACTCAGGACACCAATGACCACCTAAAAGCACCAATGCCGGCGAAGCCTCAAATGTATGCCCCTCTGCACATTGCCACTTTAGTTTTGTAGCCATATCACCCTTAACCATAGTCTTGGACAGGCACTTGCCGCCACGGAACGCCGCAGCCTCCTGCATATCCTTTATATCAAGTTCTGATACAGGTTTGGTTTCATCGTAGCCATGCTTAATATCCACTACAGGAGTTTCTGACGGACGACTCAAATCCTGCTCTTTCCAAGGCTTGATAGCCTTATACGCCTCTAACGAGCCATAATATGCCGCAATACGCTGCTGCTCATTATTCTTAATCCAATACTGTGTACCCCACTTTTTCTTATAAGCCATAGGCTTCATTGCAAGTTTAATAATGAATGCAGGGCAAATTTTAGCAAGGCTGTAGAACCAAGGCAACTGTTTACCCATCAGCTTAAAGTACTCATCTACAGGAGTATTGGCACGGAAATGCAGATAATTCTCCAACTTATCGCTATCCTGATACCACTGCCCATGGAAATTACGCAGTACAAACCATTCAGGGTTAAAAATCTTTTGCGGTTTAGGACACGATATGGTTGAGAGCAACTTGCATTCAAACTCATAGTTTGTAAGACGGTACTCCTTACCTGAGCCTATATTGTAAAAATTATTCCAAAACTCAGCAGGTACATTATCCTCAACCACAGCGGCAAGCAATCTGCCTGAATCCTCCACTGTAGCCCATTCAAGCACGCCACGTAGTGGCACATGGAACATAATAGGGTCATAGTGGCTTAGTATGCCCGGGTGCAGAATGCCTGACTGACGCAAACTTACCCAATTTTTTATACCCGATTCCACAATAGCCTTCTCTGCTCTTGTCTTAGATATGGCATAGTGGTCATATACACTTATACATATAGGGTCACCTGTCCTACCCCAATGTATAGGCTCACTACGGTCCGATGTCTGAGCCACAGTACCTATATACACCACCTTTATTTCATCTTTGTTAGGCTGTGCAAGCACCGCTTTGGCTATATTCTCTGCCGCACCTACATTAGTCTTTATGGTTCTTTTAGGGAAATAGTCTGCCGCCGGCGATACCATACCACCCACGTGCAGCACATAATCCGCCCCCGTAACACCCTTAAGCACATCATCGTAGTTAAGAAGATTACCCCAAACTATTTTAACACCATCCATCTTCTCATACTCCGCAAGTTTCTTCTTATTAACCTTGCTTGGACGGGCAAGAGCCACTATATTAAAGCGGTCAAGTTTCTTTGCCAACTCCTTGAGTCCGGCAGAACCCATAACACCGGTGACACCGGTAATAAAGACTGTCTTTTTCATTTCTCAATAGGTGATTTCTCAATAGGTGATGCCTCTTTAATTTTACGTTCCCTTGAATAGAAAACCTTTGATAGAACCAATGCCAATACAGCCGCACCAACCAATATCCAATTATAGTATTCCAGCAGACCAAAGCCTTCCGGTGCCACAAAAATATAAGTGGTTACAACCATAGTCATAAACATGGCAGGCAGAAGCGCCACATAGTGCCAATATCCCTTGGTTCTGTAAAGGAATGCCGCTATTGCCCATAGCGTGAATGTTGCAAGTGTCTGATTTGCCCACGCAAAATAACGCCAGATGGTCTCAAACCCATCTTTATCGCTCAGGCTGTACATTAAAACACCAAATGCAATCAAAAACATAGGAACGCTGATAAACAGACGATTCTTTATTTTACCCTGTTTTAGGTGTATTCTATCCGCCACAATAAGACGTGCTGAACGGAAAGCCGTATCACCCGATGTTATAGGGCACACAATCACACCTATGATGGCAAGTACTCCACCTATTCTGCCAAGCCACGTCCTTGACATAAAATCTACAATATATCCTGCTGAATAGCCGTTACCTGCGGCATCAGCATATCCGTTCTCTTGATAAAAGGTAATGGCTGCCGCCGCCCATATAAGAGCCACTATACCCTCTGTAATCATAGCCCCATAGAACACTGTTCTGCCCTGGCGTTCATTAGTTACACATCGGGCAATAATAGGAGACTGTGTGGCGTGGAATCCAGATACGGCTCCGCACGCAATACTTACAAACAGTATTGGAAATACAGGTTCCTCCAAATCCGGGTTAAGATTCTTTATACCGTCAAAAATCTCAGGTATGGCTGGTTGGTGTATGTAAAGCGCAATCATAATGCCGACAGCCATAAACAGCAGAATAGCGGCAAAAAGCGGATAAATTCTACCTATAATCTTATCAATGGATACTGACGATGCCAAAATATAATAAGCGAATATGACAACAATCCATATAATCATTCCCGATGTCTTATCCACCCCTATATTTGGGAACAGAGCAGTAAGAAGCTCAGCAGGAGTATAGATATACACCACACCCACAAGCATCAACAGCAAGATGGAGAACCCTACAGAGAAGTACTGCATACCGTTACCCAAAAACTGTCCTATAATTTCAGGAAGACTTCTGCCGTTACGGCGCATTGAGAGCATTCCAACCATAAAATCATGCATCGCTCCTATAAGTATGCAGCCAAAAACTATCCATAGATATGCAGCCACACCAAACCTTGCACCCATTATGGCACCAAAAATAGGTCCCGTACCTGCAATGTTAAGGAACTGAATCATATATGCCTTCCACATAGGCATAGGCACAAAATCCACTCCATCAGGGTGTTTTATGGCAGGTGTAGGTCTGTTCTCATCCACACCAAACAGCCCAGTCATCAGTTTTCCGTAGGTAAAATACCCTACAACAAGCAGAACTAATGCAATGGTAAATGTTATCATAACAGTTGACAGTGGACAGTTGACAGTGGACAGTGAGTCCTTTACCCCTGACCCTTGTCCCTTGTCCCTAAATCATTTTTCGGGTGCAAAGTTATAAAAAATTAAATATAAATGAGTAAATTTGCACAAAATTTAAAAACAAGTTATGCACAGTCTTCCTACGCTTATATCAGACCTGTCTCTCATACTGTTTTGTGCGGCACTGATGGCGGTTATTTTCAAAAAGTTAAAGCAGCCTGTAGTATTGGGCTACATAATGGCAGGGTTTCTTGCAGGACCGTATATGCCGTTCACATCCACCATTGTGGAAATGGATTCCATTAAGACTTGGGCTGACATAGGTGTCATATTCCTACTGTTCTCTCTTGGACTTGAGTTCAGCTTTAAAAAACTACTGAAAATAGGCTCCACTCCTATTATTGCAGTTATTACCAGCCTTATATCTATGGTTTTAATTGGTTTTGCGGTGGCTCACTGTTTTGGTTGGACAAAAATGGACGGTCTGTATTTAGGCGGTATGATGGCTATGTCATCAACAAGCATAATAATAAAAGCATTTGATGACCTTGGAATAAAACAACAGAAATTCACATCCACCGTTTTCAGTGTCCTTATTCTTGAAGACATTATTGCCATTGTAATGATGTTGCTATTCGGCACTCTTGGCAAAGGTGGGGATATAGATGGTGAAGTGCTGATTATGAGCCTTGTAAGTATGGCATTCTACCTTGTTTTATGGTTTGTTTTGGGTATCTACCTTATACCTTTGCTGCTTAAAAAGACTAAAAAGGTACTTAATGATGAGATGTTGCTCATTTTAAGCATTGCACTGTGTTTCCTTATGGTGGTTGCAGCCTCGTTTGCAGGGTTCTCCGCAGCGTTTGGTGCATTTGTAATGGGTTCCATTCTTGCAGAAACCACAGAGGGAGAACATATAGAGCATATAACCACTCCTATAAAGAATCTGTTTGGAGCCATATTTTTTGTATCGGTAGGTATGATGATAGACCCTTCTATGCTTGTAACATATTGGACTCCTATTCTTGTTATAACTTTGGTGGTGATTGTACTAAGAAGCATTGTAGAAACTGTTGCATTTCTATTTGGCGGTATAAATATAAAAGAATCAATCCAATGCGGATTCTCACTTGCACAAGTTGGTGAATTTTCATTCATTATTGCCACTCTTGGTGTAAGTTTAGGGGCAATTGAGCCTTGTATTTACCCTATTATAGTATCAGTGTCTGTTATCACTACATTTACAACCCCTTATATGATAAAGGCATCCACTCCACTTGCCAATAAGATAGAACCGTTGTTGCCTGAAAAACTAAGGCGTGAAAACAAGAGGAATGAGCATACGTCAAATGCACTTAGCACAAACAAGCCATGGATGAGCATACTTAAACAGTCTGCCGTTATAATTCTTATTTACACAGTGCTATGCTCCACAGTAATAGCCCTATGTAATGAGGTTGTATATCCTAGGTTACTGATAGCACTTGATGATTGTATGCCTGATTCATTCCTGAAATATGCAAACATTAACGAGATAGCAAAACTTGTTACAGTGCTGATTGCACTATTCGGATTACTTCTGTTTATACGCCCTCTGCTTACAAAAGGGTTGTTTGATGATAAGTTTTGGGCTCTATGGCACAATAAGCAGTTTAATCGCGCCCCGCTTATATTCATCATAGGGTTAAGAGGCTTGGTTGCGGTAATTATGGTTGCAACAGCCGTTGATGTTATTTATCACTCACCAGTGGCTGCACTAGTGGGTCTTGTGGTGTTTGCCGTTCTTTATTTGGTTCTGTTAAGGCAGATTAAGAAGGGACAGCGCCACATGGAGAGCATTTTCAAAGAGAACTATAACTCTAAAGAGATAGCCGCCAAAGCAGACAGACCTGTATATGAGGGAGACCTGCTCAGCAAGGATGTTCACCTTAGTGAAATAAAAATCCCTGTAAACTCCGTTTGGTGCGGCAAGACCATAAAAGAGGCTGATTGGGGCAGAATATACCATATAAATATAGCGTCAATACTACGCAATAGCGGACGTATAAACATTCCGTCACCAGACACTGTGATATTCCCTAATGATAGGGTACAGCTTCTGGGCAGCGATGAGAACCTAAAGAAATTTGCAACAGACTTAGGCAGTGACTCCAACAAGATTAAGGTGGAAGCCAACACTCCTGACAACACTATGCAACTGCTTAGAATTGCAGTTCCTGAAAACTCTGTGATTATTGGCAAAAAGATATTTGAGATTGGTATCCGTGATGAATTCCACTGTATGATAGCGGGCATTGACCGTGGCGATGACAACCTTATAAAGCCATCACCCGATGTAGAGTTCTGCGGTGGTGATATAGTGTGGATTGTAGGTGAGTCTAAGAACATACAGAACCTGCAACACCACGCTAATGAGTTAAACCAAACCGATAAGAGTGTATGAGGCATATAGTTAAATACTTTCCAGACCTTACAGGTGGGCAGATAGAGAAATTCTCTGCCCTTGAAGACCTGTACAACGATTGGAACGCAAAGATAAACGTAATATCACGCAAGGATATAGAGAATCTATACTTGCACCACGTGCTTCACAGCCTTGCCATAGCCAAAATACTTAGGTTTAAACCATCAACCACCATTGTGGATATAGGTACAGGGGGCGGATTCCCAGGCATTCCGCTTGCCATCATGTTCCCTGACTGCAAATTCACGTTAGTGGATTCAGTAGGCAAGAAAATAAAGGTGGCTACTGCTGTCGCCTCATCATTAAATCTTGAGAACGTGCGGTTTATAAATGACAGAATGGAGAACATAAAAGATAGGTTTGATTTTGCCGTAAGCCGTGCCGCCATGAGCCTTGACCTGCTGGTTAAGGTAAGCCGCAAGAACATATCAAAACAGAGTGCAAACGCACTGCCTAACGGCATTATCTGCCTTAAAGGCGGTGAACTTGAAGACGAAGTGAAGCCCTACCACAATATAGCCACACTCTACAATATATCAGAATTCTTTAAAGAGGATTACTTCTCCACAAAAAAAGGAGTGTATATACCGATTAGTTGACAGTTGACAGTTGACAATTGACAGTTGACAGTGAAATAATTGTCCACTGTCCACTATCCACTGTCCACTACACTACGTATAGATTATTGCTTTTTTCAAACCCGATATTCGTAGTTCCGCCATGCCCTGTATATACAGTGGTGTCATCGGGTAAGGTGAACAGTTTGGATTTTATGGAGTCTATAAGTGATGAGTAGTTGCCACCGTCAAGGTCTGTACGCCCTATGCCACACTGGAACAGGCTGTCACCACAGAACACACATTTATCCTTAGGTGAATAGAAAGCCAAGCCACCGGGGCTATGACCCGGAACCTCAAGCACGTGCAACTCTATGGGACCCTCATTGATTATATCGCCGTCCTTCAGATACCCTTTAAGTTTCTGTGGCTCAACCCCATCTCTAAACCCAAACATCTGTGCGTGGTGTTTCATCAATGTAAGCAGAAACTCATCTCTCTCCCCAGCCTCAGGCAAAACGCCAAAAGTGTCTGCCAAAAACTTATTTCCAAAACAATGGTCAAGGTGCAGATGGGTGTTAATCACTCTCTTTAAAGTGAGACCCTGCTCCTTTATGTAGTTCTCAAGTGTAAGTTTCTCTTTACCGTAGAGGCAACCTGCATCTATTATTATACATGCCTTACTCTGCTCATCTATAAGCAGATAGGTATTCTCCTCTATCGGGTTGAAAACAAAAGTCTTGACCTGCATAACTTAATCATCAATATCCAATTCCATGATATTGCCCTTCAGGTCAAATTTGACCTCTATCATATTGCTCAGTTTAATCTCAATATCACGGCTGTCCTTATCTATCTTGACAATTGAGGCACCAGGGTAACTTTGTGCCACCCACGCCTTTATATTGGCTGGTATGATGGCATCGGGTACAGGCACTGTACGTCCCTCAAACTCTTTCCAAGCACCCTTTGATGTAAAAGAGACCTTATCTCCTGTTGTAAACATAACCTCGTATGGGGCATCGTCAAACCATTCTGTATCCTTAGTTACAATTGGTGACTGAAATGCAGGATTGGCACTTGCAGGAAAGTATTGCTGTACAAAACTCTGAGCAGCCTTAGGTAACTCTGTAAACGCTATTGGCCTGTTATCGGCACAACTTACACAACACCCTAACATAAGGGCAACCAAAACTAAAACATTCTTCTTCATAACTGTAAATTTTAATAATTGATACCACAAAGATAGTGCAAACCGAATACAAAAACAAAAAATGCAGAGCATTTTTTGAAAAAAGGACGTTTGGTAAATTGTGTGCTTGCACACATATTTACTAATAAGGACTTTTTCAAAAACGGAACGTTTTTGGTTTTGTTGAGGTGCAGCCTATCTTCACGAGAAGCGTAGCGACGAGTAAAGATAGTATAAAATTATCTATTTATCACCCACAGACCGTTCTTTGCACTACCTTGACGGGTTAGGATGTTACGTTCGCGAAGTTTCTTAATCTGTTTCTCTACTGCACGTTTGGTAATGCCAAGATATGAGTTGAATGATGACTGAGCCTTGAAAAGCAGTTCGTTTGAGTGCAAAAACTCTCTAATATCAGGTATAAGAGCAGACAACTCCTTAGCATCAGAACCTACTGTATAAAAGTCATCAACATACCTGCCATAGAATCTACAACCCTTATCCTCTTTAATCCAGCGGTCAAATCCACTCACATATACATTGGCAAATTTCTGACTGGTAAGATTCCCAATGACATAGTGATGCACCACCCTGTCACGGAAGTTTGCCGCAAAAATCTCACGTTTTACAGGCTTGTCAACTATAAAACAGATGGATGGTTTCAGAGAGTAACGCTTGTCCCATATCTCCGATGCCAACTCACAGAGATTATGCTCAAGATTAAGTTCAAACTCCAGTTGGTTGTATGTGGGGCGTTTATGACGGCGTGTGTCAAAGTAAGCCACTGTCAAATCCTCTGTTAATGTAAAAAAATTCATCAAAAAAAGAGGGTGTCCACCCTCTTCATTAAGCACTATTCAATCCCTTATACAACGCACAAACCGTCCGCAGTCCATATTGCCGTTTTCCTCGTTCAAGTAGTCATCGTGGCAAAAGAGGTCCCAGTAGAAAGCGTAGCCGCTACCGCCCTCACTTGGAGTCGCCGTCCAGAAAAAGGTATCGTATCCAACATAGCGCACACTACTTCCATTTGCGTTGCCTGCCGGCAGAGCCGCAAAACCATACGTATCCAATCCCTGTGGGTAGGTTTGTGGTTTGCCCCCATCATACCAACCTGATGTTGTCTTTAAATATTTGCCAACTTTATTTGATGAAAGTTTTTGTGCACTGTATATGTAATCATACAGCGTCTTCCACTCCGCACTTGACGGAACATGCCAACCGTTGGGGCAGGTGCCCTGACGTTTGCCGCTGAACGGCTGAGTTCCGTATTCATATCCGTCCTCAACGCCTACTGCAGCAGCCCAGTTGTAGAGGTAACCAAACTTCTTTACCTGGGCGTCAGTAAGGTTCACTCCATACTGTTTGCTATAACTATCCCACTTGCTCTTGTCTGAAGCATCGGTGTAGTATGGGGTGGATGTGTAATCCTCTGATGTAGGAATGGTGTTATTGGTAAGCCAAGAGGCGTTGTATGCCTCTGACTGCGTGTCATATTTTGAACAGCGGTAGTTCTCAGCCATCCAAGTCTGAGAGCCTATTGTCACCTGTGGGTAGTCTGACGCATTGCACTTCTCACCCGCAGGTGTCGGTGTTGGAGTAGGGGATTCGCTGTCCTTGATACAACGCACAGAACGTCCGTAGTACTTAAAGTTGCTGCCCTCGTTCAAGCCGTCATAGCCGAAACTGAGGCTCCTGTAGTAAGCGCCGTCGCTACTGCTCTTATTTGGAGTAGCCGTCCAGAAATTGGTATTGAGGCAAACATTGCTCACACTACTTCCAAATGCGTTGCCTGCCGGCAAAGCCGCAAAACCATACGTGTCTAATCCTGGTTCGTAGTAACTATCTCCGCTGTACCAGGCAGAGGTGGTTTTCAAATGTTTGCCTGCTGTATCTGTTCCTTTGCC
>JAZLHT010000062.1:0-4932 GCA_045616965.1 Candidatus Enterocola sp.
AACCCGATACTTGGCTCATCAAGTATATACAGCACGTTTACAAGTTGTGACCCTATCTGAGTGGCAAGCCTTATACGCTGACTCTCCCCACCTGATAGGCTGGCTGAGGCTCTACTAAGTTGAAGATACCCAAGCCCTACATCTATAAGGAATTTAAGCCTTTTAAGAATCTCACTGACTATCGGGTGGGTTATTTTCTTCTGATTGTCAGTAAGCAGAGGCTCTAATTCTGTAAACCATCCATACAATGTTATAATATCCATATTGGACAGTTCCACAATGTTTTTATCTGCAATACGGTAATAAAGTGCCTCCTTTTTTAGTCTGCTGCCACCGCACTCAGGGCATACTATGGTTTGCGAGAACTGCTCCGCCCATTTACGCTCTGTGGCTGAGGCTTCGGTGTCCTCTATATTTATGTATTGGGCTATTCCGTTATAAGTGGTGGCATAGCCGCTGACTCCCTCTACAGGGCTTTTAATTACAACTCTATCCTCACTGCCGTTAATTATTACATCTAACAACTCTTCCGGCAATTCCTTGACAGGGGTATCTATGGTGCAGCCAAAATTCTCACACAGAGTTGCTATCTGGGTGAAAATAGGTGTTGATTTCTGCTTGCCAAGAGGTGCTATGGCTCCATCTCTTATAGATAGATTTTTGTTTGGAATAATCTTGTCTATGTCCACTTGAGTGATAAACCCTGTACCATGGCATTTACGGCAACAACCTTTTGGAGAATTGAAGGAGAAATCGTTAGGTGCTGGAGTATCGTAAGATATACCCGATGTGGGGCACATCAATCTGCTTGAAAAATAGAGTACTTTGCTTGTATCATCTTTCTCTATGACCATAATAACCCCATCGCCTGTGTCAAGCCCGGTCTTAACTGAACGGCGTATGCGAGCCTCTTCATTTGGTGTTATCTCCAGTCGGTCTATGACCAACTCTATATCGTGGGTCTTATATCGGTCAAGCTTCATCATTGGCTGAATTTGCTCCAACTTGCCGTCTATGCGGACATTAAGGTAACCCTTCTTGCGTAGCGATTCAAACAACTCTCTGTAATGCCCCTTTCTGGAGCGTACAAGAGGGGATAGTATATATACCTTTTTGCCGTCACAACTCTTCATAAGCAACTCCACTATCTGGTCTTCGGTATATTTGACCATCTTCTCTCCTGTTACGTATGAGTAGGCCTCCGCCGCTCTGGCAAAAAGCAGACGCATATAGTCATAAATCTCCGTAGTGGTGCCTACTGTAGAGCGTGGGTTGTTGTTTGTAGTTTTCTGCTGAATTGCAATTACAGGATTCAGACTGGTTATTTGGTCCACATCGGGGCGTTCACCCCCTGCAAGAAATTGGCGTGCGTATGCTGAAAAAGTCTCTATATATCGTCTTTGCCCCTCTGCGTAGATGGTGTCAAAAGCCAGTGATGACTTACCGCTGCCGCTAAGCCCCGTTATTACAGTAAGGCTTTTATGTGGAATCTGTACAGAAACATTCTTTAAATTGTGTTCTCTGGCACCACAGACTGATATGTAGTCACTTTGTTCCAATTGAAAATTGAAAGTTGAAAATTGAAAGTTATTGTAATGTCAATGTTACTTCATACATCATACATTATACATCATACATTATTTAATTTGATTATTGCTTTCTCTATAACTTCATAGCTTTCTATTTTGTCGCTGACATAGACAAGCGCCACATTATAACCCGATGGAAATTTATTCCGGCGGTAAGCGGCACGAATCAATCTTTTAACCCTGTTTCTATCTACAGCATTGTGAAACCTTTTTTTTGCAACGCTTATGAGAATTTGACTGGGAAAGTCATCGTTACGTTTAAGCCATACAACAGATAATGGGAAACAGTGAATGCGCTTCCCTTTGCTAAACAATTCATCTATAGCGTTAACACCGCAAAGGTGTTCACTTTTAGGAAATATGTTTTTCTTTTCTGCCATTAAAATGAAAATTCTCCCAAAGATAACAATTCTGTGGGAGAATATGACTATTTTACGTTAAGTTTTTACTTTTTGTTTACCTTATTCTCTGTGAAGAATATATCAATAGCCGCAGACATTGATGATGCTTTCTCATTAGGTGCGGCGATGTCGAGCCTTAGCCCGGCATCTGTAACCGCTTTGGCGGTTGACGCCCCAAATGTTGCAATAATAGTATCTCCCTGTACATAATTGGGGAAATTCTTTAATAGTGAGTTTATGCCTTCAGGGCTGAAGAACACCAACATGTTGTAGTCAAAAGGCTCGTCCGGTGCAAAATCGTTACTTACAGTTCTATAAAACGCCGCCTTGGTGAAAGCAATTCCATTCTCTTCAAGAATGTTAGTATTATTATCCTTGTTTACATCGGCTACTGCCAGCAGATATTTTTCTGTGTTATGCTTGCGTATGGCAGGCATAAGGTCTGCAAACTTTCCTGTAGGAGAGAAAAATATCTTGCGTTTACGGTATTGTATGTACTTCTGCAAGTAAACCGCAACATTCTCTGTCACGCAGAAATACTTCATAGTTTCAGGAACTGTAATCCTCAATTCCTTACAAATACGGAAAAAATGGTCTATTGCTGTACGTGCGGTAAAGATTATCGCAGTATAGTCAAGCACCTCCACTTTTTGTGCCTTGAAATCCTTAAAAGAGAGACCCTCAACTTTGATAAAAGGTCGGAAAACCACGTCAATTCCGTATTTTGAAGCTATATCATAGTAGGGCGACTTCTCTGACTGAGGCTGAGGCTGTGATATAAGTATCTTTTTAATATTCACGCTGCTATAGTATTGTTTGGTACCTTTTGAAACATTGCTATGACAATACTTTCACAAGTACCGGCACAGGCAAAATTTCGAGGGTGCAAAGGTACAAAAAAAGACGCAAAAATGAGCCTCTATTTTCAAAAAAAGTGGAAATAAATATATAAGATATTGATATGCAGTATAATATACTAATAATAGAGGTGATAATCCATACCGTAGATGTAGAAGTGCTCAATGTGTATGAGAGCATCATTACACCTACAATGCACAAGTTGCCAAACAAAACTGTGTGTTTGTAGTATCGGGATATGAATCCATTGGATCTTTTACCGTAAAATGTATTGAAAAACAGTGCTACAAAAGGTATTTTTACAGTAAAAAACAGTACAGAAACAGCAAGGCATAACTCCAAATTTACAAGAGATTGCTCCCATCGGGTTATATACAGTAATAAAGAGGCGTATCCGATGACGGCAAACACAGCCATTATTACAGCCGTAAGAGATGTGTTGGGTACGGGAGCGTTAAAATTCCTTACAGATTCTGGGGTGTAGATTGTGGACAGTATGTTGAGTTTTGATTTATGAAAATTGTAAATAAATCCACCAATCGCTACAAAAAACAGTAATACAAATGTTATATATAGACTTGAATTGAATATTGGTTGATATAAAGGCATAATGTTTCACAGCAAATAAAGTACAAAATTACAGATTTTTTTGTAACTTTGCAAATATGAAAAAACTTACGGTACTTGAGATGAACAGATTGAGCCCTAAACAATTTAAGGTGGCTCATAAGACTCCGCTTGTAATTGTCAGTGACAATGTTAGAAGCATGCATAACATAGGTTCCTTTTTCCGTACCGCCGATGCGTTCCGATTGGAGGGTGTATGGCTTTGCGGTATCAGTGCCACGCCCCCATCAGCAGAAATCCATAAGACCGCTTTGGGTGCTGAGGAGAGCGTGTGGTGGCACTATTTTGAAGATACCTTAAAGGCTGTGGAGGCACTTAAAGAAGAAGGTTATGAGGTGTGGGCATTGGAGCAGGCAGAGGGTAGCGTAATGATTGGAGATTTTAAAGTAAATCCCGATAAGAAATATGCCATAGTGCTTGGGAATGAAGTTAATGGTGTAAGACAAGATGTTGTAGATGCCTGTGTAGGGGCAATAGAGATACCCCAATACGGAACCAAACATTCACTAAATGTTAGTGTGGCGGCGGGCATTGTAGTTCATAAGTTTGCAGAAACACTGATTAAATAAAAAATAATTTGTAACTTCGTGGCGAAGTTGAAGGTTTTAGGAGTTTAGGAGTGAAGGAGTATAGGAGTTCAGGAGTTTAGGAGTGAAGGAGTTTAAATATTTAAAATAAATTTTTATGAAATTTAATAGGGTTTTATTGAAATTAAGCGGAGAGTCGCTTATGGGTGAGCAGGGGTACGGAATAGATTCCGCACGCCTTAATGATTACGCAGAGCAGATAAAGGAGGCATCTGAGATGGGGGTGCAGGTTGCCATAGTTATAGGTGGAGGTAACATATTCCGCGGACTGAGTGGAGCGTCTAAAGGTTTTGACCGCGTAAAGGGAGACCAGATGGGAATGCTTGCCACAGTTATAAACAGCCTTGCCTTAAGTTCAGCCTTAAATGCAAAAGATGTTAAGGTTAAGGTGCTTACAGCCATAAGAATGGAGCCTGTAGGGGAGTTTTACAGCAAGGACAAAGCAATAGAGTACCTTAAAGCGGGCTATGTGGTTATTTGTTCAGCCGGCACAGGAAATCCGTTCTTCACTACAGATACAGGCTCATCACTGAGGGCTATAGAACTTGAATGTGATGTTATGCTTAAAGGTACACGTGTAGATGGAATATATACGGCAGACCCGGAGAAAGACCCTAAGGCGGTTAAGTTTAATGAGATAACCTACGATGAAATATACAACCGTAACCTGAAGGTTATGGACCTCACAGCCACCACCATGTGTAAGGAGAACGGAATGAGAATCTATGTATTCAATATGGATAAGTACGGCAACCTTATAAAGGTGCTTAAGGGAGACGAGATTGGGACGCTTGTTACCCTCTCTCGTCATTCTGAGCGTCAGCGAAGAATCTCATAAGAATGTATGATGTATAATGTATGATGTATGAG
>JAZLHT010000063.1:0-20142 GCA_045616965.1 Candidatus Enterocola sp.
ACACAGATAGACTGTGAAATGTCATTTGTGGAGCAAGAGGATATAATACCCCTGTTTGAAGGTATGGCAAAACATCTTTTCAAGGAACTGAGAGGTGTTGAGTTTAAAGATGATTTCCAGCGTATGACTTGGCACGATGCCATGAAATACTACGGCAGCGATAAACCCGATTTACGCTTTGGCATGCGTTTTGTGGAATTGATGGACACCATTAAAGGTTTTGGTTTCAGCGTGTTTGATAATGCCGCATACATAGGTGGTATCTGTGCAAAGGGTGCCGCCACATACACCCGTAAGCAACTTGATGCCCTTACAGAGTATGTAAAACGTCCGCAGATAGGTGCCAAAGGTTTGGTTTATGCCAGAGTGGAGGCAGACGGAACAGTAAAATCAAGCGTAGATAAATTCTATACACAAGATACTTTGCAAGCCTTAAAGGCTAAGATGGAGGCAGAATCGGGAGACCTTATACTTATTCTCTGCGGCGATGACACCCAAAAGGCACAGAAACAACTTAGTGAGTTAAGACTCAAGATGGGCGATGACCTTGGTCTGCGTGACCGCAATGTGTTTGCCCCTCTTTGGGTTGTTGATTTCCCGATGTTTGAGTGGAGCGATGAGGAGAACCGCCTTATGGCTATGCACCATCCGTTCACACACCCTAAAGATGAGGATATACCACTTCTTGATACAGACCCTGCAGCAGTACGTGCCGATGCCTACGATATGGTTATAAATGGAGTGGAGGTTGGCGGCGGTTCCATCCGTATCCATGACCCTAAACTTCAAGCAAAGATGTTTGAGATTCTTGGATTCACACCAGAGAAGGCACAAGAGCAGTTCCGGTTCCTGATGAACGCCTTTAAGTATGGAGCACCACCTCATGGCGGACTTGCATACGGACTAGACCGTTGGGTAAGCCTCTTTGCAGGACTTGACAGCATACGTGATTGCATAGCATTCCCAAAGAACAATAGCGGACGTGATGTTATGCTTGATGCCCCTGCCCCCCTTGACCAGAAACAACTTGATGAACTTCAGTTGGATGTTAAAGCGAAAAACGTATGAGCCCCAAAAAATGACGCTATGGGAACAACCGATTTTCCAAAGAAGTTCCCAAAGGAGTTCCCAAAGAAGTTCCCCAAGGTATGCTTACGGTGTAAAATGATGGATTTTTATATATTATACTTCCTCTTAAGTTCATTTAATGAAGAACCTACGACATACAAATAAATGGTTATAAAGGCTTTAATGTTACTATCTAACTGAGTCTCGCTTAACAAGTAAGATGAATGAGCAGCATTACCATCAACAGTATTCCTGTTATTTCGGATAACATCAAGATAGTGTGATAACCTTTGGTCAATCTCTCTTTCACTCACACGTAAATTCCGTAAGCAAGGGAATGCAAAAATACAATTTGATAATGTTGCATTTCGTCCTTCTTCTCTAGATTGAATTTCTTCTCCATATAACATATAATATATTTTCTTCAGGAAAACTTCAAACTTAACAGAAAGATTGCCTGAATTTACATGTTTGTCCACAAATTTTACCTGTCTCCTGCAAAACAGTTCATTGAAGGCTTTATATAAATCTATGCCGATACCATCAACACTTGATATGGTCTCAATATTTAATGTGTTTAAAAAGGCTTTTACAACATCTTTTGTGTTTGGAAAATTCTCAATTTGATTTAGGTCATCATTTACAAGTTCGTATATATTGTTAATACCATCTTGGACGGATAGTGTATCGTTATCCTCTGATTGTTGACTGTTTTCAGAAAACGAATCCTCTTCAGGCAATTCATCAGGGACATTCACGTCAAGCAAAGAATCAGCATTCTGATATGCAAATATTATCTTAGCTCTGTCAATTGGATCAAGAATAAATCTACGGACTATGTTCATTGCATTAGGCAAAACAAATCGCCTTGGCACATCTTGCCCTGTCACTTTTTTTAGGAATTCAGTGACCTTTGTTTTGTCAAGGGTCTGTATAAGTTCGTCAAAACGACCTTGTTCATTGATGTTTTGTTCAGTGGTGTCTGCACTAATAATAGTTTTCAATTTATTAACATCTATGCCAGTTGCTTCAGCAAGAGTATAAATTTGTTGGTCGCATTCACGTTTCTGATAGTCAATGATGTAATCATAGATGGTTTTACCAAAGCTCAAATGCAAGTTTCCACTCTCAATGTCGTGCAGAATATGCTGTGCTGTACGTTGGTCACGTTGATTGAGAGAGGCAAAGGCATTATGCAGTTCTGCCTGTGCCACCTTTACATGCTCACTACCAGGTCCCGATGTGTATAGATTCTTAACGAACTTAATGAATTTAGAGTTTATGTACTCAGCATCTATGGTGCCGGCACCTGTCTCGGTAATGTATGCTTCCAGTTGATATACATCATCGTCATCACCACCTCCACCTGTACCTTTATGGAAGAGTTCACGGTATCTTGCTAACAGAATCTTGTAAGTCTGCTCATCAAACTCCATCTTGATGGTTGTCCAACCGTTGGTATGAGGAAATTCGTATTCTGCCTTTTCCCAAAGGAAACCTTGCATCTTTGCCGCTTCCAGACGTTTGGTCATATCACAAAACTCTTTGGCAAATTTTCTCCTTGATGGCTCTGCCTGTGGTAAAGTAGAGTAGTAATCTATGCCTTCTGCCTTAAAGAGTTGGTCAATGGTAATGAACGATTTGTTGATTTTCTCAAGATTTGCCTCAAGTTTATCAGTGAACACAAGCAATGGTTGGTCAACATAAAGATTAAGAGCGTCTTCTATGTTCTTTGCCATACGGTTAGGACGAGTGAAGTACTTAATCACACCGAAAGGTTTGTCAGGTCCAAACAGTCGGTTAGTGCGTGAGAATGCCTGAATTACATCCACATACTGCAATAACTTATCCGCATAGAGAGTATTTACATATTTTGAATCGTAACCAGTCAGCATCTGAGTCACAACAATAAGCATATCTAACTGCTGGTCTTTCTCCAAACGCTGGTAAGGCATCTTGTGAGCCAGACGTTTGGCTACATCTTTTTTATACTTGGCATAGGTTGATTGCTGGAATGTGGTGTGAAACTTCTTATTGTAGTCGTCCAGTATCTCAAGGACAGCATCTTCCTTGTACTCGCCACCACCATTGTTGTCTATTGTGTCATCAAAAATGGCTGTTAAATTGAACTCTGGGTAAAGTTCCTTGAACAGGTGGTAATACTCAATGGCTTCAGGAATGTTTTTAGTGGCAAGGATAGCATGGAACTTACCGCTATTACTGAGTATAGGACGTTCTTCCACAATCTTTTGTACCACTGCCAAGTGGTGTTCCTCTTCTGTGTATAGAGACTTAGCCTCGTCCTCTATTTTCAGTATGTCAGTATCGTTCATCCACTTATTGTAGATGTTCATTTTCTCCTTGTCATTAACAATCTCATCAACAGACTTTGGTATAGGCTCACCCTCAGATGCGGTCATTCGTAAGGCAACTTTATTACGAATATCATCTTTTTGGAATGTGTCCACACGGTATAGGTCAAAGCCCAATACATTACCGTCAGGAATACCGTTGGCAAGTGTATATTTGTGTAGCATATCGCCAAAGATTACCTCGGTTGTCATTTCGCCACGGGCATTATCTTCAAAGATAGGAGTGCCGGTAAAGCCAAAGAGAACGGCACGAGGAAATGTGTTTTTAATAGTCAAGAGCATACCACTACCGCTTTCTTTCCCACTTCCTGTTACACTACGATGGCACTCATCCACAATAAATACTACACGCTTCTTGTTAATTTTATCCAATGATGATTGCGGAATATTGTACTCTGTGGTAACACGGCTCATCTTTTGGATAGAAGTAACAATTAAACGTTCGTCATCCTCATTACTCTCCAACACACGTACCAAATTTCTTGTATTCTCTGTGTCAAGCACATTATCATCAGCATTGGCAAATCCACGATATTCGTCCACCGATTGAGTACTTAGTTCTATTCTGTCAAGCAAAAACACTACCTTGTCTGCATCTTTAGCTTTGGCAATGAGCTGGGCAGCCTTGAATGATGTCATAGTCTTACCAGAACCAGTAGTATGCCAAATAAAACCGCCTTTATGAAAGTGGTCATCCCAGTTTGTATCGCGTACACGCTCCCAAATCTGAGTGGTGGCAAAGTACTGGTATGGACGAAGTACCTTCAAAGTCTCGTCTTTATCATCAGCAATGGTGTAATAACCAATCATCTGATGGGCCATAGGAATAGAGAGCAGATTGCGGGTAATGTCTTTCCAGTTCTTTTCCTCCTCATTATTGAAATTTGCCCAATGAAAGTAAAAACTTGGAGAGAAATTTTCTGACGCACCAGGGTTGGCAAAGTATAGCGTCTTTTCTGGTGTCATTGCCACAAAAATTTGTACCAATGAGAAAATACCGCGAGAGAAAACACCTTCATGAGCATACTTTTTGATTTGATTGACTGCCTGTGAAACATCCACACCGCTTCGCTTAAGTTCAATGTGAATTACCGGCATACCATTGATGAGCAACATCACATCGCCACGGCGAGTGGTGCCAAGAGGATGCCTTGTCTGGAACTTTGGCTGACGCACAATCTGATAGACACTCTGCCCTGCATGTATTTCCCTTGCATTGAAGATTGTTAGATAAACTTCCTTACCATAGTTAATCTTGTCATCTTGATTATCACGCTTTATAATAACTTGACCGCCGTTGATAAATTTGCTTACCTCGTATGGGTTCCTCAACGCATCTACTTGAGTCATTATTTGTTGCATTTCCGTCTCTGTCAGAGGAAAATCACCCAGACGGTTTACATCTCTATTATTGTTATATATGATGGCAGCCCAGTTATTGATGAGGTCTTTTTCTGTTGAGTTCATCATAACAGCACTCTCCCAACCATGCTGAGGAAGAAGGTTTGCAAGGGCTTTTTCAAAGTCAAGTTCTTTTGTGAATGGACTTATAAAAACATCTACTGGCATACTATATTGTGATTTTAGGTTATACAAACATATTATCCAAACAAGCTGACTTTATCTGCTTTAACTTTTCTAAACGCTGGGTTTGGAGGGTGATTTGAGTGTCGAGGTTGGTGAAGTATGAGGCGATGGCGGTTTGCTCTTTATAAGATGGAACAGTAAAGTACATTTCAGAGAACTCTTCAAAGCTTATTGAGCGACCATCACGAATGCCATAAGTTATAAGTTCAAGACGCTTTATAAATTCCTTTGACATGAAGATGTATTTCCAATACAGGTCAAAATGACGAGTTTTATCTTTGAACTCCATAATTGTATAAGCAGGTGAAGCTATACCTTCAATTGCAGAATGAGCAAAACCACCTTGGAAAGAACGCAGGTGGATTATGAACTGACCTGGCAATATGTGCTTGTATGTTTCTTCATTACTCTTGTCATGGGAAATGTTGTAGCCAATTTCTTCACGAGTTACCATACCTCTATCTTGTGTTGCTGACAACACTGGTAAATCCGGACGATTCTTCTCATTGAATGTCTTAAAAATATTCGAAGCACGAACCTTTTCCCATTCCCCTTCAACCCCCTTGAATCTTACTCGAGGTATAGTTTCACCTTCATGTGGGAACATTGACTGCAAACTTGCCGCCTTTACCTGTTTTAGAGATTCAATCTTCTTTGTGGTTGATTGGATTAGGAGGTCAAGGTGCTGGAAATATGCGCCAAGTGTTTTCTGCTCATTGTTTGAGGATGGATATGCAAAAACAGAAGAAGATACAAGATTCCAATCGGCACGAGGCATTTTTGAGCCTGACGAAATATTCGCTATCCTCATAAACTCTCGTGAATTCACAAGAATATAAAGTAGTTCAGAAGTTACTTTTTCTGGTCGAAGCACCCAGAAATCACCTATAGCAACGCCCTTAAAATATGCCAACAAGATATTTTTTAAGTATGGACGTAATTTTCCAAATAGGACATCACCTTCATTAAATTGTTTGCCAATCTTAATCACACTTTTTTTACTTACATCTTTATTTAGTGTTCCTTCTCCAGCATTTATATCTTCAAATTCAACGCCAGGTAAATAAACAGATGATGCAGAGGTAGATGTTCTAACAGCAATTTCAGAGAACGGACGCTTCGTCCACACAACACTGTATCCTTTAAATCTTATCTTTGGTTCACTCATTTCTTGTCCTTCTTATTAAGTCCTTCATTCTCCTTACGCAGAAAATCTGTCATACATTCCTTTGAAGGTATGCTAAGTTCATATTTTGAAACAAAAACAGTCTCATCTATATCAAGCAACGTGTATTCAGCCATTTCCTGACCCACTTCTGAACACAGTAGTATGCCAATAGGCGGATTGTCATCCGGCATCATTATGTTCTTGCGGTAGTAAGCAAGGTACATCTTCAGCTGTGCTGTGTCTGCATAGTCTAAGCGGTTGGCTTTGAGTTCTACTATGACGTGGCGCTTAAGAATTCTATGATAGAACACCAAGTCAGCCTTAAAGTACCTGTCATCAATTAGAAGTTTCTTCTGACGCTCCTCAAAACAGAAGCCCATACCAAGTTCAAGGATAAAATCTTGCAGGTGGTCAATCAAAGCTGTCTCAAGGTCAGACTCTTCAACTACATCCTTTGCTGTTAATCCAAGAAACTCAAAGGTAAAAGGTGACTTGATGTCAAGGGCAAGAGAAGACTGTTCTGCCTTGCCGTCAACCATATCGGCTAATGCCATTGGCTTCTGGCTCCATCCACTACGCTCGTAATAGTTGGAGTCAATCTGCCGTTGCAATTCACGCACACTCCACGTGCCACGTATAGCCATTGTCTCATAGAAGGCACGCTGTAGTGGCTCTTTGCATGGAAGAATGGCTGCAAGATGGGTAAAAGAAAGGCGGTTGAAAAGCAGGTCGGGGTTAACACCATTGAATTGGCTAACAGGTGGTTTTGAATCAAATTGGGCAATCACTGATTGCCTAATTGTAATATCAAGATTATCAGTGTTTTCTAATTGGGCAATCGGTGATTTCCCAATTGGTATTGTCTTTACAAGGAACTCTTTGACAGGTATAGCCAGTGTACTATATGTCATATAGAATAAACGGTATAATTTTAGTGTCCTGTAACTAGTACCTTTACCTAACCGTTCTGCCAATTTCTGTAACAACTGTTCTCCATACTGTGCCCTATCACTTCCATTCTGTTCATACTCAACAATATAATACCCTGTAAGCCACGCTTTGGCTGTGATATGACGGTTGATAACAAGGCGGGCATTGTTTTGCAACGCTTCATTGGTATGTTCTATCTGCTGAACTAGATTGTTGAAATTTATCTTTGGTTTCATAATCTGTAGTCCTCCTTATTTCTTTATTAGGTTCTGCAAACCGCTGATAGCAAACTTATCACCAGTAAGTTGACCAATTAGAGTTGCAAGGTTCTGCTCTGACTCTAAAATACCTTGTTCAATATCATTGTAGGTAACTGCATACTTTTCGCACAAGGCTGTGATAGCATCAGCAAGTGTCTGTATAATAGCATCAGGCAAAGCCTCTATAGCGGAAGTGATTGGCTCAATCCACTTTAGTTCAAGGAACTGGTTGATGCCCTTCATATCAAGATTTTTGATGGTTTTTATGGTTTTTGCATCCAGAGCAAGTTTGTTTGCTTTAATCTGTTTGTTCTTGGCTGACTGCTCATCCCAAAGTTTGACAATTTGTTTCAATAGTTCCTTTACCTCATCCTCTACATCTGCTTTTTGTTTGCTGTCGGCAGTAATTTCCTTTTTCTGAAAAGCATTATCCTTTTCAATGTCAAAGTATTTGTCTGTATCTTCCATACCAAGTAATTCGTCACTAAGTGCATCCAGTTCACCGCTGATTGCCTCTATGCGGCTTTGGAGAGAGGCTATGGCATCAAGGTCGCTTTGAAAGAGTTTTTTTTGTACTAATTCAAAAGGAATTATACGTCCTTTTAAACCGTCTTCAACCTCTTGCTCAATGCCGTTCTTGTCTTTTACCATCTTGGTCTTTGCCTCTACTACATTACAAGCACCAAAGCCTTCTATTTGGATGATTTCAATATCACCCATAATTTCCTGCCATTTGTCAGCAAAAATTTGATAGGCTGCATACTTATCCACTATTGGCAATCTTTCTATGCGACGGAAAATATCGGCAGAAATATTGTCGCTTTCCACAACTTCCTTCACGTCCTCTACATGGTCTATAAGACGCTGACGAAGCATTACTTTAAAATCAGCGAATGCAGCCACAAAGCGAGATTTGAAGTCCATTACATCTTTGTTCTTCTGAATAGCATCAACTACTTTCTCAACTTTTATAGTAGAATAGGGGCAGTCTTGCATTGGTGCAAACACATCTGACAGAAGAGATGGATATGCTTTCCAATACTCACAAAGGTCAGCAATCTCACTGTTAGGTATGCTCCCGAACATAGTAGAATAAATATCGTACTTCACAGGTGGTTCACTACTATCTACATAGCGAGGAATATTAAGGTTATAGTCGTTCTTGCGAATTTCATCACGAGTTACTACACGTGAGAACCCTGGAATCTCCTTACGCTCACGATAGGTGTCAGCAATCTTCTTTACATCACACGCACGAAGTTTGTTCTGTTTGCCATCTTTTACAAATCCTTTGCTGGCATCAATGATAAGTACCCCTTCGCTACCTCTATTTTTCTTTAGTACCATAATAAGAGTTGGAATGCCTGTACCAAAGAAAATATTGGCAGGCAAACCGATGATAGCATCAATATTGTTTTTCTCTATAAGGTTAGCACGAATCTTACCTTCTGCCTGACCTTCCTCACGTAGATCTATTGGTAAAATACTGCCATCTTTGTCATAAATTTTTGGAGCCTTGCCACGGAATAGCACACCATGAGGCATTACAATTGTGAGAATACCATCACTCTTCAAATGGTGAAGTTCATGAAGCAAAAACGCATAGTCCGCCTTGGTTTTAGGAGCAAGACCATAGTTTGCAAAACGAGCATCCATCTCCTTATCCTTTGGATCCCAATGCTGAGAGTATGGTGGATTGCTTACAACAGCATCTACAGCCAGTGGTTTGTCAATTTCAGAGCCTTCCTCATTGATTGGCCAGTCCTCTTCAAGTGTATCGGCACAACGGGTAACGATGTTCTGAGGAATGATACCACGCATCACAAGGTTCATACGCGTAAGGTTGTAGGTGTTCTCCTTTAACTCTTGTGCATAGTACTTTACCTTGTTCTTCCCCTGTATATGCTTGCTTACAGCCTTACCTATGGTTATAAGTAGAGAACCGGAGCCAGATGTAGGGTCATAGATTTCAAGTGAATTCTTATTCTTATGATGCTCCGCTACAATCTCCGACATTATCATTGCCACCTCATGTGGAGTGTAAAATTCGCCAGCCTTTTTCCCGGCGTTAGCGGCAAAATTGCTTATAAGAAACTCATAGACATAACCTAATACATCGTAGTCTTGACTGCCATCCGTAGGAATATCCTTAATAAGTTTAATCAACCCTTTTAAGGCCTTTGTCTGTGAACTTGGATTGTCTCCTAATTTGCTTAGTCCCTCACGAAGTGTTTTGAAAATACCATCATACACGCTTGCGTAGTTCTCGCTCATCAAACGCTCAAAGTTACTCAAAGCCTCGCTTAGTGTTTGCACGCTAAAGTTACTGTCCCCCAGCCAGGTGCTGAACAGATACTTATATTCAATGAAGAAACCAATATGTTCCTGACACTCCTTGATGGCATTCTTCATATTCACATCCTCATAATTCTCTGTAAGTTCAGTTAATTCGTCCTCTTCCCACTCACAGACTTCTGTAAAATACTTTACTTCAGTATCAGAGAGGAATTTGTAGAAGATAAGACCAAGGATATAATCCTTATACTCATTGGCTTCAATCTTATTGCGCATATTGTTCGCTGATGCCCATATACGGTTTGCCAGTTGTTGCTTATTCATATTGATAATCTATTCTATAGCTTTTAAGTGCAAAGTTAATTTGTTATTGTGCAATCTTTCTGCACAGATAAATAATTATTCAAATTTTTTGTTGTTTTTGTTATAATTTGGTTCCTAAACCAGTCTGGAGCAATTACTTCTACTTGTGGACCAAATGAAAATATCAATGACTCAAACTCTTTGTTGACTCTCAATATTAACTCAATAATGCAATCTGTTTTGTCAATGATTCTCTGTGATGAGTGAATGGGCTTTGACATTATGTACGGATAACGTTCCGCATCAAACTTTAACACAATTTTTTCTGGAATTGGATGATTGTCAGGAATTGTTACTCCTATTATGTCTGCAAAGTATGAAGTCGTGTCCATGAATGTATTAGGAATAAAGCTAACACTTGTATTATTGGATATGCCTGTTATTCTGTCTAAGGCTTTATTTACTATGTGATTTCCAAATTTTTTATTTGTTTCCAATCCAAATAAAAACCACCTATTATTATATTGCTTTATCAAATAAGGGTGAATAGTTGTGGTAATACTATTACCTTTGAAACTTTTGTATTTTATGTTTAAAGGAATATGATTAATAGTAGCATCAATTAGGAAAGAAAGATGTTCTAATCCTTTATATTGTTCATTTTGTTCAAATGAAATTACATTCTCCGAACTGGCTTTGATTCCAAATCTGAATTCAAGACTTGATATTACCTCTTCCAACCATGCATTTGCGGGCAAGCCTCTATATTTGCTTAACATTGCAATAGTTGATTGTAAACTATTTATATCCTTCTCTGATAACTCTGTTTTAAAGATGGAAAAATCAGAATCTTCATACCTATAATAGCATTTTTTTCCATCAAACGGATATGCTTTAATTGGTGCGTCATACGTAATGCGGTCTCTCATATACTTAATGTCCTCTCTTATTTGACGCAAACTGACGTGAGTGCCATACATATCATATAATGCATCATTCACCGCCTCTAAAAGGTCATCAATCTCATACTGCTTTTGATAGTTGCTAAAGCATTTATCAAGAACTCTATATCTCAATTGTGCATTCTTATTTGTGGACATAAAATTTATTGTAGAATATGTTTTCTATATGCAAATATAATAATTTTCTTACTAAAATAGTAGGAAATTGACATTAAAAAATAAAATTTTTTGTATCTGTGCAGATAGATTGCATAGCAGACAAATATCTTTGCATTGAAATCAAACAAAAGATTAAATTTTTATCGTAATGAAAGAACTAACATGTCCTAAATGCGGAAGTGCATTTACTGTGGATGAGGCTGATTATGCAGCCATCCTAAACCAAGTGAAAAATGCTGAATTTAACTCAGAAGTAGAACAACGCCTTGATATTATCAAAAAACAGTTACAAGCAGAGCAGAAGTCGTTTAATGTTCAATCCCAAGCACAGTATGAAAAGAGTCTTTTGGAAAAGGAAGCGGAGATTACCAAACTTCAGGCATCCGTCAAAGAGTTTGGCGACAAGGTGAGAATTGCAGTACTATATACGAGCGGATGATGCGTACACTTATGCCAAGAGCGTATTTTGAGAAAGATAATGACGCTTCTTGTGGTAGTAAAGGTGATTTTATATTCCGTGATTTTGCAGAAGATGGCACAGAGTATATCTCCATTATGTTTGAAATGAAGAATGAGGCAGACACTACTGCAACAAAGCATAAGAATGAGGATTTCTTCAAGAAACTTGATGATGACCGTAAGGCGAAAAATTGTGAATATGCAGTATTGGTTTCACTTCTTGAACCAGAAAGTGAGTTGTACAACGGAGGCATTGTTGATGTATCTTATAGATATGATAAGATGTACGTAATACGTCCTCAGTTCTTTTTGCATATCATATCATTGTTAGTGCAAACTTCAAAGAAAAGTTTGGAGTATAAACAGCAACTTGCCATCGCTCGTAATCAAACTATTGATGTCTCTAATTTTGAAAATCAATTGGCTGATTTTAAAGACAAGTTTGGAAGAAATTATCGCATAGCAAGTGAGAAGTTTCAAGTTGCCATTGCCGAAATTGATAAGTCAATAGATCACTTGAAGAAAATCAAGGAGTCTCTAATTGGTTCCGAAAACAATTTGCGACTTGCAAACGACAAAGTTGAGGACCTCTCTATTATGAAATTAACCAAGGGGAATCCTACTATGCAGCAAATGTTCAATCTTTAGTTTTAAAAAGTCAAACCAGCAATGTATACCAGTCAAATTATTCATTAAGCGTTTGCAGCAGTAAACAGGGCTAACGCCTCACTGCGGGCAGTGGAGTCTGTCTCAAAACACCCCTTAAATATGGTGGTAACTGTCTTGGAACCCTCTTTCTTGATTCCACGTGCAGTCATGCAACTATGCTCGCCCTCTACATATACAGCCACATCATCACTTCCGGTGGCAAGTGTCATTATTTGGGCTATATCTGTGGCTATACGCTCCTGCAGTTGCAGGCGGTGGCAGACCATCTCTGCTATACGCGCTATCTTGCTAAGCCCTATAACCTTATCTTTAGGTTTGTAGATTACGCTTACACGCATGTTGTACATAAGGGCTATATGGTGCTCGCAGTAACTGAATACAGGAATGTTTTTTACAACCACGTAATTTCCACATCGGGGAACGCATATATCATCTGCCTCAAAAGTTTTAGAGTAATGCTCCGCTATCTGCTCATTAGTGTAGGCAATACCGCGGAACACCTCTTCACACATACGTGCCACACGCTCAGGAGTCTCTTTAAGTCCTTCTCTATCAGGATTTTCCCCTAACGCCAATAAAAACTCTCTTGTCAGTTGTTTTATTTTATTAGTATCCATAATTATTTAAACAGTTCCTTGACCCTTGTCCCTTGACCCTTGTCCCTTGACCCTTGACCCTATATTCATACATTTCTCATTTTAGGTTCCCAAATGTATTTATGTAGTTGCAACTGGATTTTTAGGCTGCAAAGTTTCTCGCTTTTCATTCTTTCCACCACTTTGGCAGGTTCCATCTTGCCAAAAACCGTACTAAGGTACACTTGTGTGGTAGAGTCTAAATGGTATTTTCTTATAATCTCTATGGCTCTATCCAAATCTCTGTCTGATGCTATTACAAATTTGTATGCATCGTTGGCCCTTGCCGATGCCAAGTTAGGCAGGTGCATTCTATCCTCCATACCGCTATCGGGCAGTTTGTAGTCTATTACAAAGTGTATGTTCTTTCCTATTCTGAACTGCTCTGTGGGTATAGCCCCGTTAGTCTCTATATGAATCTCATAATCAGCAAGTCTGGATAGCAATCCTATAAGTCCCGGCTGTAATAGCGGCTCTCCGCCTGTTATGGTTACATGCCATAGACCTGTGGATTTTATATAATCTGCAATCTCTGCCGCTGTAAGTTCTTCATAACCCTGTGTGGTGTCCCAAGCGTAACTTGTGTCACACCATGCACATCTAAGGTTGCACCCTGCAAACCTTATGAAAACAGACAGAGCCCGCGCAGTAGGTCCCTCCCCATGAATTGATATGAATCTTTCTATTACTTTCATTTGACCCTTGTCCCTTGACCCTTGACCCTGTTGTTTGTATTATTTTTCGTAATACAAACAACTGTTATTCGGTGTCTCAAACAGTTCCACCTCGCTAACAGGCAATCCTTTGGCTTTTAGAGTATTGAATATGTAGCGGCTCAGCTCCTCACAAGTAGGGCGGAAGGGTAGCATAACTATGTCAAATCCGTTAGGCATTGCTTTCAGACTCTCCGCCACACGCCTGCCGTCTGCATTGTCCTCTATAAGCAGTTTGTGGTCAAACGTGGTCTCTATGTCTTTAAGAGCGTTCTTAATTACACTAAAATCCTCAACCATGCCTCTGGCGTGCCCATCGGGGCATAAATTCTCCTTACAGATAGAGGTTATAAGTTTATACCTATGACCATGTATATTGGCGCACTTGCCGTTATACTCACTAAGGTAGTGAGCCATATCAAACTCTATCTTATTCTTAATCTTAAACATTTCTTTAAGGTGGGTTCTATTTATTAGTGTTTTATGTTTTTTTGTTTTTATAGGTGTTGCCTGTTTATTGTTCCGGTCTGTTTTGGCTTTGTTTTTGTATATTACTTATATTCATTCGGTTACGTAGTACGCACTACGTTCCCTCATTCATACAAGTAATCTTCTAAAAACAAATCTCAAACCAGCCTCGGACTAATAAATAGAACCCACCTTAACTTAAATACTTGTACATTAGAGGCTTAATAGCACTCTATGTACAAGTACTCATTAGCCTGGTTTTGTTTAATGACAGGATGGTCTAAACGAACTGTCAATACTTTGATTCTGCAAAGGTACAAATAAATGAGGGAAGTGCAAAAATTTATTTTAAACTTCCGGATTGGAGTACCTTAAATCAGAATACACCGTTTGGAATTGCCACGCTGAACTTTAGATTTTTTAGCGTGTAAGTTGTATAATTGCCGTTTGGTTGGTGCAACTCCATATATACCAATGCGTTATTCTTTTTGCTATATTTTAGCACCACCTTGTTGTATCCTTTGGCTGCCTTTCCCTTGCTGGCAAATGTAAATTCGTGAACATCTGCACCGCTCTTATACTCAGGGGTGGACTCAGTAAGTGTCTCCAATGCCTTAATATCGCCCTTCATGCTGAATATAAGCAGGTCTCTAAGCATTTTAAAAGGTGAATTTGCAGACAGTTTCTTGTTTATCTTGGTCTTACCGGCAACCATATTTATATTGGTGTCGCTAATTTTAAAGAACTCACCATCGGGTTTAGTGTAAATCATGCTCATACACTCTCCCTGATAGTATAATTTACCTGCCGTCTCTATAGCGTTATCAGAAATTTTTATGTGCTTTACTTGGTCAAAATCGCACACAATGTTCTTATATGAGGCATTATTTGCCTTCAATCCCTTAATTACGGCTTCATTTGCCGCATAACCCGATGCCACCATCATAGCACCAAGTAGTAATATTAGTATCTTTTTCATAACTTTCATACATCATTTTAATCTCGCCTACGGCTCGTTATACATCATACATTATACATCATACATTATACATAAACAGATAAAATCTGTTTATGTATATAACCCTCCATTAACCGCAATAACCTCTCCGTTTACGTATGCCGCCTCCGGCGATGCAAGGAAGGCCACTACAGCGGCAACCTCTTCAGGTGTGCCAAAACGTCCGGCAGGAATCTGTGCCGACAGTGCCTTCTCATCAAGTCCTTCAACCATATCGGTCTTTACAAACCCTGGGGCAACGGCATTAACTGTAACGCGTTTTTTAGCAACCTCTTGTGCAAGAGCCTTTGTGGCTGCAATAAGTCCGCCCTTGGCTGCGGCATAGTTGGTTTGTCCAGGCAATCCCTTCTGCCCTGAGAGTGATGCCATATTAACTATTCTGCCGTATTTCTTAACAACCATTGATTGTATAAGCGGCTTGGTTACATTGTAGAATGAGTTAAGGTTAGTGTTAAGAACCTTTAGCCAATCCTCATTTTCCATCCATAGAAGCAGATTATCGCGGCGAATGCCTGCATTGTTTACAAGCACCTCTATGTAATCATCGGGGTGGGCTGTTTGCCAACCCTCTATGGCGGCGGCACACTGCTCTGCATTGCTTACATCAAATTTAAGTAATTCAGCGGCAGGGTAGCCGGCATCCTTAATAAGTGCCAATGTCTCATTAGCCGCAGCGTCATTACCTGCGTAGTTAATCACTACAGAATAGCCCATTGAGGCTAATTTTAGGGAAACCGCTCTGCCTATTCCCCTGCTTCCTCCAGTTACTAATGCGTACTTCATAATTTTACTATAATATTATTGTTTTAGTTGACAGTTGATAGTTGACAGTTGACAGTGATTAGTTTGTGCTATCTGTTCCTCCCTTTAGGGAGGTTAGGAGGGAACTGTCCACTGTCCACTATCCATTGTCCACTTTTAATTATCTCTCTACAAGTAAACAGCGCTGTCATACTGACTCCCAAAACCCCATGAAGGTTTAAATTCTGCCCTGTAAGCAGCAGATTTTTTATTGGGGTGCGTGGTGTAAGAACCGTTGTCATAGGTGACTCAAAATCCTTGCGTATGCCGTATGAACTGCCGTCTGTTGTATTTGTATAAAGTTTATATGTAAGCGGAGTGCTTGTAAAAATGCGGTCAATGGCATCTGCGGTAAGTTCCGGAACCCATTTTTCCGCCATTCTAAGGCATTCCTCAGTTTTTTTCTTCTTAAACTCCACATAATCATCACCTCTGTGTCCCATAGGCTTATCCGCCCACTTCTCAACCTCACTCCAATCCATAGGTGTAATTAAGTCCATGTTTTCACAGTTCACTTGACCCTCGATCCTTGACCCTTGACCCTTATCATTACGATAGTAATGAACAAGCATCCTGTCCGTCTTACCTGCTGTATAATTCCATAGGTCGGCATTCTCATACACATAGAGGTTCTTGTTCAGGTATGGCACAACATCGGGTTTAAGCCTTATGTTTGCAGTAAATGTGCCTATTGTGTTTTTTAGATTTTTTATGCGTGAACGGAAAACCTTTTTCAGATAAGGTGTCTCCTCTATAAGCGATACTGTATGTGCAGGGTGGGCATTGCTTATAACCCATTTAGCCTCAATAAACTCTTCTCCATCTATTCCTACCCCCTCTACAGCCCCATCGCCGTCTACTTTTATAGATGTTACACCTTTACCTTTTATAATAGTACCGCCCATAGCCTCAATATCGGCAGCCAAATGCTCCGCAATAAGAGAGCCGCCACCGTCAAGCCTATAGGCACCCCTTATAAAAGAGTCATTTATTTGTGCAAAAGTGTATAGCGGCAGATTTTCTGACAGTTCCATCTTAATGGACGCACCGCACAGTACATCTCTTAATCTTTGGTCTGTGATAGTCTCATTAAGGAACTGACGGGCACTTACGCTAAAAAGTGAGGTGGAGTAGAACTCAGTATCGTCCCTTGGGTTAAGTGAGTCAAAAATGTGATCTCCAACATTTTTAAGTGTAGCCACATAACGCTTTATGTTATCTTTTTGGTTAGGAAAACGCTCCGTAAGAGCGGCGGCAAACTCATTATGTCCACCCATAAAAGGGTAACTCTCTCCATCTATGATTATGGTGTCAAACTCATCGTCAAGTTTTTTCCAAGGCAGTTCCAGTAAGTTGAAATAGCGGAACAGACGGTTCAGGCTCTCGCCGTCATTCATAGCCCCCACATAGTGAAAACCTGTGTCAAATGTAGCCGTACCACGCTTAAAAGTCTGAAGACAACCTCCCAATACGGTGTTTTTCTCCACAATGCAGACTTTCATTCCGCTTTTAGACAGAATGTATCCGCACTCCAGACCTCCAAGTCCCGCACCTATTATAACTACATCAAATTTCATAATATTCTGCAAAAGTAGTCAAATATTTTGACAACTTCAATATTTTATTCTAAAGTAATCAAGATATAACTTGTACTGGTCTTGAGCCGTAAGGCATGTGTCCGTCAGGTATCCTTTAACGTGGCTCCACTCCTGAAGACCTCTATAATAGTACATTTTCAAATCTTCGGTTATTATAAAAGGAACTATGCCGTTTGCAAGACACTCCTTAAACATAACAAGTCTCCCTATTCTGCCATTTCCATCTTGAAAAGGATGTATTTTCTCTAACTTTACGTGAAAGTCCAATATATCATCAAGTGATTTCTGCTTTATTGAGCAGTATTGTTGAATCAGTGCGTTCATCTCTTTATGCACATTTTCAGGTAGGGTGGTCTCTATGCCTCCAACCTCATTAGGCAGCCTCTTGTAATCACCTACGGCAAACCAATCTTTCTGACTGTCAGCAGTATTCCCTTTCAGTATTGCATGCAGTCTTTTAATGTAAGACTCGCTTAGTTTGTTGTTTGAATGTTCTATTATGTAATCTATGCACCTAAAGTGATTTACAGTCTCTATTATATCATCTACTCTCAGTGTCTCATTGGTTACACCTATAGTGTGTGTGTCAAATATATATCGGGTTTGTTCTTTTGTCAGCCTGCTGCCCTCTATATGATTTGAGTTATACGTCAGCTCTATTTGCGTTTTATGGTAGATGCCGCCTTTTATTCTGTTTTGTAACTCTCTTTTTAATGTGATTAGCAATGGGTTATTCTTAACCCCGATGTGAGACTTTTTAGGCAAATCGGCATCAGTAGGTATATTCCATGTTTTCCCTGTTAGAAATGCACCGTTTATTCTACCTGCGGCACAATAATTACGTATGGTACGTTCAGGAACACCGGTCTTTTCTGCAAATTGTTTTACTGAAATATATTCCATAATTTATCGGCAAAAATCATTTTGAAATTTTATGCAAATATAGTAATTTTTGCCGATATAGGCAAAAATAATAACAAATCCCATGCTTTTTTGTAGAATTCAGACGGTTACAATAAACTCCTGCGGAGTTATACCTGTTTATTGTTATATTTATATGAAAATTGTCTTAAAAGTTACAAAATTAAAACAAAAATTACACTTTTAAGACAATTTGATAATCAGCGAGTTATATAAAATTTTATTTGGTGGTTACTATAAAAATCAGTATCTTTGCATATTCATAAATCAGGAAATATAATGGACATGGCAAAGCAACCTCACATATATAATGTAAGGAATAAAAAGGTGGTGCTGGACAGAGAGCTGGCAGCAGCATTTGGTGAGGAAACCAAACGCATGAATGAACAAGTCAAACGAAACAAAGGAAAGTTTTTATCTGATTCAGTTTTTCAATTGACAAAAGAAGAGTGGCAAAATTTATTAAATTTCAGTTTGATGTCGCAATTTTCGGCATCAAGCGGAATCGGAAGAGGAGGTGTACGGAAACTCCCTTTTGCCTTTACAGAGGCTGGCGTTCAGGTACTGAAAACTCTTATGAAAAGCAATGTGGAAATTGTCTTTACGGAAGAGCCGCCACTACCTGCTGTTTATGAAAAATCGTGGAATGACGGTACTGTGGTGCTGTATAATCCTGATGATTCTCTAAAATTGGAAGTGATGATTAAGGATGATACAGTATGGCTTTCCCAAGACAAAATGGCACAACTTTTTGGTACGCAAAGACAGGCGATTTCAAAACATTTGAAGAATATTTACGACTCAAATGAGCTTGATAAAAATCAAACATGTTCCATTTTGGAACTAGTTCAAAACGAGGGTTGCTTCTTTAGACAATGGGCAATAAATGTTTTGAGAGACTATGCACTGAAAAGACATGGTGTAAACCTGCAGTTGCAGGAGATTTAATATGAAGTGCTAAAGAGCGTGTTATTATTATTGATAACTATGTGGATGAGAGTGTACTTAAACTGCTATCTAAGCGTGCTGATGGGGTAACAGGTGTAATTTACACAAGTGAAAAATGTTACCACAATGAAACGTTTAAACTTGACTTGCAAAGGTATAACGCTCAATATCCTCATATAGATGTTTATTCTATGAGCAAGGTTCACGATAGGTTTATGATAATAGATGATGTGCTGTACTCATCGGGTGGTTCATTTAAGGATGCTGGTAAAAAGTTGTTTTCTTTTGAAAGGATGAAACTTAATCCCGATGCAATCTTAACACTAATTGGGGCGTATGAAAAAAATCTTGATTTTTTTTGCAAAATAAAAAATTATTCATACCTTTGACGCTGATATGAGTAGCAAATAATGACAAGACATAGAAGCCGGAAACGGCTTACATGTAGGTGTAGGTAGAAATTACCCTCCCGATGAAAATCGGGGGGGGTAATTTGCTTAATATCAAGAACTTACAGCGTGGCTGTAAGTGAGGGTCAAGGAACAAGGGTCAGGGGACAAGTACCCCTCCGTCATCTCGAGCGAAGCGAGAGATCTTTACGTAATGTATGATGTATAATGTATGATGTATGAGGGAATTCTCCTTCCGTCATTTTGAGTGGAGTGAAACGGAACGAAAAATCTCATAGGCATTAGGAGATCCTTCGCTAACGCTCAGGATGACGAAGATGGATGCTCAGGATGACGAAAAAAAAGAAAACGAGATTAACTAACATATTTATTAACTTTCAACTTTTAACTTTCAACTT
>JAZLHT010000064.1:0-7527 GCA_045616965.1 Candidatus Enterocola sp.
CGGAAATACCAAATATGAGCCACAGGAACTACAAGTTCAATGTGCCCCATTCTCTCTCTACGTACTTTCTTTTCTGTCACCTCCACACCGCAGCGGTCGCAAACAATGCCCTTGTAGCGAATACGTTTGTACTTACCGCAGTGACATTCATAATCCTTGGTGGGACCGAATATCTTTTCACAGAAAAGTCCGTCACGCTCAGGTTTGTATGTACGGTAGTTAATGGTTTCCGGTTTTGTAACCTCACCGTAAGATTGTGATTTCAGTTCTTCAGGAGATGCCAACCCGATGGTAATCTGCTTGAAACTGTTTTTTTGCTTATTATCTGTTCTAAATGCCATAGTTCAATTTTTTTACTCAAGTTTAAGACTTAGACCCAAACCTCTCAATTCATGTAACAATACATTAAGTGACTCCGGTATGCCTGGTTGTGGCATCGGGTCTCCCTTGACAATAGCAGTGTAAGAATCTGCCCTGCCTTTAACGTCATCAGATTTGATGGTAAGGATTTCCTGTAGCACATGAGCTGCACCGAATGCCTCAAGTGCCCAAACCTCCATTTCACCAAAACGCTGACCACCGAACTGAGCCTTACCGCCAAGAGGTTGCTGTGTGATAAGAGAGTACGGACCGATGGAACGTGCGTGCATCTTATCTTCAACCATGTGACCTAACTTAAGCATGTAGATTACACCTACAGTGGCAGGTTGGTCAAAACGCTCTCCGGTACCACCATCGTATAGATAGGTCTTACCATAGCGTGGAAGTCCTGCCTTGTCGGTCCATGTGTTCAAATCGTCAAGTGTGGCACCGTCAAATATAGGTGTTGCAAACTTAACGCCCAACTCCTTGCCAGCCCAACCAAGTAGGGTTTCAAAAATCTGACCAAGGTTCATACGGGAAGGCACACCAAGTGGGTTTAGTACAATATCTACAGGAGTACCGTCTGCAAGGAACGGCATATCCTCACGTCTTACAACACGGCTTACAATACCCTTGTTTCCGTGACGGCCTGCCATCTTGTCACCAACACGTATCTTACGCTTTTTAGCTACATAAACTTTTGCTATCTGCATAATACCGGATGGAAGCTCATCACCTATGGTCAGGTTGTATTTATCTCTCTTTAAGCGAGCATCCAATTCTTTGTATTTACGCATATAGTTAAGAATGACGTCTCTGATAAGGTCGTTCTTATGTGCATCTGTAGTCCATTTGCTCAATTGAACTGTTGAATAGTCTATTTCAAGTAATTGCTTTTGTGTGAACTTGTTACCTTTGGCAATAACGTCAGTTCCCAAGAAATCTTTAACACCTTGAGATGTCTTGCCGTTGGTGAGTTCCATAAGTTTTTTTACCAAAACCTCTTTTAATGCACCGGTATCCTTTTGGAACTTTTCATCAAATTCTGCCAATTCTGATTTCTCTTGTGATTTTGTTTTTTTGCCTTTTTGTACCTTGCTGAATAGATTAGTACCTATGACGACACCTTTTAAAGAAGGATTGGCTTTTAATGATGCCTCTTTAACGTCACCTGCCTTGTCACCAAATATGGCACGTAACAATTTCTCTTCAGGAGAAGGATCAGACTCACCCTTAGGTGTTATTTTACCTATAAGTATATCGCCAGGCTCAATAAGGGCACCTACCCTTATTATACCGTTCTCTTCCAAATCCTTAGTGGCATCATCACTTACATTAGGAATATCCTTTGTAAGTTCCTCCATGCCGCGTTTGGTTTCACGAACCTCAAGAGAGTATTCATCAACGTGAACAGATGTCATGATGTCTTCACTCACAATTCTTTCGTTGATTACAATGGCATCCTCGTAGTTGTAACCTTTCCAAGGCATGAATGCAACTTTCAGGTTCTTACCTATAGCCAACTCGCCGTTTTGAGTAGAGTAGCCCTCTGTAAGAATCTGACCTTTTACAACTCTGTCGCCCTTGTGAACAATAGGACGCATATCAATAGTTGTACTTTGATTAGTTTTTAGGAATTTAGATAGTTTATATTCCTTAACCGGAGAGTCAAACATTGTGAATAACTCTTCATCGGTGTAGTCATATTTAATCTTAATACATGTTGCATCAACAAACTCAATAACACCGTCTCTTTCTGCTGTAATCTGAGTTCTGGAGTCTCTTATTAACTGACCTTCCAGACCTGTACCCACGATAGGAGACTCTGTACGAAGCAGAGGTACTGCCTGACGCATCATGTTGGATCCCATCAATGCACGGTTGGCATCGTCGTGTTCCAAAAATGGAATAAGGGCTGCGGCAATAGATGCAATCTGTTGAGGTGCAACGTCCATCAGTTCCACATCTTCAGGTGCTACAACAGGGAAATCAGCATCTTGACGTGATTTTACCTTATTGCGTATGAAATTACCGTTATCATCAAGAGGAGCGTTACCTTGAGCAATAATCTTGCCCTCCTCCTCCTCGGCGGTCATATAGATTATATTCTCTTTCTTAAGATCAACCCTCTTATTTGCAACCTTACGATAAGGAGTCTCAATAAATCCAAGGTCATCTATCTTGGCATAAACGCACAAAGACGAGATAAGACCGATGTTAGGACCTTCAGGAGTCTCAATAGGGCACAAACGTCCGTAGTGAGTGTAATGAACGTCACGAACCTCAAATCCGGCTCTTTCACGTGAAACACCACCAGGACCCAAGGCAGAAAGACGACGCTTGTGTGTGATTTCAGCAAGCGGGTTTGTCTGATCCATAAATTGGGACAAAGCGTTTGTTCCAAAGAATGAGTTTATTACAGAGGATATCGTTTTGGCATTGATAAGTTCTGTAGGAGAGAACACCTCGTTGTCGCGAACATTCATCCTTTCACGGATAGTTCGTGCCATACGGGCAAGTCCTATGCCGAATTGGTTATAGAGTTGTTCACCTACTGTTCTGATTCTACGGTTGCTCAAGTGGTCAATGTCATCAACATCAGCCTTAGAGTTAAGTAGTTGAATCAAATATTGTATTATGGCGATAATGTCCTCTTTTGTAAGAACTTTAACTTCAGTTGGAATATCCAAATGAAGTTTTTTGTTTATCCTGTACCTTCCTACATCCCCCAAATCATATCTTTTGTCAGAGAAGAACAAATTAGTGATAACTTCACGTGCAGATGCGTCATCAGTAGGCTCTGCATTTCTTAATTGACGGTAGATATAGTATGCAGCCTCTTTTTCAGAATTGCTTGGATCTTTTTGCAGTGAGTTATATATAATAGAGTAGTCAGATTGATTTATATCCTCACGATGAACCAAGATAGTGGAAATATTTGATTCAAGAATTTGATCAATATGCTCTTGAGTCAAAACAGTTTCTCGGTCAATGATTACCTCGTTACGGTCAATGGAAACAACCTCGCCGGTGTCCTCATCAACAAAATCTTCAACCCATGTTTTAAGAACGCGGGCGGCAAGAGTTCTGCCCACACATTTCTTAAGAGTTGTTTTGTTTACCTTAATCTCTTCTGCAAGATTAAATATCTCCAAAATATCCTTATCACTCTCAAATCCTATGGCACGCAGCAATGTAGTTACAGGTAATTTTTTCTTACGATCGATGTAAGCATACATCACATTGTTTATATCTGTGGTAAACTCAATCCAAGACCCACGGAATGGAATGATACGTGCAGAATACAGTTTTGTGCCGTTGGCGTGAAGACTTTGACCAAAGAATACGCCTGGAGAACGGTGTAGTTGAGATACAACAACTCGCTCCGCACCATTTATAACAAAGGTACCCTTCTCTGTCATGTATGGGATAGGGCCAAGATATACATCTTGTATTACGGTGGCGAAATCTTCGTGGTCTGGATCTGTGCAATACAATTTCAGTTTTGCCTTTAGAGGTACACTGTATGTAAGACCTCTCTCTATACACTCTTGTATGGTGTAGCGTGGAGGGTCCACATAATAGTCCAAAAACTCAAGAATGAAATTGTTTCTGGTGTCCGCAATAGGAAAGTTTTCTGCGAACACTTTATACAATCCTTCGTTTTTTCTTTTTTCAGGTGGAGTATCCAGTTGGAAGAAATCCTTGAAAGATTTTAATTGAACTTCCAAGAAATCAGGATATTCCAGAGGATTCTTTATTGAGGAGAAATTTACTCTTTCTTTAATATTACTCATATAAAAGGATTTATAAAAACAACACTTTTTTTCAAAAACACAAAAGGTCTAGAACCTTATTGCTAAGGTTCTAAACCGTAAATTCCTGATTGACAGGATAATTACTTCAATTCAACTTCTGCACCAGCGTCAGTTAATTGTTTTTTCATGTTCTCAGCGTCGTCTTTAGAAAGACCCTCTTTGATAACAGAAGGAGCGGCATCAACAAGATCCTTAGCCTCTTTCAAGCCAAGACCTGTCAATTCCTTAACCAACTTAACTATTTGAAGTTTAGCTGCACCAGCTGATTTAAGTTCAACATCAAAAGATGTTTTTTCTTCAGCTGCGGCTGCTGCTGCACCACCTGCTGCAGGTGCTGCTGCTACTGCTACAGCGGCTGCTGCCGGTTCAATACCATACTCTTCTTTAAGAATTTGAGCAAGTTCGTTTACGTCTTTTACAGTTAGGTTTACCAACTCTTCTGCAAGTTTTTTCAAATCTGCCATTGTTTTATAATTTTAATAGTTTTACTTTTTTTTATTTATTCCGCTCTCTCGCCAAGAGTTTTAAGCACGCCATGAATAGTGTTGCCTCCTGATTGCAATGCTGATAAAACATTCTGCATTGGGGACTGTAGCATGCCGATAATCTCGCCAAGTAGCTGTTCTTTTGATTTTAATGCTATCAATGTGTCTAATTGGTCTGCACCTACGTAGAAACATTCTTGCACGTATGCCGCCTTTAGTTCAGGTTTTCCGTTGTTTGCTTTATCCTTGCCCATCTCTTTGATAAGACGTGCGGGAGCATTTCCGTTGTTACAGAACATAATAGCGGTAGAGCCTTTTAGTGAGTCGTCAAGAGGTGAGAAATCACCTTCCAGCTCATCTAATGCTTTCTTGAATAGAGAGTTCTTTACAACCATCAACTTAATCTCAGACTTAAAGCATTCTCTCCTTAAGTTGGAGGTTTTTTCTGCGTTAAGACCCGATGCATCGGTTAGATAGAAATGGCTGTATGAAGAGATAGTCTCTTTCAGAGTGCTTATTAATGCCGATTTATCCTCTTTTTTCATAACTATAGTCTTTTACTTGTCACTCAGCTGATTTAGGATCAATTTTGATGCCTTTACTCATAGTGCTTGATAGATAAATACTCTTGATATAAACGCCCTTAGCGGAAGAAGGTTTCAATTTTACGATTGTAGATAGGAACTCCTTTGCGTTTTCCGCTATCTTCTCAGGTGCAAATGACACTTTACCTATAGAGGTGTGCACAATACCTGCCTTATCAACCTTAAAATCAATTTTACCTTGCTTAACTTCTTTTACCGCCTTGCCAACTTCATTGGTGACAGTACCGCTCTTAGGGTTAGGCATTAATCCGCGAGGACCAAGAACACGACCCAATGCACCAATTTTACCCATAACAGATGGCATGGTGATAATAACGTCAATGTCTGTCCAACCGCCCTTTATCTTTTCAATATACTCTTCAAGTCCGACATAGTCTGCACCAGCGGCTTTAGCCTCTTCTGCAACGTCGGGTGTACACAATGCAAGTACCCTTGTAACCTTACCTCTACCGTTAGGAAGTGAAACAACACCTCTAACCATTTGATTTGACTTACGCGGGTCTATACCTAAACGCACATCTATATCAACAGATGCGTCAAATTTTGTGGTGGTTATCTCTTTTAATAGGTTTGCCGCCTCAAGAAGTGAATAACTTTTACCAGTCTCGACTTTAGAAGCAACCAATTTCTGATTTTTTGTCAGTTTACTCATAATTTAAAACTAGATAAAGGTTAAACATTTTGTGGGAAAGCACCTTTAACGGTGATACCCATACTTCTAGCTGTCCCAGCCACCAATCTCATAGCAGACTCTATTGTAAAGCAGTTCAAGTCAGGCATTTTATCTGTAGCTATAGTCTTAACCTGATCCCAAGTAATCTCAGCGATTTTCTTGCGGTTAGGCTCTGCGGAACCGGACTTTTGTTTTGAAGCCTCCAACAACTGTATTGCTACAGGAGGGGTCTTGACAATAAAATCAAAAGACTTATCCGTATAGTACGTGATAATTACAGGAAGTATTTTTCCTGCTTTGTCCTGTGTCTTAGCATTGAACTGTTTGCAAAAGTCCATTATGTTTATACCCTTGGAACCCAAGGCAGGACCAATCGGTGGGGCGGGGTTTGCAGCACCGCCTTTTACTTGCAATTTGATTTGTCCAGCAACTTCTTTTGCCATAATATCAAATACTAAAAGTTAAATAAAAATATATGGGAATCAGAACAATTTAAGCGTAACCTTTCTATTGTTCCTTTTCTACCTGCATAAAGCTAAGTTCAATCGGAGTTTTCCGACCGAATATCATAACCATAACCTTAAGTTTCTTTTTCTCATTGTTAACCTCTTCGATGGTTCCGGAGAAATTGTTGAAAGGACCAGAAATAACCTTTACGGTCTCACCCACATAGTAAGGTACTATCAACTCCTCTTCAGCCTCTTGTGTTTGGTCAATGGTTCCTAAGATTCTATTGACCTCGTAAGGACGTAGAGGAACTGCTTTCCCGTCTTTGCCGCCTAAATAGCCCAAAACGTTGGGTATATTGCGGATAATACCCACAACTTCACCCTCAAGTAGAGCTTCGATAAGGACATAGCCAGGCAAATAAGGACGCTCCTTAATCACCTTCTTACCATTGCGGACTTGATAGACTTTCTCAGTAGGAATCAATACTTGAGAGACACGGCTCTTAACAATGGGATTACGACCGATTTCCGCTTCAATGTATTCGCGTACTTTCTGTTCCTTCCCACTGATGGCCTTAACCACATACCATTGCTTTTCAGCTTTTGTAGCAACCTCTGCCATACTTAAATCCTCCTAATTAGCTAAACAAACCGTAAATGAACTTCATAATCTCTTCAAAACCAAGGTCAATCAACCAAATGATTAGTGATAGAATAAGGGAAGCAACTAAAACAACCACTGCACTATTGGTTAATTCTTTTAACGACGGCCATGTAACTTTATGTACAAGTTCATTGTAAGATTCTTTGCAATATTCAACTATCTTCATAGTGTTTATTTTTTTCCTTGTTGCACGGGTCGAGAGGCTCGAACTCCCGACACCTGGTTTTGGAGACCAGTGCTCTACCAACTGAGCTAGACCCGTATCGTAAAAAAGGTAATAAATTACTGAAATTTTTAAAAATTGGTTTAGGGTGAGTCTCACCCTAAACCTAATTTTTAATTAATAAATTTCAGTAATTTGTCCTGAACCTACTGTTCTACCACCCTCACGGATAGCGAAACGAAGACCAGCAGAACAAGCTACCGGGTAGATAAGCTTAACTTTAATCTCAAGGTTATCACCTGGCATT
>JAZLHT010000065.1:0-4294 GCA_045616965.1 Candidatus Enterocola sp.
TAAACAGAATTGTCATTGCCTAACGACATAATTCCCTCTAAAATTAAATTTGGCAATACGTATAGTGTGGAAAGGTCAATATCCCATGTTCCTGAATTTTCCAAAGTGCGGACTATACCATTGGTGTAGAGCCGAGGAACACGCAAGGATTAACAAGGAACGGCTGAAGCGGCGGCGTACAGTGACCGGTGCGTTGTACAAGAAGGTAGTAGGTCTTTTGCAAGACGAGCAGTGGTCTCCCAAGCAGATATCTGGCAGCCTTCTTCTCAACGAGGGCATACACATATCCCACGAGACCATATACGCCATAATAAGGGAGGACATGGCACGAGGGGGCACTCTGTACAGGAACTGCCGCCACAAACTGAAATACCGCCGCCATGACAGGTCATATTGGAGGTCGAAGACCAAGGTCAAGGGCATACCCAACAGGGTCAGCATACACGACCGCCCCGCAGAAGCCGACGGGAAACGATTCGGAGACTGGGAGATGGACACGATATAAATTTGGTCAAAATTCTTTGAAATATAGATAAATACATTTACCTTTGCGGCCTGGAAGCCTGAAGGCAAAAAAGATGATTCAATATAAATTACATAAAATCAAGTATTTGATATGAAAAAGACTAACATTTTCAGATTGTTTTCCAAATTGTTTTTAACTGCTTTGTTGTCAGTTGGTGCATTTAGAGTCAGTGCAGATACGTTTTACTTGTATAAAGGTATAAATGACAATAACCCGGAGCATGCACATCTTGTGGAATCCAAGGATACCGGGGAGGATGGTAATGCCGTTTGGATTGTATCAGGTCTCAGTACAAGTGACCAATTGTATTTTGGCGTCTCTACTTATAACGCTCCTTATGGTATGGCTGGAACAATGGATGCTAATTCTCTTATTTGCAACGATGTTTGTAATTCATCAGATATGCAACAGTATAGTTTGAATTACAATGATGTGTATTGGGCAAGAATAACCCCCAAAACTACAGAAATCAAGATTACATACAATAATAATAATAAAAGCATTACTTTTTCACCAAATGAGACTAAGTTTATTGTTACTGCGTCTGTTTCTGAAATCCCATTAGGCGAGTCTGTAACGCTAACCGCTAATAACGGAAAGGCTCCATATAAGTGGTCGTACTCCACAGATGGTGGCTCGTCATTCTCACCTATCAGTGGAGCAGAAGCCTCTATAACAGTTCAGCCTACTGAGAATACCGTATATCGTTGTGAGGATTCCAAAGGTGCTTCAGATAATGTTACCATAGTATTGAAAATAAGGCTTGAGTGTGACCCCGCCAGTATGAAAAACCTATTCTATGATGATTTTGGCATTATCAAAGAAAAGGAGAGTAATAGAATAGAGAATAAGTTCACTCCATACGAGTATGATGAGGGTTGTAAAAGATTAAAGGATGGTGGTCACTATGCTGTGACTGCAAATCCTAAATGGTGTGGTTGGGATGTGACAGACAGAGAGGGTGACGATCATTTAGAGTATAATTCTTGTGATGTTAAAGAAGATGGTTCTATTTTTTGTGATGCAAGTGACAGTTGTGACCCTAGCGTTTCAGCAACAGAATCGAATTGTTGTTGGTATCGTGATATTACAGACCATACAAGCACAATTAAAGAATATAAGGATGGTGAGTATGGCGGTATGCTTATGCTTAATTGTGATGACGGAGATGGTTCAGATAAAGATATCCTTTATGAGCGTAAGGCGGAAGGTTTGTGTGCCAACACATATACAAGGTTCTCTCTTTGGGTAGCCAATCCGAGTAAATCAAGTGCTAAGGATAATATAAGAATGAAATTTAAACTGTTGAATGCGGACAAGACCAAGGTTATTTCAGAGGCTATGGTTGAAAACTTGTCCTATAATGATAAGTGGCAGGAGGTTTCCACTATGTTCAATACTGGAGGCAACACTTCAGTAGTGATTCAGGTTATAAACACGAGACTTCATAGTGATTCAGGTAATGATGTGTTGATTGATGATATATCATTTGACGCTTGTAATCCTAAATCAATTTTGTTTATCAATGGTAGGTCAGATTCATTTACAGGTGTGTGCGGTCAAGATGCAGAACTTTCTGTTTCAATATATGAGGGTGCTCTTGCAAAGCCATATTACCTTTGGCAGCAGTCATCTGATGGAGAGACTTGGAGTGAGATGAAGGATGTCAGTGGCGATAATGTAAGCAAATATCCTATACAATCAGGTAACGATACATACTATAGGGTTATTGTGGCTAATGATAAGGGTACTGCTGAAGAGGTTGCCTCTGGTTCGGTGACAGGTAAATGTGCCTTATATTCTATTACAAATACGGTAAAGTCTGCATGTGATGCTCCTACATTGGGAGTGGAAAGCCAGAAGGAAGTTTGTCAAGGTTTTTCCGGAGAGATTTATAAAATCGCACTTAAAAATCCGTTTGATTATGACTTGGATTACATATCAGTAAGAAATCTTGTGGCTGAAGATTTTACTGATGTTAAGTACAGTGCCTCAGCAGGTGAGGTAAAAGATAACGAATGGATAATTGCTCCATTTGCCGCAAATTCCACCGCTACCTTAACTGTTAGTGCAGCAGCCAATACAGCAGTAAAGAATGCAGAAAACAAGGCGTATGTTTTAAGAGTTAATGATGGTGTTGAGTATTCATACGAAACTTCAGTTGCCAAAGGAACCTCTGCTATTACAATAAATGCTGAGCCAAATCCAAAAGTTGTTAGTAATAGCCCTGTGTGTTCAGGCACATCTATTACGTTAGAGGTGGATTCCTATAAAGAATACAAATGGAGCGGTCCATCAGATTTTTCATCAACAAAACAGAATCCTGTGATTCCTGACGCTACTAAATCAGCATCGGGGGAATATACTGTAGAAGTTACAGATGATAAAGGTTGTAAAAACAAGTCTTCTGTAGATATATTGGTGAATGATTCTCCTAAGGCAAAAATTGAGATAAATGACAACACGCAGTGTACAGAACCATATAACGGTTCTTATACTATAACAGCATCAGGCGGTAGTGGGGGTGGATATCGGTATTCAAACGATGGTGGTAAAAGTTATAATGAAAAGTATGAATATAAGGGTCTTAAATCAAATTCTGTTACTGTCAAGGTAAAGGATGGTAATGGTTGTGAATCGGTTGAACAGAAGGTGGAGGTTAAGGATTCTTCCGAACATCCGAAAACCTTTGAGATTGGTGGTGGCGGTACTTATTGTTCGGATGCAGATGGAAAAGATATAACATTGTCTGGATCTGAAAATGGTGTTGAATATACTCTTTGTAAAAATGGTAAAGCCACTTCTGTGGTAAAAAATGGAACTGGTTCCAAGTTCTCTTTTGATAATCAGAAAGATGCTGGAAATTACACCGTACTTGCAAAGAATGCTGTAACAGGGTGTGAAGCACAGATGAATGGAACTGTTTCCATACAAATTGATCCTAAACCTACAAATGATGCCGGTCAAAGTCAGGAAATATGCAACACCTCAGATTTTACTCTTGCCGGTAGTGTCACTAATGGGAAAGAGTCAATGTGGTCTATAAAAGATTACACGGGGACAACAAATCCTATAATTACCGATCCTGCAAATCTTAAATCTACAGTTACTGGAGTGGAGGTGCAGGCTACGGCAACACTGACTCTTACCACAACTTCAGAACTCGGGGTTTGTGAGGCGGCGGTATCTGATGTCACTATAACCAACAAGGAGTGTACAAGTCTTGAACTCAAGGTAACGGTGGAATCTCCAATATGTGCAGGTGAAACTTCAAATTACAAAATAGAGATTTTTAACGGAGCGTCAATAGATTACAATAATGTTTCTGTAAGTTATACAACACCTGAGGGTAACACAGAAACTTGGAATATAGGGGAAATGGAGAAAGGTGATAGAAAAACAAAGGAACTTACATTTACTCCTGATATTAAGGCTGAAACTAAAACCTATAATGTTTCAGCGTATGTAAATAGTGTAAATGGTGAAAAATACGCATCTTATGATGAAGCGAAATCCAAGGATAAGAAGAGTATTGTGGTAAATGCCTTACCTGTAGCAGGTTCTGAAAACGTGAAGGATAACACCCAATGTATATCACCGTTTAACGGAGCATACACAATAACAGCAGAAGGTGGCAGTGGGACCGGATATAGTTATTCAGTTAATGGCGGTGAGTATAAAACCAAGTCAAAATATGATGAATTACAATATGCAGATGTGACTGTTAAAGTTAAAGATTCCAATGGTTGTGAGTCAGTGAGTGTGGCA
>JAZLHT010000066.1:0-2474 GCA_045616965.1 Candidatus Enterocola sp.
GTTACTCAGGCGAGCACAATGACAAGGATTTCATCGGGTGGGACGGAATGTATAACGGACACGAAATGCCAAGTGACGACTATTGGTATATAATAACAGTAGAAGAGATAAGAAAACAAATTAAAGGACACTTTATCTTAAAGAGATAGGACTGAATGCAAAGAATAAAATGTTATATATTGTTAGTTAGTATTTTGAGCATACACGCTTATGGCGTGTATGCTTCGTCTGATAATAACATTATTGTAACTTTTAAAGAGGACTTTACATTTTCTGTCTCTGATAAGAAATGCACTATTGCAGGTTCTAAATTTTTTGAGGCGCACAAAATCTCAAGTAATTCCCCTTTTGAGATAAGCAGTACTTACTCTCTTCCTGATAAACTTAAAAATCAGGGTGCTAATGATTGTGTTAATACTCTGGGTATGTGGCAGAGTGGTATCGAGGATAGTAAATGGGGAATCATTGACAATAGTAATAATGGTGGCTACTGGAATGGCTCAAATATTAAGGGACATACAGGTAATGCAGGCGGTTCAGGACCATATACAATAGATGGCTTCCTGCTTGTGAACTGCTGTTTTGAATCAGAAGATATGTTTACTCAAACAGTTGATGTTTGTCCTGGTATTGAATATAATTTTTCCGCTTGGCTCTCAAGTATAGGGGCTGGTGCTCAACCCGTTCCTATCCAGGTTAGGTTTGAGGTGTATGGAATTGATGGTGATTCAGAAAATTTTATAGATTCTATGGATACCGGAACGTATAATGAAAAGGAGTGGAAAGAATTTTCTTTTAAATTTAATTCAGGTAAGTACTCAAAATTGAGGTTGGCTATAAAGAATTCATTACCTGATAAGCAGGAATACCGTAAACCAGGTGGTGGAATCGGGGCTAATGGAAATGACGTTGGAGTGGATGATATTGAATTTTCTGTTTTTCTGCCTGAAATTGGTTTGTTCTCTGATAAATCATATTCAAGAAAGGATGTGGATTTGAAGAATTGTGAGCAGAGTGTCACTCTTTGTTGCAATCCTGCAGAGGTAAGCGGTCAGTTCAAGTCATCTTATGTTACTCTCCTTCAATCTTCTGATGATAATGTTAATTGGGTTAATGAGGGTTCTATAGCCGCTAATCTTGACTTTGAAATTTCTACAAGTAAGGAGACTCATGGGAATGGACGCTATTATAGAATTTGGATTGGTGAGAATAAGGAGGATGTTGAAAATGCCGTAAATGGTACATATAACCCGGCTTCAAATTGTGGAAAACTTGTTTCTGTCTCAAAATCATTGATGGTTTCTTATAGTTGTCCAAAACCTAAATTATATGTTACCGGAGATTCCCTTGTTTGTGCAGGTGAAGAGACTGTTCTTGAGGCTCACGGCTGTGATAAGTATCAGTGGCTTGATAAAGATGGCAATGTAGTGAGTGAAACAGAATTTCTTACGGTAAAGACATCAGAGGAGATTACTTATACCGTTATTTGTTTGGAAAAGTGTGACTGCGATGGCAGTACTGTGACAGATGCTGACGGTAATGTGTATCCGTTAAAGAAAATCGGCGGTCAGTGCTGGATGGCTGAGAATATCAGAGCCACACACTATGATACTCAGAGTGAAATGGCAGGGAAGGAGATTAAAGGTCTTGGTTCTTCTATGTATGACCCATGGTACTTGGATGATAGATATGATACTGGTGGTTGGACAGACGTCTTAACTGATGATATAAGAGAAAAATTGGGTTATTTTTATAGTTGGGCGGCGGCTGTAGGTTTGCCGTCTGAGGCGGAAGCCAAACAAATTACATCTAAATTTGGCGGTCAGCGTCAAGGTATTTGCCCCAACGGTTTTCATTTGCCCACTGCCAGTGAGTGGGAGGAACTGGCTGCATCTGTAGGCGGTAAGGACATTGCCGGCATAGAATTGGCGTCAACTGATGGCTGGATTGGAGCATGGGCAGGTGATGATTTTATAGGAAAGGACACGTTTGGGTTTACGGCATATTCTGCCGGAGAGAGTCAAACCGGAATAAAACAGGCAGGAATGGGTGGCTACGCTATTTTTACCTCTGCTACGGCAAACGGAAGGGATAATTGCTATGCGTTTTCAATTTTCCCTAATCCATATAGCGGACAGGCTGCAAATAAATCATTGAACAAGTTTGACGAGACTAAAATGAGAGGACATAGCGTAAGGTGTGTCAGAAACCATTGAAAGACCTCCTGCTTACTTGACTTCCACCGCTTTCCAGCTCTCTATTGTGCGAGATTCTGTGGTGAAGTTTATGCCCACCTTTAGCTTGCGGCGTGGGTCTGCAAGGTATGGGTCTGCATAGTGCATATCGTCTATCTGTTTAAGTGCAACATCTGCTGACTGATCCACCTTGTACTCTATTATGTAGATTGTGTTTGTGGTCTCAAGTATGGCGTCTGTCCTGCCTACGGCAAACGGAACCTCAACCCTCATATTCTG
>JAZLHT010000067.1:0-10625 GCA_045616965.1 Candidatus Enterocola sp.
CATTACAAACTATTAGCATATTTGCTTATCACAATAAGTGGATTCCACCAATTGGTGAGACAAATTTGAAACCATACTTTCATCTACACTACTATAGCTTAATCTTAATTGACCTATCAAAAAATCCCTAACAAGCTTTTCACTTTCTGTTTTAACAAAGGAATCTGAATAAACACAACAATTATAATACTTGGAAGCAACCAAGCGTTTGTCCTTTCCATTATACCCATAAATATGCAAGCCATTTAAAAACAGGTATGCGTAACCTTGTCCCAAATCTGTAGTAATGATCAGTCTATCTGACAAGCGTAATCCTTTGTAATATGTATTACCTGCACAACTTGTCCAACCATCTGTATAGAACAAGTTCCTGCTGGAATCATAATTAATACCCTTACCAGATATAGATGGTAACATTTCTGAAATCTTGGATAATTGAGAATTAGAATACATAGTACAAAAGTTTAAATTATTACTCATTTGTTTTACACTGCAAAGTAATATAATATTTTTCAGAAAAAACACAATTATTCATGTTACAAAGGTGCCGGCACTAATATGTTCTAAAACAAACAAAATCAAAAACAACCTCTTTCATATTGTTGGATTTTTCAACAACTATGCGATTAGTTGTTGATGCAACACAATGATAACCACTAAGTTTTAATAAATTTACAATTGCATATGTTAAATTTAGTTCACCCATAACGTGTACTGTTATTTCAACAGGTGACCCCATAGCCTTAATCTTGTTAAAGTATTCATCAGCCAAATTTGCAATGTAATTACAATCTCGTGTAGGATCCACATCAGGGAAAGGCAAATCAATTACACATCCATATAATTTTATAGCATCACCATATTGTCTATTTGACCAGGTACTTGAAAGATGATTGGAAAAATTAACTAACATAATATTATTCTAATTTAATTGTTACTGCACGCCAACCCCATTTGGATTTTTTCTTGTCAAATGAGATACATGCGTGACACACTACATTATCACCATTATTAAATTGAGATAAGAGATTCTTATCTACATATACATTTTCAACAAATCCGCATCCGCTATCCATAATCCGCAATATACCAGTTACATCCTTATAAAAAAATGCATCGTCTATATCATCATAATGCTTCCAATCTATTACATTTGTGGGATCTTCACTTGCTATATTATCAATAGTCAGAGATAAAAGAGTATTATTCTCAACACTCTCAACAGAATGTAATTTTGCAAATCCCTGTTTTCTTTCTTTTGTAACGAATGATATAAAATTCTTTTCTCTATTAACACCAGATACTAAAACAATTTCACTATGCAAATTATCATATAACACATTTTCCGCTTCCATAGCATAAGTTTCATAGATACTATTATTATTTTTTTTCACATTACTTTGAACAAACCACTCACATTTAGAAATAGAGTTCATTTCTGCAGGTATTTTCCAAGAATTAGCAATTCTGGTTTTGTAAGCTAATTCCCATTCTGTTCTTGCAGCATCATACATCCTCATGCCAGCAAAAACTTTAGCGGCTTCAATACGTACTGATACAAGCATGTCTTCTTTTGTCTTACATGTTAATGCTTTACACAAAAAAGGTAATTTTTCATCAGGAGTATTTTTCATTTCAGCAAAAAGTTCCCATACCCAAAAAGCGGTTCTATTTTGCTTGGCAAATGGCTTAAATACTTTAACAGCATTATCTGAGTCTCCCAATTTCACATACAATTTAGCTAAAAAATAAACAGTGAATTTGTTATTGTATTTTTCAACAAATCTATTAACTGTAGGTAAAAAATTTATTATTTGTTCCTCCGAACCATATTTCATCAACCATTTAGAATAATTATTACAAACTTTTTCCGCTAATGATGGTAACTGTTTGCCATCGCTTGATTCACCACAATTAAAATCTTCCCCATCAAGATTATCCAAATTCCACCACGCAACAAATCGGTCAAAATGCTCATATTCTTCTGCAAAATCAGAAAACAAACGCAACAATGCACTTGTAGATTGATCATGTATAAAAGGAATGCAGATTAAGTGATTTACTATGACATCAAGTCTATCCGATGATATTTTTGATTGCTCTTTTAATTTGGACATTAACTTATATGCGGTCCAACAAACACTTTTTAACACCATATCTTCATCGGCAGGTAAATCCAAATTAATCAGTTCGTCAAAACGTGAAAAATATTCATTTTCATTGCATTCATCTACAGCATTTTTCATATAATCATACAACACCCATAACATAGCTCTTTTCATCCATATATTATTGGATCTACGGATAATTGTTCAGCTGCCATAGAATAAGCCTCATCTAAATTACCGGACTTACGCAATTCATTTATTTCAGAAAAGGTGCTCATACGTTTATTGATTTTAATTCATTAACTATATTATTTAACACACTATCTTGTGTTCCGAGATTAGACATTGGCACTATGTATGTGACAAAACCATTCTTATTAATAAATGCTTTCAACGCAGCATATCTCCCAGATGTCTTAATGTTATATTGCACATAATATTGGTCAAGTTTTTCCACGACACTAACTATTTGCACTTTACATTTTCCCAGTGTAGCACTGATTACAGACCAAATACTACTGGCTACTGGTGACGAAGGAGTATATTTATATTCTGACATAACATTATTTGTGTTGTTTATCAAACGCAAAACATCAGATGCAAAGCCATTTGAAACATTACTTACAAAGAGTCTGAAAAAGTATTTTCCGGAATAACATGTATCAAACCTTGCAGAATCCTTACCATCTGAAATCGTATAGCACTCTCTGTATGGTTTGCATTCTACATTTACAATGTTATATTTAGAACCTTTCAAGCAATTAAAAACCTGCCAATATTTTTTTCGTAACTCTATATTAGAATCCTCATTATGATATGGCGTTTTGTCAGAACAATCAGAGCCAACACATACGTGAATGTCATAACCTTCTGGAGCATTAGTAATTCTAACAATATTTTCAACCTTTAATTTACTAGTAACTTTAACATGTGGCAGCTTGCATCCAACCAATTTATTTTTAGCACGTGTGGTTGCTGTATATATCCAACGCAAGCAATCATTGTTCATATAAGCATTCCTAAAATTAACAAATGCCGTTCCCCATTCACCACCTTGTGCTTTATGACAAGTAATGGCATACCCGTATTTAACTTGAACGGCATTTAAATAAGGATCATCAGTCAATGCCATATTAAACTCCTCAGTGTTTGGCTTAAGTTTTGGATGGGTCATTTTAAATCTAATGAACAATGCCTGCTTTTCAAAAAAAGTTAAGTTTGGTTTATCGTCCGTCAACATTGACTCCACTATCTTCCGTTGCAATTCATTACCTGCCTCATCTTTAATGATAACATCTCTAAAAACCAGTGAAATTGGAGTCTGCACTCTTTCTGTACCTTTTGTAATATATGCAAATGATTTTACAATCTCAGGCTGTGAAGATATGTCTAATACTCTAACCATATCACCATTCATTAAATCATAACCATGCTTTTTATCATAGTTGTTACTTACAATCTGTAGGACATCATCAACACACATATGTTCTGTTCCAAAATAAAAACGTTTTATCTCTTTATTAAACAACAATGCTTCCTTATTTGAATAAGTTATTATAACAGAATTATTTACTTGCGGTGTAGGATTAGCGGTGCAATAATAAGAAACCAACTCACCATCAACAACTTCACAAACAGAATTTCCATCCACTTCAAAATCAAGTTCATTTCTTTGTTTCAACCTTAATATTTCTCTGACTTTCATGGCATCCTTAAATAGTACGCTATTGGTGTCTTGACGCAAGACATCAGTCAGTTCGTATTCCTGACATTTGATTGCTCTCTCTTCAAAAGTAGTGCATTCCAATGCTTTAGAAGTGTTATCTGACACTGGTGGCAATTGAGCAGGATCCCCTATAAGAATTAATTTCCCATTACGGGTAAAGTCAGTATATGATATAAGGTCGTCTAATAAATTATTGGAACCGAATAAGAACAATATGTTCTGATCATCCATTGAGCTTATCATAGATGCTTCGTCAACAATACAAATTTTATTGTTCATCTCTGTAGCCTTCAATGGAAACACATATTTAAATTCAATATCTTCAACATTATCCGCTTTTTCAACTACAAACTTACATACATCATATATTCCCCTATGAATGGTAGTAGCCTTTAAACCTGTCTTTTCCGTCAAAACTTTAGATGCCCTACCAGTTGGTGCCATCAATTGAAAAAACTTGCAATTACTTTGCAAATAATCAGTTAATGCTTTTACCAACGTTGTTTTACCTGTACCAGCATATCCCTTTAGTATAAAAACAGAATCAGTATCATTCTCCAAAAATGACACTATCCTTTCAAATGCTATTTGTTGCTGATGTTTTAGTTCCATATAAAAAGAGATTAATTATCACGAGACAAAGGTATAAAATATATAAAAAAGCACCATATTACTATGTTTAGTAAATGGTGCCAGCACGAATAAAATGTATAATTAGCATTTATTATCTATAATCTCCCAATGACCTCCGTTTGTGGCTCCCACTCTCTTTATAAGGCCATCATTCTTTAATTTTTCAATGTATTTTCTTACTCCTCTATCGGACAATTTTAGCAATGCTCCAATATGACCAACAGTCACACTGTTGTCTCTTTTTATCAAGTCATATATTTTCAGATAGTTAGAGTCTTTTTTTACGGCACTTTTTACGGCACTTTTTACGGCATCTTTTCTCCAAATTATAGTCCTAAAATCTTCTTCCTGAACAAATTCTGGTTCAGGCAAACCATAATCCACGCATTTGCGTATAATATCCTCTGTTCCCGTACCCATTTTCTCTATATAGCCACACCAATACATAGGTGTTGCTATAAGCGGATTAGCCGGTATTGAAGCGTGTGGTCCTAATAATTTCTGCACAGATAAGCCGTATGGCAACTGTCCGGGATTCCACACCTCCACTCTATTCTTAAACATCATTACCTGAACACTACCATTGCTGTTATAATCTCTATGGCATATTGCATTTACTATGGCTTCTTGCACTGCATCTATAGGCAATTCAGGGTGAGTAGGTACTGATGCTGTATTTCCGATGCGTGTTCCAGTCCAATTATCAACCCTACTCATAACAAAACTTGTAGCCTGATTAACTAATTCAAACACATCACCTCTATAAATTTGGCATGATGGTACCGGCTTTTCAACTTTATTTCCATAAAATTGCACACATTTGACCTCTGATGATATAAAATACTTTTGAGGCTTCTTTCCAAATAGCAGAATAGCGGCATTTGTTATATTTCCATCATCATCCATCAAATCTAAATGCCTCAGAAAAACAGGAACAGAAACATCTTCATTTAATGGAAAATTACGCTTTGATTTTGCCATAGCAATAAAATCCTTGACCTTATCCTCATCAATATCTTTTATTGTAGCACCACTATCTGTTGTTGCATCAAAAGGTTTCCAACTGATAATATGTTTTGTATCCATATAGTGGAGAAGCGATGCATAAACAGCCAACTGAAGCTCAGCATAATTTTCAAATGTTTTTCTCACCACATCGGTCTGAACTTTCCTAATAAACGCAGATTCTTTAGCCTCTCTATTATTTGATTTCTTGATATAGAGTAATCTGGTCTTATGCAACTGAGTTGCCTTATCATACTCTAATTCTGTGGGAGATACCCCTTCCGCATTTTCAAAGCCATACTTTTCTCCCAATAATCCAAGGTAAACGTCACATTGTTCCACCTCTTTCAGGTATGCAACATCAGGAGCATCATTGTTGGCAGGCATCTGTTCAAACAAGAAAGCATCAAAAAATCTTGACAACAATAAATCATTACTGATATAATCTACCAATAACCGCCTTTCCTGCTCAAATTCCTTTTGAACGCTACTTATAAATATTCTTATCTTCTGCATATCAATCTAATTGGTTCTTTCATGCAAACTATTAAAACGTGGACCTTCTACTAATTTTTTAACTTCCTTTAAACTATCTTGCAAGGTTTTAAGCATTTTGTCAACATCCTTACCACCATCAACAGCATGTGCAATCTGATTTCTTATTGTTTTTATTTTTTTATAAGTATTATTAATAATTGGGTATTTATTTACGGATTCCTTCATTTCGTTTCTATCCTCTTTTGACATAACCTTCTTATTACTTATCTCGCATAAATAACTAATTATCGCTTCTGACAAAGCCATAAAAGATGCAGAAAAATTAAAATGTTCGTACTGCCATAAAGCAAGCCTATATTGCTTTTGTGATACGTATATTACGTTACTGAATTTATCTTTCCAATCGTTAAGAATTGGCTCACATACCATTTTTCCCATTGAAGGTAGTGCGTTTTCCGACCTTAAACGTGTAACAACAGTCATTTGACTTTTTAGTGCCGCAATATAACTTAAATTGCCAATATTAGAAAAACATTTTAAATCTTTTGATGCGGATTTATGATCGTTACCTAAACATTCAACCAATTTATAAGAATTAGCGTATTCCTTGAATGCATACGCACCTATTATCCAATCATTTGCACTTAGTACACTATTTAAATTCACTATAGGTGTGTACCCCAATTCTTTTGATACTTCCAACATTCCATAGTACACATCCTTTATTACAATTTGTTTGGTACTAACATTTTGAATGAAAATCAATGTGTTTAATAAGAACAACGGCAAAGACCTAAAAGAGTGTGTAATATCTACATATAATTCATCATTGGAATTTAACATGGATTCTATTTGTAGTATTTGTTGCTCATTATACCCTATCTCATCCTTATTCAAGCCATACTTTATCAGTATTACTTCTGAGTTCTTGCCTATTCCATCTTGTAATTTCTCAATATCAGGGAACATTTCTAATGCTGTGTTATGGTTAGCCTTATCACAAAAATCACCTAACTCGCAATAATAGTCCTCATCAAAGTTTCCATTTTCTCTAGCAAAATGACTATACACCTCCTCCCACATAGAGTGAGTTGTACCTACTAATATAATTTTATCTATATGAGTATGTCTTTTTATTGCAGAAGCAATAAACGAGGATTCTATTTCTTCAGAACTATCATCAAACTTATACTTAGCAGTTCTATACTCTCTATTATACGATGAAGTTCCTAAAAAAGATACAAGCACTTTCATAATACTATCATAAAAATTAATTACAAATATCATTAAACCACTGTTTTGCTTCAGCTTCTCCTATTAACTTGACTAATTCACCCCACTTTCTGAAGTCACTGTACTGTCTTTTATTATGATTACTGAGTTTGGAGTATATTTCAACAATCTTCTGCTTCAAAGCACATTTATCATTATCACCTAATGAATTATTATACTTAAGCCAATTTTGAGTGTTACTAAATAAAGTGCCAAATTTTGTCGCATTTGCTATCCTTTCTGATAAAGGAACTCTGTTAGATAATTCTCTTGCCTTTTGTGCTTCCTGCTCATTTTTCTTCTGTTCTGCCATATCTACCAAATTTCTCAACTCTTTCTGTAAATCCAAAACCTCATCTGTTTGGTTTATGTCATCTTTACTATCACAATTATTACGCAATGACAAGACTTCAGCGAATCTGTTTTCTGACAACATTTTTTCAGCATCTTCAATGCATTGTTTCAAACAGTCAATATAATCTACGGTCCTCTTTTCTCGTTCCTGCCTCTCTTTTTTCTCTAATTCCTTCTTAATTCTTTCAGATTCTCTGCGTTCGTTTTCACTACTAATTTGCCTCTCCTTCTGTTTTATGCATTCTGATTGATAATCAGGCATTTCACAATACTCATTTTCAGAAATCCTGGACAATTTTACAAAACCCATCAAAGAAAAGTTATCTCCCGATATAGCGATTTTACGAGATTTGTAGTTCTTCTTTCCCCAGTTTCTACCTTCTGAACAAATACCGGTATTTGTATAATCTTCATATTGCCAATCACCTGTTATGGAGTGAAAACCAGAACCTGCAGACATTTTTAAAATACAAGAAGAATTATCAACGGGTATTAAATCTAACAAATAGTCAATACTATCAACTATTTTATCTGTTTTGTCTGTACTATATTTTTGGAAAAAATCTTTTTCTTTTTTCAAATATCGTTTAGTGTGTTCATTAATAATCTTAAACAAGCCTTCATTTAAAACACATTTATTTTGTTCCGATTTAACAGACTGATGAAACTCATTTTCATATTTATTAAACGCATCTCTCGCAAGCATCATTGTTAAAACGCTTTTCTGACCTGGCATCAAACACTCATATAACGTGTTAAAGCCAACGGATTTATAATTTGCCGTGGTGTTAGCGCCACTATGTTTCCATCCTCCATTCCAATTACTTCCGTCACCAAAAAGATTAAATATTTTTGTATTAACCACTTTTGTCTCATTAAATTCTGAATCAGACAATTTTATAAAACGCATAAAATCACTGCCATCTTTTACTCTGCCAAACCAATAGTCCTCACCTTTCTCCTTAGGTAGTTTATTGTTGTTTTGTCTGAAAATATTTTTAACCTCCTGACCTCCAAAGTATTCAAACAAAATAGACCTGATAGCACCTTTTATAGAACTACCTGGAATTATAGGATTGTCTGTAAGTTGATTCTTAATGAAAGACTTTACATCATTATCGCTCTCAACCTTACAATCCATACAAAAATCAGAAATCTGTTCAAGTTTGCTTCCAATTTTTGAAAGCAAACCTTCTTCATTTCTTGAAGAGAATATATTAGACAATTCACCAATATCAATACCACTATCCACCAATTTTTTCAAACTGATTTTATATAATTTTCCTTTAGAAATTAAATAATCCACGCCACGCACCCAATCCTTTTCAACACCAGCACCAATAGATAGTGGAGTTAAGACCTCAATGCATAAATTATACTTTTTATTAACAGAATTATCCATCTTATTAAATTTTAACAGGTAAAAACAAAGACCTTCCGCATCTCCATAGTGGATGCATCAATTTAATCTCATCACTAATAGATGGTCTTAAATCAACGGCTACATTGCCTTTTATACTTATGCCATTACACTTTTCAGCAAAAACAGAAGAACAAGTAAAAGCATGAATAAAGTTTTTACGATATGTATTAAATGGTGGTGTTGTTATCCAACCTCCACGGCGTTGAAAATCGTATGCCACTTCTGAAGAACCAAGCATTTTACACAACTGTTCTTTAGACTCTGGAATAAAGGTAGATAATGACATTGCAAAATTTGCACTATCAGGAATATTCAGACTGATGGTATCCTGTTCATACTCAAAATAACCATTACCGACATTTCTGTCAGTTCCAACACCCTCACTTTGTAATAAATCAAGTGCTTTACCTAACAATGCGTTATCACCAACAGCAATAAAATACAGACCTGAACTACCCTTAAAATATATTCTATCCATATAAAACGGCTCTGACTGTTTGTTTTCCGCAGTTTCCACTCTTGCCACTTTAACTCTTGGCGATATTTGTGATACTATAAATTCATCATCAATTTGTTGGTTTGTCATAAAACACTTATGTATTGAATTATCAATAGCATCATCTTCAAACAATTGTTCTCCATTCAAAACCTTTTCAAAATATTGCAAATCAAGCCACTCCACCTTCTTTATTTTCTTTCTATCCTTAATAGCCTTATCCGAGACAGGAAGAGTTTGTTTTAACGGTTTTGGAAAAAAACAAATAGCATCTGATTCTTTATTTTGCTGATAAAATGGAAACAAACTGCTAACGGTACACCCTAAATCACCATTTAAGGGAGTCGCATCTCCCAATTTTGCCAAGCATGATATTAATGCTGCATACAGTGTATCTGATGCTATGGTTTTTAGACTTATACTATAATCATCACGATAATCACCAATATGCAATGGCGTAGTGAAATGCAGTTTATAAATGTTAAGTTCTATTTTTGACATAAATATTATTTCCAATTAGTTTCTTCAGAAATTTCCACTGGAATGAGTTCTCCAAATTTAACTTGACCATACCCTCTGGAACCACTGCCTCCTAAATAATCATTTTCCAATGCATTAATACCCTTCTCTAAAAGTTTTATTAACTCTTTTTCATCATCTTCATCCCAAACATTTATTACAAATTCCACATCAAAAGTCACACCTGCAGGCACTCTTTCTGTTTGACGAGGATGTTCGGCAGTTCCTTTAACTCTATCAATTACATTTTCCCATTTACCTTCTGTATATGGCATATCCAAATTATCATTATTCTTCAGTATTTGTGCTGATATCTCTGACAAATATGCATCCCTAACTATAAGTTTAGAAGGTTGATTAGACTGCGAACAACCAAAAAGGTTGTTAATTTCAGCATCCCCACCAACTTTTGCTGAACCCGCAATTTGTTCAAGCAAACAACGCATTTTACCCTTTATAGAACTACCTGGAATATAAGGTTGATTATCCTTAGTTGCAATCTTGATTACAGGGTTATCAATACCACCTATCTCTACATTATCACTATTACCTCCAATATGGAGACCTGTTAACAACGTTAATGATGTGTTA
>JAZLHT010000068.1:0-8302 GCA_045616965.1 Candidatus Enterocola sp.
AAGGAGAATTTGGGCATAGCCAATGAGATAAATTTAGAGGATATGCTCTTTACTTACGGAGTGCGTATAAGTCCATTGTTATTGCTTGATACTCAGTGTGCTATGATGCCTATAAATGTGGCACTAGATGGTGAGAAACCGCAATTTGAGCCTATGCCTTGGTACTACGCACCCATTCTTATACCAGACCCGTCAAGCCTTATTACAAAGAACATACCAGGTGTAAAGGCTGATTTTACCTCTGTAGTAGAATTGGTGGGAGAAAATAAGAGCGGGTTGCAGGCATCTCCGTTGTTGTTTTCATCGGCAAAGGCGGGACTTGATAAAGCACCTATGCAGATAAATCCTGCAGTGGTGACTCTATCACCTGAATCTGAGTTCTTTGCGTTCTCATACCTGCCGGTGGCTATTATGCTTGAAGGCAGATTCCCATCTGTGTTTGCAAACAGGCTCACACCACCCGAGATAACCGAAGGCGTAAAGGATAAAATAAAGGAGAGTAATAGTACGAAGATGGTGTTTGTGGCAGATGGAGATATTATTCGCAACGATGTAAAGCAAACTTCAACAGGATATAACCCATATCCTCTTGGATACGATGATTATTTGGGGCAGACATTTGGGAATGAGCAGTTTGTACTTAACGCAATAAATTATCTGGCAGATGATGAGGGATGGTTGGAATTGCGTGGTAGAGAGTTTAAAATCAGATTGTTAGATAGAAATACTATAACTGAGTATCGTACAGAGATCCAGGCAGCATCAGTTCTGTCTCCACTGCTATTGTTAATAATTTTTTGCTTTGTATATCAGATTGTTAGAAAAAGACGCTGGAAATAGGTGTTAAATTTTCAAATATTATTCTTATTTTTGTGGGAAACTTATAAAAATAGAAAATTTATGAAATTCATTGTTTCTGCGTCACAGTTGAGCGAGCGTCTTCAGACAGCCGCCAAGTTTCTTCCGTCTAAGCCGCAATTGCCGGTGTTGGGTTGCTTCCTGTTTGAAGTTGAGGGTTCAAAACTAACTATTACAGCCTCAGATGCTGACACTACTTTAGTAACAACTCTTGATATTGAGAATCAAGGTGGAGACGGTAGGGTTGTACTACAGTCTAAAATCCTGTTTAACACATTTGGAGAGCAGCCTCTTACATTTGAGATAGATGACCATAATTATAGTGTAAAACTTACATTTGACGGTGGCAAGTACGATTTTATGGGGCAGAATGCATCTGATTATCCTACACTTAAATCTCTTAACGCCGATAATGTCAGTGCCTTCTCTGTTGACTGTGCCAAGTTATCTGATGCCATAACCATGACATCGTTCTCCACTGCCAATGATGAGATTCGTCCTATTATGAACGGTTTGTGCTTTAATTTTATAGAGAGTGGTCTTGACATAGTTGCCACAGACGGACATCGCTTGTCTAAGGTTACACTTGATGAGCATCCGGGGCTTTCAAATGGCTTTGTATTCCCTAAAAGACCTGCTAACCTGCTTAACGGTGTTATATCTAAAGAGGTTGGTGATGTGCAGATTCAGTTTGATGATAAGCTGATAGTCAGTCAAATATCTGCATACACTATGATAACACGCCAGATAGAGGGCAATTATCCAAACTATAATTCTGTTATTCCTGCAAATTCTGTATGTAATGCCATTGTAAGCAGAGAGGCATTGCTTACAGCGATGCGTCGTGTGCAGGTTTGTTCAGACCAGAGCAGCAGCCTTATAAAAATGTCCATATCAGAGAATAATATCCGCCTATCGGGTCAGGATATAGATTTTGCAAACTCTGGCGAGGAAAATATAAAATGCTCATACAGTGGAGATAACATTGAGATAGGCTTTAAGGTAACACTTATCATAGATATTCTTGCTAACGTTCAGTGCGATGATATGGAAATCAGGCTTATAGACCAAGCACGTCCGGGATTGTTTATTCCTGTACAGCAGAAGGAAGGTATGAGTGCTTTGATGTTGGCAATGCCTATGATGTTAGCATAAAAAAGACAAGAGATGAACTTAGTACTAAAGAAACCAATAATCTTCTTTGACCTTGAGACCACAGGCGTAGATATTGTTAAGGATAGAATTGTGGAGTTGGGCTACATTAAGGTTTTCCCTAATGGGGAAGAGGAGTCCAAGACCATGCGTTTTAACCCTGAACGCCATATACCTGAGGAGGCTACAGCGGTACACCATATAACGGATGCCGATGTGGCACAGTGCCCTACATTTAAGGAGAGGGCAAAAGAACTTGCCAAGGTGTTTGAGGGTTGTGACCTTGGTGGCTATAACTCACTAAAGTTTGACTTGCCGCTTCTTGCAGAGGAGTTTGCCCGCACCGATGTGGATATTGACCTAAAGAAAGCCAAGATGGTTGATGTGCAGAATATCTTTTATAAGATGGAGCCCCGCACCCTTGTGGCAGCCTATAAATTCTATTGTGGCAAGAACCTTGATGATGCGCATGCCGCCGATGCCGACATACGTGCCACGTATGATGTCCTACGCTCTCAGTTAGATAAATATCCATCTGATTTACAGAACGATATAAATTTCTTATCAGATTTTAGTGCCCACAGTAAATTTGCAGATTTTGCAGGGCATATAGTATATGATGAGAATGGGGCGGAGATATTTAATTTTGGCAAATATAAGGGCATTACAGTGGATGCTGTCTATAAGAAAGACCCAGGCTATTTTGGGTGGCTTCTGCAGGCTGATTTCCCACTTTACACAAAAAAAATACTCACTTCAATTAAGTTACGTTGCATAAACAAGTAATTTTAACATTTTTTCACAAATAAGATAGCACTTTTAAATTTAAAAGTGCTATCTTTGCCGTCCATATTGTTGGGTGTTTTATCTCTTAACATTAATGTATAAAATTTAACAAACTAATTTATATGAAGCGTTTTTTTGTTTGTATCTCTAAACACTTGAAATGTTTATTTGCTGTATCTTCATTGTTTTTGGCTACAGTTGGTTGTGCTCAAAATGCAGGATTCTTTTCAGATGATGCTGCAGGTTTGACATTCAATTTGGATGGTTCCACAAAAGATATCTCTCTTAAAAGTAGTGGAGAGGAAGATGTAGACTTAGGTACAGTGAAATCTTTTTCCTTGTCACATTTTTATGTGAACACTTGGAAGAAGAAAGACGTGGGAAATATTTGTTACCCTGTCTTATACTATCGTATTTACAAGAAAGATCAAGGGAAACCTAATTTCATAAGTAAGGAAATTTCAAAAATCGACAAAGAAGAAGAGAAAGACGGGAGTGTGAATCAACATTGGGTACTTGACAATGTTGTAAGCCAGGGAATCAGCGGAGATGAAATATACGTCTTTGAATTTTACGTTAGAGATCCTGGTTCTCAATCAAACCCTGGCAGTTGCGATGAAAATATATACCTGAACAACGGCACAGGAAAAAACTATAAGTTCTTTTTTTCAGCAAATGAAACCAAGTTTACTGTTACTGCGTCTGCTTACGAGGTCTCATTAGGTGAGTCTGTAACGCTAACCGCTAATAACGGACAGGCTCCGTATTCGTGGTCTTACTCCACAGATGGAGGTTCGTCATTCACACCTATCAGTGGAACTGACGCTACTATGACAGTTTATCCTACTGATAATACCGTATATCGTTGTGTTGATTCCAAAGGTGCTTCAGATGCAGTTTCCATAGTGTTGGAAATAGTGCTTGAGTGTGACCCCGCAAGTATGAAAAACCTGTTTCGTGATGATTTCGGCACTCTCTCCGGTGATCAAGAAAGAAAGACAAATGAGTACATTCCAGGCACAGGCGCAGGCGGTTACGAGTACGCTGATAAGTGTAAACCATTAAAAGAAGGTGGTCAATATGCTGTAGTTGCAAATCCTAAGTGGGGTGGTTGTGGCGATCAGAGCAGGGATGATAACTCGTGTGATTGCGGAGGTGATTTTTGGTATCGTGATGATAATTTCAAAGACCATACAAGAAATGGAGAGTATGGCGGTATGCTTATGATTGACTGTAAGGATGGGAGTTCGTCTGATAATGATATCCTCTATGAACGTAAAGCGGAAGGTTTGTGTGACAACACATACACAAGGTTCTCTCTTTATGTTGCCAATGCGGCTAATGAAGGTAAGGGTGATCCTATTAAGATGAAATTTAAACTCTGGAATGCAGACAAGACCAAGGTTATTTCAGAAGCAGAGGTTGACGGCTTGTCTTTTGATGAACGCTGGCAGGAGGTTTCCACAATGTTTAATACTGGAGACAATACTTCCGTAGTGATTCAGGTTATAAACAAAGCAGGTTACGGAGCGGCAGGTAATGATGTGTTGATTGATGACATATCATTTGACGCTTGTAATCCAAAGTCAATGTTGTTTATTAACGGTAAGTCAGATTCATTTACAGGTGTGTGCGGTCAGGATGTTGACCTTTCCGTATCAATGAGTGAAGGTGCCCTTGTAAAGCCATATTATCTCTGGCAGCAGTCACTTGACGGAAGTGATTGGAGTGAGATAGAGGGTGTCAGTGGTGAAAATGTAAGCAAATATACTATACAATCAGGTAACGATACATATTATAGAGTTATAGTAGCTAATGATAAGGAGACTGCAGAGGAGGTTGCCTCTGGTTCGGCAACAGGTAAATGTGCTTTATACTCTATTACAAATACGGTAAAGTCTGCATGTGATGCTCCTACCTTGGATGTTACAAGTCTGGAAGTTGAAGATTGTCAAGGTTTTTCCGGTGAAATTTATAAGGTTACACTTAAAAATCCGTTTGATTATGACTTGGATAGTATATCTGTAATGAATCTTGTTGCACCGGAACTTACCGATGTTGTATATAGTGCCTCAGTAGGTGCTGTGAAAGACAATATTTGGAAAATAATACCATTTGCCGCAAAATCCACCGCTACTTTAACAGTTAGTGCAACAGCCAATACAGCGGTAAAGAATGCGGAGAATAAGGCGTATGTTTCAAGAATAAATGATGGTGCGGAATATTCATACGATACTTCTGTTGCCAAAGGCACCTCTACCATAACAATATTTGCCAAGCCGGAGGCTGCCATAAGCGGACCGTCAGCAAATATATGCGAGGGTTCATCTGCCGATTTGATTTTCACAATAAGTTCAGGAACTCCTGATTACACCTTATATTATAAGGAGGGTTCTGTAGAGAAAACAGAAAGTGGTATAACTGCCGCCGGTGATAAGAAAATCAGTGTCAATCCTACAGAAACCACCACATACACACTTACAAAGGTTTCTGATGTTAACGGTTGTTATACAGAATATTCATCAGAGAATACAGCTGTAGTAAATGTAGATAAAAATCCATCTGCCGCTGTTATTGTAAATCCAGATAAGGAATCTTTCTCTCAGTGTGGTGTGGAGTTGTTCAGTTTAGAGGCTGTAACACCTGAAATAGGTACAGGTAAGTGGACTATTACAGAGGGTACTATTGCCAATCCTACATCTGCAAGAACAACCACCACAGTTGCCGCAGGTTCAACGGTCACTGTTACATGGACTGTATCTAATGGTGTGTGTGAGTCAAAGTCCAAGTCAGTTACGCTTAAAAATGCCATAGTCCCTACTATTACTAAAACATCAGCGGAGGATACAGAGAATCAAACTATATGTAGTGGAGAGACTATTACAGATTTTACATTTGAATTAGGAGGCTCAGCTACAGGATATACTATAAATCCTGATTTGTCATCAAGTGGGCTAAGTTGCTCTCTTGTATCTGGCAAAACTTACAAAATTTCAGGCACTCCTTCTGCAAGTTGTGATGTTACAATCAGCACTACTGGTCAAGATGAGGCATGTGATGCCGCCACATTGACGTTTAAGGTAACGGTTAACCCACTGCCTACAGAATATACTATAGATGGAGGTGGTATCTATTGCTCTAACACCGATGGTAAAGAGATAACACTGTCAGGATCTGAAAACGGTGTTGATTATACCCTTTATAAAGATGGTTCTGCCACTTCTGTTGTAAAGAGTGGATCTGGTTCGGCTTTGTCTTTTGAGAATCAGAAAGATGCAGGAGTGTACACTATACTGGCAAAGAATACTACAACAAAGTGTGAGGCATCAATGAGTGGGTCTGTTTCCATACAGATTGATAAAAAACCTACAAATAATGCAGGTGTGGATCAAGATCCATGTAACACTGCAGAATTTACACTTGCAGGTACTGCCACTAATGGGAAAGAGTCAACGTGGTCTATAAAGAGTTATACAGGGGAAACTAATCCTACAATTACAGATCCTACAAGCCTTACATCTACAGTTACAGGAGTGGAATTGGAGGCAAAGGCTATGCTTACTCTTACAACAACTTCAGAACTTGGAGTTTGTGATGCCGCTACAGATGATGTCACTCTATATAATAAGGATTGTACAGATCTTACTCTTACTGTAACTGCTAAATCTCCAATATGTGCAGGAGAAACTTCAAATTACAAAATAGAAGTGTATAACGGTTCTATGGTAACTGCCAAGGATGTAACTGTAACATACACCAAACCAGGTGAGACTACGCCTTATGCTTGGACTATAGGTGATATTGTATCAGGAGATACGAAAGAATTGCCTGATACATATACACCTGATGCAACTGCATCTTCAACAGAGGTCAGTGTTAGTGCATACGTAAGTGCTGTAAACGATAAGACATACGCTTCATACGAGGTTGCAGATGTCAAAGGTAAGAAAGATATACAGGTGAATGCCCTACCTGTAGCAGGTTCAAAAAATGTGATTGACAACACTCAATGTATAGTACGGTTTAACGGAACATATACAATACCCGCAGAAGGTGGCAGTGGAACCGGTTTCAGTTATTCAATTGATAATGGAGAAAATTATAGCAGTATATCAAAATATGAAAGATTGAAGTCAGCCAGTGTGACAGTCAAAGTAAAAGATTCTAATGGCTGTGAGTCAAAGAGTTTTGCAATAAAGGTTGAGGACAAGTCTGTAGCACCAAAGAGTAACTTTGAGGTTACAGGTGGCGGTTCATATTGTGCAGATGGCGATGGTGTTTCAGTAGGTCTTAACGGATCAGAGACAGGTTTCACATATACACTGTATAAGGATGGTGCAGTAACTCCAACCTCCTTGTCCGGCAACGGTTCCGCTCTCAATTTCGGTAATCAGAAAGAAGCAGGAACTTACACTGTAGAGGCGAACAATTCTGCGACAAAATGTTCAGCCACTATGAAAAACCATGCTACGGTAGCAGTAAATGACGTGCCTACAATAACGGAAACTGTTTCGGCAAAATGTGCTGATGATTTATTGAGTTACTCAATAGTAGTGACAGTCAGCGAGGGTACGGTGACATGTAGTCAGTCTGCTACAATAACAAATGATGGTAATGTATGGACAATAAGTGGAATAGAGTCAGGTCATGATTGTACATTGACAGTCACAACAACATCAGGTTGTATAAACACAATGTCTGTTATAGCGCCTAATTGTGATTGTCCTTCAATAGATGCTCCAGCCGGAGCTGTGAGCAGCTCATACTGTTATGGCACAGAAAAGAGTGCCATAAAGGTCAATACACCTACAGAGGAATATGCAATATATTGGTATGATGCCGCAGCAGGCGGAAATAAAGTAGCTGAAGGTGCGTCATATACACCAGAAACACCAGGTACATATTATGCGGCGAAAGTTCAAGTAGTGAGCGGTTGTCAAAGCTCAACAAGAACACCTGCAACACAGACAGAGAATGCGTTGCCAATAGCAGGCAAAACAGATGTTACAGACAACACTCAGTGTATAGCACCGTTTAATGGAGCTTATACAATAACCGCAGAGGGCGGTAGCGGAGTTTACACCTACTCAATAGACGGAGGTGCCAACTATAATGAAAAGAACATATACGAGGGTCTTCAATCAGCAAACGTACAGGCAAAAGTGAAAGACGCAAACGGCTGTGTGTCATCAGAGAGTGTGGCAATAAAGGTTGAAGACAAGTCAGTATCACCAGAGAGCACCTTTGAGGTGATAGGCGGAGGCCCATACTGTGCGGATGGTGAGGGTATGTCAGTAGGTCTTAACGAATCAGAGACAGGCTTCACATACACACTGTACAAAGATGATGTTGCAACGTCAACCTCACTTGAAGGTACAGGTTCAGCTCTTGACTTCGGCAAGCAAAAAGAAGCTGGTACCTATACAGTCAAGGCGGAGAACACCACAACAGCATGTTCAGCCATGATGACAGGTTCTGTTGAAGTATCTGTTTATGAGCTGCCAAT
>JAZLHT010000069.1:0-8928 GCA_045616965.1 Candidatus Enterocola sp.
TATCCCTTTTGAGGAGGTTTATGACATTTTAGGCTCACGTATAGTGTTTGACCCAGAACCCGATGCCGATGAAAAATTGGAATGCTGGAAAATCTACAACATTATTACAAGTATATATAAGCCACACCCTAACCGCACAAGGGATTGGTTAAGCAACCCTAAGACTACAGGTTATGAAGCACTGCACGTAACGGTAATGGGGCCCGAAGGCTATTGGATTGAGGTGCAAATCCGCAGTCGCCGCATGGATGATATAGCAGAGAAAGGTTTGGCGGCACATTGGAACTATAAAAAGGATTACTCGTCAAGTGAGAACAAGATTGAAGAGTGGCTTAACACAGTTAATGAATTACTTAAGAGTCCCGACAGCAATGCAATGAAATTGCTTGAGTCTTTCAAAATTTCACAATATGAGTCGGAATTTTATGTATTCACACCAAAGGGCGATATAAAATCGGTACCGGCTCATTCCACCGTACTTGATTTTGCTTTCAGCATACATACAGACATTGGCTGCCATGCCATAGGTGCTAAGGTAAACAACAAGATAGTACCGCTGAACTATGAGTTACACAGTGGTGACCAAGTTGAGATTCTTACATCTGAGAAGCAGACACCTAAAGCGGAGTGGCTTGATTATGTATCGTCTGCTAAAGCCAAGGATAAACTTTGCGGACTTCTGAAAATAGGCAATCATAATCACAGGGCATTAGGCGATGAGAAACTACGGGAAGCTCTTTTTGCGGCAGGTTATACCATAAAGAAAAGTTACACACCTGATATTGTCTCAAAGTTACTGAAAGGGTACAAACGCAAAAATTGGGATACATTACTTACAGATATCGGCAGTGGCACTCTATCATTGGAGGATATGCCTGCTATTCTAAAGAGAAGCAGTGGACAAAGTGCTTTCTCTAAATGGATTCCTAAATTCATTAAGGGAGATTCAATCCCTGACGCCATACGCAATGTGAGTATTCCGGAAAAGAATGAGGAATCAGACTCTTCCCCTGCAAGAGGGAATAAAGTGCTTGCCGCACTTATTGAGATTAAGGGTATAGCACGCAAGCGTATGCTACTGGATATTGCAACAGTCATATCGGATACTACGAGTGCCTATATTGAGAAAGCGGATTTGAGTACAGACAACGGATTATTCTGTGCCAGAATAAACCTGTATGTATCCAACCCATCTGAAATTAAAGGCATATATGACTCATTATCAAATATTTCAGGAATTGAAAGCGTTACGCGTATTGAGTTATGAAATTTAGATTTTTAATAGTGGCATTTTTTATCAACGCTATGATTTGTGCATCTAACAACCCTATTCTGCAAGACGGGTTCATCGGGTTTTCAAAAATAGAGACCAAACACTATACAGAAGCATTTGAAAAAGGATTTGCAGAACAGAAGAAAAACATAGAATCCATTGTCTCAAACAAAGAGAAACCTACATTTGAAAATACCATATTGGCATTGGAGTACTCCGATGAAACCCTTAGCCGTACATGCAGCATTCTCTTTAACCTGACAGAGGCTGACACTAATGACGATCTGGATTCGCTGGCTCAAAAGTACAGCCCAATACTGACCGAAAAAAGCAATCAGATATTTCAGAACGAGGCTCTGTTTAAAAGAGTGAAGGCGGTTTATGATAACAGGGAATCATTGAACCTTGATGCAGAAGACCTTAAATTACTTGAAGATACATATACATCGTTTGTACGTAACGGAGCCAATCTTAATGGGAAAGACAAAAAAGAGTTTGCAGAACTGTCTAAAGCGTTAAGTTCTCTTACATTGGAGTATGGACAGAACGTACTGAAGGAGACCAACTCTTTCTCTATGGTGCTTACAGAGCCGTCTGATTTGGAAGGTCTGCCCGATTATGTTCTTAATGAAGCCAGGCAACGTGCAAAAGACGCAAGCAAAGAAGGATACCTATTTAATTTAAGTGCTCCTAGTTACATGGCGTTTATGAAATTCTCAAATAGCAGAGCGTTACGTGAGAAATTATACAAAGCGTATAACACCAAAGGAAACAAAGGTGGCGACAATGATAATAACAAGATAATAGAACAAATTGTAAATAAAAGACTTAGATTAGCAAACATAATGGGTTGCAAAACATACGCTGACTACAAGTTGCAACGCACTATGGCAGAGAACACTGCAAATGTTTATGAACTGCTTGACAACCTATACTCCAACTATATGCCTGTGGCTGAAAAAGAGTTGGCTGAACTTACCTCTTATGCAAGAAAAGTTACAGGAGACTCCACCTTTGTGCTACAATCTTGGGATTGGGCATATTTCAGTGAGAAACTGCAAGAGGAGAAATACAATATAAACGAGGGTATGTTAAAGCCCTATTTTGAACTTGGCAAGGTTAAGAAAGGGGTGTTTTCACTTGCAGGCAAGCTCTATGGTCTTAAATTCACCCTTAATGACACCTTAGACAAATACAATAAAGATGTAGAGGTTTATGACGTTACAGACAGTGACGGCAATTACATAGCCACATTCTATGCAGATTTCTTTCCACGTGCCAGCAAGCAGGGCGGTGCTTGGATGACTGAATTCCGTTGCCAAAAGATTAAGAACGGAGAGAATCTGAGACCTTATATATCAATAGTTACAAATTTCAGCATACCTACAGACACCACTCCGTCACTCTTATCGTTTGGAGAGGTCACCACCCTACTGCATGAGTTTGGTCACGCTCTGCATGGAATGCTCGCTAACACTAAATACGCCTCTATGAGTGGCACTAATGTCTATAGGGATTTTGTGGAGTTACCGTCACAGTTTATGGAGAATTTTGCCTACGAAGAGTGTTTCCTTGACGATGTTGCCGTTCACTATAAGACAGGGGAAAAGATTCCTGCAGAATATATACAGAAACTGCGTGATGCAGAGAATTTCCACGTGGCATACGCATGTGTAAGACAACTGAATTTTGGGTATTTAGATATGGCTTGGCACACATTGGATAAGGCTTGGAAGGCAACAAAGAGTGATAAGGTTGAGGATTTTGAACACGCCGCATGTGCTAAAACAACATTTTTGCCTACTGTGGAAGGTTGCTGCGTAAGTACGGCATTCGGTCATATATTCTCTGGCGGATATGCTGCCGGATATTATAGTTACAAGTGGTCAGAAGTGCTTGATGCAGACGCATTTGCATATTTCAAAGAGACCGGAGTGCTTAACCCTGTTACAGCAAAGAAATTCAGAGAGATGCTTCAGGCCGGCGGCACCGTAAACCCTATGACTCTGTATGTGAGATTTCGCAGACAGAAACCAACCGTTGATGCCCTGCTAAAACGTAACGGAATTATTTCAAAATAACGGTTATGCAACAAAAAGCAAAAGATATTAACAACAATGCCATATTTTTGCCTTAAAAATATTGTAAGTTTAAACAAAAAAAAGTAACTTTGCACCTTAGGTGTTCATATATATATGCAAAAATATAAAACAACATATATAAATTATACTGATTATGAAACTACAAGTAAGCAATGCCAATTACCCTAATTGGCGAACATTGAATGTAAAGTTCCAAGTGCCAAAAGAGTTCCAGAAATTGATGGAGCTAAGCAAAAATCTTTGGTGGGTATGGAATGATGAGGCCATAGACCTTTTCTCTGAGATGAATCCTCAATTATGGAACGAGTGTCAAGGTAACCCCGTGCTTCTTCTTCAAAAGTTAGAAGCGGAAGATTTTGAGCAGTTGCAAAAGAACACCGTATTTATGGCTAAGATGGAAGAGGTTTACACCCATTTTAAAGCATATATGTCTGTTAAACCTACAAAATCTGTTCCATCTGTCGCTTATTTCAGTATGGAGTACGGACTGACATCAGTTATTAAAATCTATTCAGGCGGTCTTGGTGTACTTGCAGGTGACTACTTGAAAGAGGCAAGTGACTGTGCCGTTGATATGGTTGCCATAGGATTCCTTTACAGATATGGTTACTTTACACAATCCCTGTCAATGAACGGAGAGCAGATAGCCGTTTATGACGCTCAGGCATTTGAAACACTGCCTATTGAGCAAATTCTTGACAAAGACGGAAAAGCCGTAACCATTGCAGTTCCATATCCTGGACGTAACGTATATGCAAACCTTTGGAGAGTTAACGTAGGTAGAGTACAGCTTATATTACTTGATACTGACATAGAGCAGAACAATGAGCAGGATCGTACCCTTACATACCATCTTTATGGCGGCGATAATGAGCACCGTCTGAAACAGGAGATACTTCTTGGTATAGGTGGTATCTATGCTCTTAACGCACTTAGCATAGAGAAAGACATTTATCACTGCAATGAGGGTCATGCCGCATTCCTCAATGTACAACGTCTGCTTGACCTTATGAAAGACAAAGGACTTGCTTTCAACGAGGCTCTTGAGGTTGTACGTGCTTCAGGTTTGTTCACAACTCACACACCTGTACCTGCAGGACACGATAAGTTTGATGAGCAGATGTTCCAACACTATATGAATGATTTTGCAAATCAACTTGGATTGTCATGGGCAGACTTTATGAATATGGGTCGTGAGGTGCCGGGAGACCAGACAGAGAAATTCTCTGTTACTGTATTCGCTTGCAACACATGTCAGGAGGTTAACGGTGTAAGCTGGTTGCATGGAAAAGTATCACAGAATATGTTCAAGAAGATTTGGGACGGTTACTTCCCAGATGAGTTACACGTAAGTTGGGTCACCAATGGTGTACACTACGGCACATGGGCTGCCAAGGAGTGGAAGGAACTTCACCTTAAATATTTTGGAGACAAATTCATGTCAGACCAATCAAATCTTAAACATTGGGAAGGCATTTACAATGTGCCTGATGAGGAGATTTGGAAAATACGCACCACTCTTAAAACAAGACTCATAGAGTTAATCAGAACCAAGTTCTCTCAAAGCTGGCTACAGAACCAGGGGGATCCCTCACGTATTGTAAAGATTATGAATAAAATTAATCCTAATGCACTTACAATAGGATTTGGTCGTAGATTTGCCACTTACAAACGTGCTCACCTTCTGTTTACAGACCTTGAGCGTCTTGACAAGATTGTAAACAACCCTAAATATCCTGTTCAATTCATATTCACAGGCAAGGCTCACCCGGCTGATGCAGGTGGTCAGAAATTGATTCAGAACATTATAGAGATTTCACGCCGTCCGGAGTTCTTGGGTAAGATTATATTCCTTGAGAACTACGATATGGCATTGGCTAAAAAACTTATCTCTGGTGTGGATATATGGCTAAATACACCTACACGTCCTCTTGAGGCATCAGGTACATCAGGTGAGAAGGCACAAATGAACGGTGTTCTTAACTTCTCTGTACTTGACGGTTGGTGGTACGAAGGCTACAAAGAGGGAGCAGGCTGGGCATTGACAGATAAGCGTACATACACTTATCAGCCACATCAAGACCAACTTGATGCCGCTACCATCTACGCAATGCTTGAGAATGAGATTATTCCTCTATATTTTGACACCAACTCATCAGGATTCTCTCCACGTTGGATTCAATTTATAAAGAACTCTTACGCTAAAATCACTCCTACATATACCACCAAGCGTATGCTTGATGACTATATTGAGCGTTTCTATAGCAAGCAAGGCAAGCGTGTAAAAGCATTGAAGGCCGCTGATTTTGCCAAGGCTAAAGAGATAGTTGCTTGGAAAGAGAAAGTGGCATCTGTTTGGGATGACATTGAGATTTGCGATGTTGATGTAAACGATAAAACAGGCTCTAATGAGGCAGTAAACTACGAGGGAACCGTAACAATAGATGTTAAAGACCCATCTCTTGTAGATAGCTTTGGCATTGAGTTTGTATCCACTCAGATGGTTGACGGTGTTGACAAATTGTATCGTACACTTGAATTCAAAGTAACTAAGAAAGAAGGAACTAAAGTTACGTACAGCTTGACAAGCACACCTATGAGTAGCGGTTCATTCAAGTGCGCACTCCGTCTATTCCCTAAGAATGCGGAACTTCCACACCGTATGGACTTCTGCTATGTTAGATGGTTCTAACGGGCCATCTGTTTTCACAACAGAAATATCACTTACTTTAAAAAGATGGAGACTAAAATTTAGTCTTCATCTTTTTTCTTGCTTTGAAAAGATTTTTTTAATTTTTTACTACTTTTTTACCCCCCCCATTGCACCAAATATTGTGATTATCAGGTGTTTGTAATTTTAAATAGGCGTTTTTTTACTACTATTTTCACTACTCTTATTGACACTAACATATCCTCTAATTAACTTTGCAGTCTCATAATTTAAACAACAACTTAAAATCCATATAATAGCATTTAATATGAATATCGATATTAATACATATCAACTCTTCTATTGAACACTAATGTAAATTTATATATATGATTCTATCAAACACAACCCAAACAACCATCAATTTTGTCAAACTACTTAAAGTTAAAATTAGCAAATCTGACATTTTGCACTTCATTGAAAACCATCCAGATTCTGACACACTACTAAGTATTAATGATGCATTAAACAATTGGAAAATCAAGACTGCCGCATTTCGTTGTACAATAGAAGAACTTGAAAATATACCAATACCATTTATCGTTCAAATAAAACTAGATTCCGAAACAATGTTTACAACAGTATCTGGATTTTACAATGAAAAAATAAGGCTGTTTATTAATTCAAAACACAAATATGAAGAAATACCTATTGACGATTTCAAAAAAACATGGACTGGCATTGTATTAATAGCGGAAACCCAAAAGGAATCAGGAGACACATTATATACTAAACACCAGATGCAAAATATTGCTCGTTCATGTTTCCCTGTAATTTTGACTATCGGAACTATTATAATTTGCATAAACGCTTCAACTGGACATTTTAAAACAACAGACAATTTAATTCTACTATTCACATCTCTCATTGGATTATTAGCATCAACCATTTTACTATGGCATGAAGTAGACAACAACAATCCTATGATTAACAGGATGTGTTCTGCAATGCCAAACGGAAGTTGCGACCTGGTTTTATCAAGCAAAGCCGCAAAAATATTTTCTTGGTTAAGTTGGAGCGATGTCGGATTCTCTTATTTTGCAGGATGTGTTATCTACACATGTCTCCTGTTTCCTATCTTTATTATCTATTTTTGTAGCATTTTGGCGTTCCCCTATATAATATTCTCGTTAGTTTATCAGTTCTTTATTATAAAACGATGGTGTATTCTTTGTTTGATTGTACAATGTTGTCTTCTGTTTCAACTAATATTAGGATGTGTCAACATTGCACAAATTAGTTTAATTACACTATATGACATTTTTATATTAATCAGCACAATCATATTCTCGTTCTCATTGGTATTCACAATAAAACCAATAATCATGAAATATTTTAAGTTGACAGACAAAATCAAGTTATATAATCAATTCAAATATAATACCAATAATTTTCACGCAATGCAGCAGTTACAGAACAAATTGCTCCAACCTGTACCACAAGGAGTGGATTTGATAAATTGCGACGCAAATCATCAAATAGTGATTATTTGTAATCCATATTGCGGGGCATGCTCTCGCATGCATCATAGAATACATGCCTTGATTCCAAAACTATCAAACACCAATGTAAAAATCATATTTACCACACCTGGAGATATATCTCACCATTCGTATGATATAGTCCGTTTTTTTATTGAATTGGCTTCACAATCAAAACAATACATTATAGATGCAATAGAATATTGGTATATGAATAATTCTGATAAAGATTGTTTAAATCAATTAATGAAAAAATATAATACACACAATTTAATGCCTGACGATATAGTTAATTCCATAATGGATGATATGTATGTATGGTGTAATGATGCCAACATCACAGGAACTCCAACTTTGTTCTTTGACGGATATGAAATTCCCGATATATATGACGTCGAAGAATTAGTATATTTTTCTCAAGATTAAAATCAATGCCTTAGTGCACGAAGGGTTCGCCATTGATATTCAATTATAAACATACAAATTGCGGACATTTGTAATAAAATCATTTATTATTTTTTTAATTATGGAAAAGATTGAATTTAGTCTAAAAGACATTGAAGAAAAACTTACAAGAAATCAAATGAGGGACATCTTAGGCGGTTCTTCAGGCGGTACAAAAAAATGCAAATTTTCCTCTGAATGCAAATCTTCAGAATGGTGCTGTAGGACGGCTGCAGGAGTGAAAAAATGTCTGCCAAAAGAGGTTTGTTCATGATAGAATTAATATGGTGCAAAATAATGTTTTAAATTTGTTCATTGAATTTTGCAATATATGTGAGTTGAATGACAGACCTTTCATTTCTTTCATCGGATGTTACTACCATGAATATATTTTAAAGTTGCATATTTTTATGAAGCATTTAATTATTTTTCTCATTGCTTTCATTCTTTGTTCATGTAATGCGAACCATAAAATCCCCGAATTTAATTATTCTACAGGGGAAACGACTCTGACAGTTCATTATATTACAAAAGCATGCATAGACTTTGATACAGTAACCGCCTATGTGTCTGTATCAGATTTGTATTTGCAAGATCCAATAGACAAAAGCGTTAAAATTAACAAATATGGTTCTTTTTCATTATGTTGGAAACAGACAGGCATCGTCTCCGTTAGCATAGTTTCATCTTTACACACTTCTAACATACGACTATTCACATTGCCTGCAGAAGAGAACGAAGTATGGATTAATTTGGATAATGCAAACTCTGGTAATGAATTTCTTTCTTGCAACAATCAACTTGATGAAATCAATAAGGCTTATTCAGCGTCTGAATTTTTTGTATCATACCAAGAATATAATGATTCAATCTATAGGGATATGAACATTAACCAATTTTACAAATTCATAGAATCAG
>JAZLHT010000070.1:0-52633 GCA_045616965.1 Candidatus Enterocola sp.
ATATGGGCTGCCTCACATCCGGCATGCCCAGCCCCCACCACTATTACATCGTAGTTAAAAGTCACTGCAATAAATTTCAGTGCAAAAATAGTCAATTTTTACAAAAGAGGCAAATCCGCTGTTTTTACTTTTTATTTCCAATAAAAATCTGTATATTTGCAAGGACAATGAACAACACTTTAATAGATAATAGTAAAGGGTTACTTATGAAAGATGTCATAAGGAATTTCATTGGAAGTGGAAAATACAATCATCTTTGTATTGCTACTGGTTACTGGGATTTGCCAGGTACAGCCATTGTCTATGACTCCTTAAAAACATTTCTTGAATCTGGTGGGCGGTTGGATTTACTTTTGGGACAAGAGCCACAACTACGTTCTTACCAAACACACGCACCGGAACAAGACCAAGAAACATTTCCGGATTTCTATCTTCAGCGAGACATCAACCTTTTAACGGATGAGTATCGTCCTACTGCGGAACTTATTCAGCAGTATTGTAAAGATAATAGTGATGATTCTCAAATACAAATCAGAATATTCGGTCAAAATGATTCTGCACATAAACAGTTTCTGCACGCAAAATGCTATATTTTTTTAGGTCAGGGAGAGGCAGATGCCATAATAGGGAGTAGTAACTTTACAGAAAAGGGATTAGAGGATAATGCGGAATTAAACTATCTGGAAACACAGAATAATATTGTTACTGCACCTTTTTCTGAATATAGTAATTCTAAGAGTCATAAGGTTTGGTTTGATGAGAAGTGGGAGCAAAGTGTGCCTTGGAATGGAAAGTTCCTAAAAATACTTGCAGAGGCACCTGTTGGTAAGCCAAAACCACAACCAAAGTCATTAACATCGTCACAAGAGGAACCTTTGACACCATACGAACTTTACATCAAACTCCTTCAAACCAAGTTTGGAAATCTTGTTGACAAGAACCTTGATGAAGTCATTGAGAGTTATCTGCCTAAAGGTTTTGATAAATATAATTACCAAATTGATGCTGTCAAGCAATGTTTCTCAACTATGAAAGAGCATGGTGGATTTCTGCTTGCTGATGTAGTAGGTTTGGGAAAGACCATAGTGGGCTCGCTTATAATCAAACATTTTTTACAATTCCCCGATGATGACGGACGTGAACGTAAGGTTCTCATTGTAACACCTCCAGCCATTAAATCAGCGTGGGTAAACACTATTGCGGCATTTGATAAGGATTCTTCAGACAAGATGGAATCATATATTGATTATATTACAACAGGCAGTATCGGCAAATTAACAGCAGATGATAGCATTGAAGACGAAGATGGTGATGACCATGATTCTGGAGATTTTGAGGAAGAATTAAAACATGAGAATTACGGACTTATCATAATAGATGAGAGTCATAAATTCCGTAACAGTACCACAAATATGTATATGGCGCTTGATAATCTTATTGGTGAGATTGGAGCGGATACAGGGGCTTATCCTTATATTGGTTTGTTGAGTGCCACACCACAGAATAACAAACCGGATGATTTGAAGAATCAGATATATCTTTTTGAGCGTAATCATAATGACACTACTTTACGTAAGGCCAATAGTGGTAATCTTGAAAACTTCTTTTCAGAAATCAATACTGAGTATTCTGAAATAATTCACTCAAACAATACAGATTTTACTGCTACTAGTGAATATAATGAAAAGTTAAAAAAGCTCTCTCTTCGTATTAGAGACTGTGTTTTAACAGATATAATGGTTCGCCGTACACGTACAGATGTGCAAAAGTATTATAGTGATGATGTGGAGAACCAAAATCTTAAATTTCCTAAGATTGTAGGACCAAATGAGCTTGAATATCAGATGGATTCACAACTTTCCCACCTCTTTGCAGAGACAATGGATATTATAGCACCATCTGATTTGTATAAATTTAGTGGCAGCCCATATCTTGGGTATTATCGTTATCGTGCCATACAGTTTTTATCAGATGAAAAAAACAAGAAAAAGTATGATGCTCGTGGTTCTCGTGATGCAGACACGTTGGCTGACCAGTTGGCAAAGATAATGCAAATAAATCTTGTAAAGAGGCTTGAAAGTAGTTTCTCCGCCTTTTATCAGTCATTGCTTAATTTGCGTCAATATACTAAGAATATGATTGATATGTGGGAGTCTGATAATATTTTTATATGCCCGCAAATCAATGTTAATGCGGAACTTGACCGTAAGGAAAAAGAGAGAAAACGCAGAAGTCAGGTTAGTTATCAGGATTGTTTAAATGATATTCGCACAAGGATTCAGAGACTTAATGCTGAGGGGAGAAATGATAATGAGCGGAACAAGGAGTATAGCAGGGGGGATATGAAGCAAGAGTATATTGATTTGTTGCGTGCGGATTATGAGATTATATCTGATTTATGTGATAGATGGATGAAGAATACAGAAGACCCCAAACTTGAGGTCTTTAAGGATAATCTGAAATATGAACTCTTTGACCCGGGCAGGAATGTGCCACAGAAATTAGTTGTTTTTTCAGAGGCTATTGATACCGTTGATACAATCAAACGCGTGGCAGAGTCAAAAGGCTATAGAGTATTAAAGGTCACCGCCGCTAACAGAGATGAGATGGAATCCGTCATTCGTGAGAATTTTGATGCCAACTACGGCAAGGAGCAGGGTGAAATACAAAAAAATGACTATGATATAATTGTAACCACAGAGGTTCTTGCGGAAGGCATCAACCTACACCGTGCTAATGTCATTCTCAATTATGACACCCCTTGGAACTCAACCAGATTGATGCAACGTATAGGACGTGTAAATCGTATTGGTTCCACACAAGATAAAGTTTATGTCTATAATTTCAAGCCGAGTGCCGAGGGTAATGCAGAGATACAACTTGTACAGAAAGCATATACCAAACTACAGTCTTTCCACACGCTTTTTGGTGAAGACAACAAGGTGTTTACAGCCGATGAGGAGATAAGTCATTATGATTTGAATACAATAGTAAATGGAGAGGAATCTCCACTTGAAAAGTATATCTATGAGTTAAAACAGTATAAAGTGTCTCATCCTGAACGATATGATTTTATATTGAATTGTAATCAAAACCTTGAATGTGCCACTACAACAGTAGATGGGAACTCATATTTCCTTGTACGTACTCCACGTATGTCAGGCTTATTTGTCAAGGTCGTCCGCAATGATAATACGGGGTATATTATTTCTGCCTCTGAGATGTATGAAAACTTTTCCGTACCACAGAATGCCCCTGTTGCTGAGTTGCCAGAGCAATGGTCTGATGATAAGAAAAAGGCGGAGTTGGCAGTTAATAAGTATCTACACAAGATGAATGTTCGTATGGGCAGCAGTGCAAGAGCCACAAAGGCAAAAGAGATTTTACGCAGAATGCAACAGAATGTTACTATGTCAGAACATTCAAAGTCGCTTCTTGCAGATGCTTTCACTTTGGTTAATAAAGGGAACTTGGATATTATAAAAAAAGTTCTTGCATTTGAAAGAGAACTTAACAGTTCACAGGGTAATTTGTTTGGTGGCTTGACACAACAAGATTTTGACGATATGATAGAGCGTGAAATCAGTCACATTGTTGCTAATCTGCAACAACGTTACGGCAAGGCAGAAGTATTTATAGGACTTTCAAAATAAAGAGTATGATAAAATTGAAATTAAGTGAGAGTCAAAATGTTGAGTATAAAGAATCTTGGAGAGATGAATACTTGAAGTGGATTTGTGGTTTTGCCAATGCTCAAGGAGGAAGATTATACATAGGAGTTAATGATGCCTGTGAGATTGTAGGTGTAGAGGACTCAAAAAAATTAATGGAGGATATTCCAAATAAAATTGTTTCTCAACTTGGAATACTATGTGACATAAATCTTTTAACGGATAGCGGACTTAATTACATTGAGATAATAGTTGAACCCAATAGTGTGCCTATTAGTTATAAAGGTAAGTATCATTATCGTTCAGGTAGTACAAAACAAGAGATAAACGGAGTGGCATTGCAGCAGTTTGTACTAAAAAAAATGGGAAACACTTGGGATGATTACGCCAGACAAAATGTGACGGTTGATGATATTGACCGTGAAGCAATAGAATATTTCTTGAAAAAAGGAATTGAAGCAGGTCGTATTGACCCCGATGACCGCAATGCAACCACACAGCAGGTATTGGAGAACCTGAATCTAATAGATGAGAACGGAAATCTTAAGAATGCCGCACTTCTGTTATTTGCAAAGAAACCACAGAAATATTTTCCGTGCGTTGAGTTCAGAATAGGCAAATTTGGACGTAATGAAGCAGAACTGATTGTTCAGGACAGTGTTGAGGGTAATCTTATACAAATGACAGATAAAGTTATAAAACTGCTTAAAACATACTACCTAAAATCATACATACACTATGAGGGTATGCAACGCATTGAAACACTTGAAGTGCCTGAACCTGCATTACGGGAAATAATTTATAATGCCATAGCACACAAAGACTATACAGGAGTGCATATACAGATGCGTATATATGATAATCAGATACAGTTGTGGAATGATGGTGAATTGCCTGTAGGTTATACACAGGAAACGCTTATGCAGCAGCATTCGTCCAGACCGCGCAATAAGAATATTGCATTTGCGTTCTTTAAGGCTGGTTTTGTGGAAGCGTGGGGGCGTGGCTATAAGAAAATTGCAGAGGCTTTTGAGAATACAGAGTTGCCTATGCCTACAGTCAGGAATGACTGTGGCGGAACACTTGTAACAATTATGCGACCTACAGAGAGTCCGTATAAAGAACAAAATGTCGGTAGTTATGCACAAAATGGCACAAAAGATGTCGTAAAAGAAAATCAAAAAGTCATAAAAGAATTTGAAATAGAACTAACTGAACGTCAATTGAATATAATAGCATATATGTCTTTGTTCCCAACTATCACTGTATCTGAAATGGCACAAAAGATGTCGGAAAAGAATTCTTTTACGACACGGACTATACAGCGTGATATCGCCTTTCTTCAAAATCATGAAATAATTAGACGTGAAGGTGGACGTAAAGAGGGAAAATGGGTGGTACTTAAAGGCTAACAACTAAAATGTGAAAATACAAATGGTGGATTTAAAATCATATTTTCATAGTAAATACCAGGGTGGTGAGGATTTTATAAAAAATGTTATCATCCCTGTTTTTGGTGAGGATAAGTATGAAGACACATACGGGGAGGATATTCTTGAGAACAATACAGACCTTATAAAAAAGGCTCAAGGTACGGGCATCGTTAAAATTCTCAGACTAGGCACTATTGATATTCCATATAATCCAACTGATGTGTTTGACATAACAGTTAGTGACCAAGTACAGATGAGACGTAACCGTGTTGCCGTGCAGCAACTTATACGCAGTGTGATGTCAACATACAGCAGTGCCTTTATGATATTTCACTACAGCGGTGACGATAAATGGGATTGGCGTTTTACATTTTGCAGTAAGCAAGGCAGTAATCAAGAATCTTCAGATTCCAAGCGTTATACATTCCTTCTTGGACCAAACCAAAGTTGCCGTACCGCCGCTGAAAACTTCAAGAAATTGGCAGACAAGTGTGGTAATATAGAGTTAAATGATATTGTAGCGGCGTTTGATGTGGAAGCCTTATCTAAGGAATTCTTTACTAAATATAAGGTTCATTATGACAAATTCTGTCAGTTTGTTTATGATAACAAAGACAATAGAGAATACTTTGGGCAAGAGTTCTCACAGTGGGAGGATAAGATTATACGTGATTATGTAAAAAAACTGCTTGGTCGAATAGTGTTTCTACACTTCTTGCAGAAAAAAGGCTGGCTTGGCGTTCCGTCCTGTGGGCAGTGGGGCGATGGCGATACCCAATTTATGAAACACCTGTTTGTGGCAAGTAGCGATGAGCAAAAAAGCGACTACCTTGATAAGGTTCTTGAGCCACTGTTTTCAGATGCACTCAATACTCAGCGGGATAACGATGTATTTAACCTTAATGTAGCAGGATTTACAGATACTAAGATACCATATCTTAATGGTGGACTCTTTGAGCGTGATGAGTTGGATATTCCCAAATCAACATTTCCTGCTGATTATTTTGCAGACTTATTTGAGTTCTTTTATGAGTATAATTTTACCATAGATGAGAATGACCCCGATGACGCTGAGGTAGGCATTGACCCGGAAATGCTTGGGCGTATATTTGAGAATCTTTTGGAGGATAATAAGGATAAGGGAGCATACTATACACCAAAGGAGATAGTACAGTATATGTGCCGTGAGAGCCTTGTGGCCTATCTTACCACTTGCGTAATAAAGAAACACGGAGATAACCATAAGCCTGAGGAGGAGATACAAGCATCGGTACGTAAACTGTTAAAAGAACCAGAGGCTATTGTTCCTAAAATGACTAAGGAACAACTTGAGGATTTTGGCTCATATATACGCAATGTCAAAATTTGTGACCCTGCCATTGGTTCTGGAGCGTTCCCTATGGGACTGCTTAATGAATTGGTGCGTTGCCGTGCAAGCATAAACGCTTGGGCAACTGATGAAAAAGGCTCGGTTTTATCGGGAGATTACGCCGCTTTAAAGGCAGAAATTATAAGTAATAATATCTATGGTGTTGATATAGAGAAGGGTGCTATTGATATTGCCAGACTGCGGTTTTGGCTCAGCATAGTGGTAGATGAGCAAACCCCGGAGGTTTTGCCTAATCTTGATTACAAGTTTATGCAGGGGAACTCACTTATTACCACATTTAATGGGGAGTATGTAAATCTTGACACCAATAGCCAACAACATACAAATGTTGTTGGAATGAAGAGAGAAAAGGCTAAACTCTATAGTTTGAAACAAAAATATTATGCAGCAACAGGAGATGCCAAATACCAATTAGGCATAGACATTAAGGACTCCATACTTACTCTAATATCTTATCAATTGGGTTACGAAATTCAATCGTGGTATGAAAAGAATTCCGCTAAACAGTTATCATTGTTTCCTGAAACAGAACCAAGACAACTCTCTTTTGCCGACATAAAAGAACAGCTACCTGCCGAAAAGCAAAAAATTATGGATGTTGGGATTGCAATTAGAAAACAGTTGGCAGATACTACCCGTTCTTTGGCAGAAAGAGCCCAAACAGACATACGGTTCTTTGATTGGCGTATTATGTTTACTGAGGTGTTTGAAGGAGAGAACCCTGGATTTGATATTGTGATTGGGAATCCACCGTATGTTCAACTTTCTAAGCAACCCAATGTTAGTGAACATTATAAGAAAGTGATCAAAGAAACTTTTTGTACTTCTGGAGGAAGACAAAATCTTTTTATATTCATGTTGCACCAAGCAATAAATATTACAAATAAGAATGGTGTTGTTACGTACATTATCCCTAATACTATTCTTACACAAGAATATTATAAAGACACGCGAGAACTGTTATTAAAACACCATTTGCATACCATTGTCAATTACAACGATATGGAATTTGATAATGCTGTTGTTGAAAATGTAACATTAATCATTACCAAGGATTCGCCGAAGGAAAATGATGTCCAGATATATTCATGTAAAGGAAAAGAGATTAATTATGTAAAAAAGATAAGTACAATAAAGTTTAAAAGACAAAAAGGTTATGTTTTTAATATTAATTCAAACGATTTTATAGAAAAATTGTTTGAAAACGCTACACCATTGAATGAATTATGTAACATTAATCAAGCAATTGCTTTGAAGGGTGATAAATCATTGTCAATTAAGCAAGAATATTCCCCGCACTACTACAAGTTTCTGGATGGAAGAAATATTGGGCGTTATTCAATAGTTTGGGGTGGACTATACCTTGATTATGATGTGGAAAGAATTCATTCATGCAAGAGAAAAGATATTTTTGAATGTAAAGAAAAATTGTTTTTCAGACGAGTTTCTGCAAATCTTATGGCAACTTACGATAATAATCAATATTTTGCACTAAATACACTTGTCGTAATTACTCCTAAGATAAAATGCGAAATTAAATTCATTCTTGCACTATTCAATTCAAAATTAATGAACTACGTTTACAAGAATAATTTCAAATCAACAAAAACAGTATTCTCTGAAATTCAAGCAAGAAGTGTAGGAGAGTTACCAATAAAAAGAGATGATGCACATAAAACGGAAATAGTGAGTATAGTTGACAACATTCTTGCTGCAAAGAAAGCAAACCCACAAGCCGATACTTCCGCTCTTGAGGCGGAGATAGACCGTTTGGTTTATGACTTATATGGCTTGACCGATGATGAAATAGCCATCGTAGAAGGAACAAACACTTAAAAACTTGACTAATATGGTAGAAATTAGAAATAAATCCTATTTTGATGATTATCTTGAATCTCTACTTAATCAAACAGAGTGTGATGATATAGAGTTTAAGAGTGCAGAAGGTGGTTTTCCTGAAAATTTTTGGGATACGTATTCTGCTTTTGCAAATACAGATGGTGGAACTATTGTATTTGGTGTTAAAGAGAAAAATGGAGCGTTCTTCCTTAATGGTCTTACTGCTGATCAAATTGATAAGTATAAAAAGACGTTTTGGACAAATGTAAATAATCGTTCCACTATCAGTTGTAATTTGATGAAAGAGAGAGATGTAATTGTTGCTACGTATAAGGGCTATAATTTTATGTTATTTTTTGTTCCTAGGGCAAATAATGAACAACGGCCTGTTTTTCGTACAAACAATCCTTATAACGGAACTTTTAAACGTAACTACGAGGGTGATTATAAATGTACCGAAAAAGAAGTTAGGCGTATGTTTGCCGATGCCGATGATATGCATCCGGCAGACAGTCGCATATTGAAGAATTATACAATGGACGATATTGATGGTGAAACTCTTGCTAAATACAGACAGTTATTTAAAACATCTTCTCCTGATCATCCTTGGCTCTCATTGAGTGATATTGAACTTTTAAGGATGCTAGGTGGTTATCGCAAAGATCGCCAAACGGGAGAGGAGGGTTTTACTGTGGCAGGGTTATTGATGTTTGGTAAATATCAATCAATAACTGATGTGGAGTGTACTCCAAATTTTTTTCCTGATTACCAAGAACACCTTACAGAAGATAAAGATGTAAGATGGACAAATAGAATTTATGCAGACGGGACTTGGGAGGCAAACTTATTTAACTTTTATCAAAGAGTTTTGCCAAGATTACAATCGGTATTACCTAAACCGTTTAGATTAGAAGATAATATACGAAGGGAGGAAACGCCTGCACATATTGCAGTTAGAGAGGCTCTTATAAATCTGTGTGTTCACGCTGATTATACAGAGAATGCTTCTTTGGTAGTAAGACATAATGCAAATTCATTTGTTTTTTCTAATCCTGGTACTATGCTTATTTCAAAAGAGCAATATTATTATGGAGGAGAGAGTGTATGCAGAAATAAGTCTCTTCAGAAAATGTTTGCAATGCTTGGTGTTGCTGAGAAGGCAGGTAGTGGAACTGATAAAATAATGAAGGGATGGCAGGAAGCAAATTGGCGTGCTCCAAATGTGGAAATTCAACAAAATCCTGATAAAGTTGTATTAGTGATGCCTATGGAATCATTCTTATCTGAAAAGGCAAAAGTAAAGTTGGAAGAAAAATTTGGTTTGTTAGCGGATAAATTCGAGCATAATGTACTATCTGTGTTATCTTTAGTTATTGATGAAGGGTCTGTTACAAATGAAAGATTAAGGTACTCTTTGAATTTGCATAAATCTCAAATTTCAGATTTACTTAAACAAATGTGTCGTAAGCATTTATTAGTAACAAAAGGTCATGGTAGGGGAATGAAGTACTTTTTCCCTGATATTCAAATGAATGTATTACGTTCAGAGGTTGCAACCTCCAGAGAAAAGGTTGCAACCTCCGAAGAAAAGGTTGCAACCCATATAAAACAAAAAATGTCATTTGGAGAGTTAGAAGAGTTCATATGTAAAATATGTTTAGAATGGGTTGATCTAACAGAAATATCTAGAAAATCTCAACGGGACTACTCATACTTGAGAAACAAAATTATTCCACGCTTGTTGAAAGAGGATCGTATAGAGATGATGTTCCCTGGAACTCCAAATCATCCAAAACAACAATATAGAATAAAGGAATGACTATGATAACGTACCAGACAATAGACGTAAAGCGTCCGTCAATAAAGGTTAGGGAGTGCAACGCTTGGATTAAGGGTGTTGCCGCAGGTCATGGTAAAAAGGTAGGGGATATTGCCTATATATTCTGCTCAGATGCCAAGATTCTTGAGGTTAACAACCAATATTTAGGTCATAACTATTACACAGATATAATAACCTTTGACTATACAGACGGCGATGTTATAGGCGGAGATATATTTATATCGGTAGATACTGTTAAGAGTAACGCCGATGAACTTGGCATACCGTTTGACACTGAACTTCACCGCATACTTATTCACGGAATCCTGCATCTTTGCGGATTCAAGGATAAAAACCCTGTTGACAAGGCGGAAATGACACGTCAGGAGGATGCAGCACTTACTAGACTAAAAAATTAAAGATATGTTTAATTACATTTGGGCAGGTTTTTTTATTGTGGCACTAATAGTGGGTGCCGCACAAGCCATTTTTATGGGTAATACCGCCATACTTGGCGATATGGTCAACTCAACGTTTGAGATGGCGGAGTTTTCTGTTATGGGTATAGCACTTCCGCTATGTGGAGTAATGACATTATGGTTAGGTCTTATGAATATAGGAGAAAAGGCAGGTGCCATAAACGTGATGTCAAGGGTAGTGGGTCCGTTTTTCTCAAAGTTATTCCCTGAGATTCCAAAAGGACACCCTGCAAGCGGTCAGCTGGTTATGAATTTCAGTGCAAACCTGCTTGGACTTGACAACGCAGCCACTCCGCTTGGACTAAAGGCAATGCAGAGCCTGCAGGATTTGAATCCTAAAAAGGATACGGCTTCAAATGCACAGATAATGTTCCTTGCACTAAACACATCGGGGCTTACAATAATACCGGTTGCCATACTTGCCCAAAGAGCCATTCTTGGGGCGGCAAACCCTACAGATGTGTTTGTGCCGTTGCTAATATCAACATACGTTTCCACCATTTCCGCCATTATTTTTGTAGGAATAAAACAGCGTCTTAATCTGCTTAATTGGACAGTAATGGGGTGGCTTCTTGGACTTTCAGCCTTGATAGGCGGAATGTGCTGGTGGCTGTCAACCCTAAGCAGAGAGGGAATGACACTTGCAACCAATATAATAAGTAACGGAATACTCCTTATTATAATGGTAGGCTTTATAACAGGTGCCATAATGAAGAAAGTTAATGTGTTTGAAGCCTTTATTGAGGGTGCCAAAGGTGGTTTTGAAACCTCAGTAAAGATAATACCGTATATGGTGGGTACGCTTGTAGGTATAGCCGTTTTCAGAGCCTCAGGAGCCTTAGGATTTATTACAGACGGACTCGCTTGGGTTTGTGGACTCTTTACAGAGCGTACAGAGTGGGTTGATGCCATGCCTACAGCCTTTATGAAACCATTAAGCGGTAGCGGAGCCAAAGCCATGATGGTGGAGTGTATGAAAACCTTTGGACCCGATTCCTTTGCCGGCAGACTTAGCTGTCTGTTCCAAGGAGCCGCCGATACTACCTTCTATATTATAGCCCTGTATTTTGGTTCTGTGGGCGTAAAAAAGACAAGATACGCCATCGGTGCCGGACTTTTTGCAGATTTAATGGGTGTAATTGCCGCAATTTTTGTTGCTTACCTCTTCTTTTTTTAACATTTTTTAACATTTGATTAAACCTTTTTGTAATCATCAGTTATAATTTTGTAACTGATGATTACAGTGATTTTTTTGCAAATTATAAAAAATGTTAAAGTTTTGATTTAGTGTTTTTTATATAAAAAATTTGCCGTTACTTTGCAGTGCCAAACAATACAAAGTAACGGTTTTTTTATGTTCGGATTACAATATATTAGTGTACATTTATTCTTAATTATTGTGTTTGCCATATTTACATTTTTTAACATTTCAGTATATGTATGGTTCCGTTATTTTTCAAATCCCGATAAGAAGAGAGAAGAGGAGTTGAGGCATCAGTTTGAATCAGATAGTGATGACAGTTTGGATGACATACCGTTTTAAAATAATAATAAAATGAAAAAGAGAGTGATTTTTTTATTATCCGCCACACATTCATCTATTGTGGCGTTGGCTCAAGGGAATGGAGTTGCCGCTATAGAAAAGGCAAATTCTGAGATTCAATCCTATATTGAACCTATTACCACACTATTTTATGTAATATGTGCGGTTGTAGGGTTTATAGGTGCTGTAAAAGTGTATAGCAAGTGGTCTTCGGGCAGTCCTGACACCACTCGTACCGCTGCATCATGGTTTGGAAGCTGTGTATTTGCAGTTGTAGCGGTAACCGCTATCCGTGCGTTTTTCTTAGGCTCATAAACCATATTTAATATGGCAAGGTATCAAATAAATAAAGGAGTAGGAAAATCGGTAGAGGTAAAAGGTCTCAGAGCCCAATACTTTATATGTGCTGTGATAGGCATAGTGATCGCATTTGTAGTGTTTTTCATACTATCGTTTATTGTAGGTCAAGTGGCATCTATAATTGTAGCGGTTTTCTGCCTTGTCATAAATGTGTCAATGTGTTTCTATTTGAATAATAAATTCGGAGAAAAAGGGTTGGTCCAATTATATGCCGTTAGGGCAATGCCAAAAAGGATTGCAATACATAAAAGGTTATACATAATAATCGGAGTTAAATGAAAATAAAGTCAAAGGATATTGAGAAGTGTCTGCCTCTGTTATGCTGGGAGAATGGCTGTCTTATCAGCAAAGCAGCGGACATAACGGTGCCGTTTTGTTTAAGTATGCCGCAGGTCTATTCTTTAGGAAAAGAAAATTTTGAACAACTGCATCAAACTTGGGTAAGGGCATTGAAATGTCTGCCGGACAATTCCATTGTTCACAAACAGGATTGGTTTTTCACAGATGAGTATAAGGCTGACTTATCAGGTGAAAAAACATTTCTCGGTACTGCTTCTGACAATCATTTTAATGGAAGAAAATCCATCAGGCATTGCTGTTTCCTATATCTTACCATGTCATCTGCAAAAAGTATTTCAACTACCAGTCAGTTTTCGGCACTTTGCACTGGTAATTTAATAAGTGAGAATGTTTTAAATCTTGCTATGATTAAGTCTTTTTCCGATTCTGTAAGTCGCTTTTGTGGAGTTTTGGAAGAAAACGGAATAGGCATAAGAAGGGTTAGTGAAAAGGAAATGTTGGGAACGGCGGCTGAATATGGTGTAATCGAGCAGTATCTTACGTTGTCTTTAGGTAAAACATCGGGTTATGCATTATGTGATATAACTTGTAATGAGATGGATACAAGGGTTGGTGATAATTATTTGAGCTGTTTCTCAATATCAGATTTGGACCAACTACCCTCCGAAGTTTTCACGTACAAGATTCATGATAAATTGTCGTCTGAAAGTACAAATTTTCCAATAGGCTATACACACTCTTTGGGTTTTGATTTGCCGTTTGACCATATATATAATCAGTATTTCTTTTTAGTGTCGCATAAAGACACAATAAATGCAATAGAGCGCAGGGGAAGGGAACAGCAGTCACTGTCAAGAATCTCAAGGGAGAATGCTATAAACAAAGAGTTCAATGATATGTATCTTAATGAGAGTGTAATCAATGCCAGAAGGTGTGTAAAAGTGGCTGCGAACATACTTTTATGGGACACCAACTATCAGCGGTTACTAAAAAAGAATACCAAAACAGGCTCGGTACTTGCAAATATGGATTGTACTGTATCAAAAACACAAGGTATAGTGCCACAGATTTTTTGGGGCGGGATACCAGGTGCAGCGTCACAGTTTCCGTCAGAGATGACATTTCTCACTTTTTTGGAACAAGCCTGCTGTTTTGTTTATAACGAGAGCAATATTAAGTCAGTCGGTAGTGATTTTGGCATACGTTTATGTGATAGGATTTTTGGATTACCACTGAATATAGATATATCGGATTATCCAAGGCAGAAGGGTTGGACTGATAATAGGAACAAATTTATACTTGGTCCCTCAGGTACAGGGAAATCATTTTTCACCAACCACATGGTCAGGCAATATTACGAACAAGGAGCACATGTAGTAATTGTCGATGTTGGCGACAGTTACCAAGGTTTGACAAAAATGATACAGGAAACAACTAATGGCAAGGATGGTGTTTACCTCCAGTATTCAGAAGAACATCCAATTTCGTTCAACCCTTTTTATGTTGCAGACAGAGTATATACTGTTGAGAAAAGGGAGCAGTTGGCTGCTTTGGTTTTCTGTCTTTGGAAGAATGAAAGTGAGCAGATAACAAAAGCGGAAGAGACGCACATTTCAGTGGCAATAAATAATTATATCGACTACATTATGCAAAACAGTATATTCCCTTGTTTTGACACTTTTTTTGAATATTTAGATGTGCAGTACAGGGAATACATGTTATCAAAAGGAGTGGATAAATATAGTTTTGACATAGATAATCTGCTTCAGGTGTTGAGTCCGTACTACATAGGTGGAATGTACCATTTTTTACTAAATGCTACAGAAAATGCTGATTTGCTTGACAAGCGTTTTATTGTATTTGAAATTGACAGCATAAAGGACCATAAAACTTTATTTCCAGTGGTTACGTTGATGCTGATGGATACCTTTATATCCAAGATGAGACACCGTTCTCTAGCAATGGATAGAAAAATGATATTGATAGAAGAGGCTTGGAAAGCTATATCAAAGAGTGGTACGGCACAGTTCATAAAATATTTGTACAAAACCGTTAGAAAGCACTTTGGAGAGGCGATTGTAGTTACACAGGAGGTTGATGACATTGTTGGAAATGAAATCATAAAGAACACTATTATTTCAAACGCCGATTGCAAGATATTACTTGATCAGCGTAAATATGCAAATAGATTTGATGATATAAAGCAAATTCTCGCGTTAAGCGAAAAGGAGGCGGCGATAGCACTGTCAATTAACAAGGATATAAAAACAGTTGGAAGAGCACCCTATAAGGAGGTTTTTATAACATTAAACGGGAATCTTACATCTGTATATGGCGTGGAGGTTTCCAAAGAGGAATATTTGACTTATACTACGGAGAAAAAAGAGAAAGAGACTGTCATTCAAAAAGAGAAGGAGACAGGTAGTTATATAGAGGCAATTAAAAGTCTGATAAATAAATGAGTATGAAAAAGTTATACATATCAATCTTATTGCTTGCTTTTTGGAACACAATTTTTTCGCAGGCTGTGGTTACAGACCCTACCTCAATGTCACAGAGGATAGCGTTGTTTTTTGAGGAGATGGAGGAATCAATATCTCAGAGTATTGATATTGCTGATAATGCAGAAAATATGAGCAAGTTGTTTGAGCTTACAAAAGAATCTGCTGAAAAATTAAAAAGGGTAAGCAATTTTGTAAAGGCTTCACGGCAGGTTGTGGAGATTACCGGTGCAGAGATAAGAATTGCCGATAAAATGGACAAGTATATCAACAGAATCAACGAAATTGATGAATTGACAATGACGGAGAAACTAAATATAATAGCTTCTATTATGAATTTTGGAACAGTTGCCGCAGAACGTATAAAAAATGGTGTTGAAATGGCAAAGAATGGTGTAAATGACGCAGATTTGTCTGATTATGAAAGAATAGAGATTTTAACAAAAATAGAAGATGAAGTGTTGGCATTGGAAGATGCGATAGATAAGACGTACGAACTGAGTTTGTCTAAAGTGGCTTATGACGGAATTAAAAACGGCATGGAGAACTTGAAGGTTCAAGCGATGACATTCTCATTTTAAATCAGTAATATATGAATTATTCATTAGAAATAGTACAAAATCTTGGCGAATCAGTGACGCAAGGGTTGAACAAAGTATATTCAACTGCTGTTAATTACGCCGATATGCTTTCTTCCACCGCACAACTGATATGTGGTATCGCTGCTTTGCTATATATAGGATCAAAACTTTGGAAATCTTGGGCCAAAGGGGAACCTATAGATTTTTACAGTATGTTAAGACCTTTTGCCATAGGGTTGGTAATTATATTTTTTACTGGTTTCACCAAGGTTTTGGACGCTCTTGTAAAACCAATAGAGGTAGCCACGGAATTTGTAAAAGAATCCGCTTCTGATAGAATGGAATCCTCCTATGCTGAATATTTTGAGACACAGAAAAAAATGAGAGAGGTGCAGGCACAGGCGGAAGCCAAATCAAAGGCTTCAGAGGAGAAATTGAGTGTTTGGCGTACTATCAGCAAAAATATAGGGGAAATAAAGGATAATATAGTTAACTCAGTGGGCAGTTTATCTGATACAATCTTTAAATTCTTAGTGGATTTGGGCAGTATGACTGTAGATATTTTCACAATGGCTACGGTTTATTTTTACAAGGTATATGTGGTGACAGCCAAAATTGTTTTAGTGTTGATAGGTCCGTTTGCTTTAGCACTTTCTGTAATACCAGGGTTTGAAAAGAATTTTAAGGCTTGGGTTGCCCAGTATATAAATATCAGCTTGTATATCCCAATTTGTAATATTATAGGGTTTGTGCAGACAATGATAGTAAGTGAGTGTCTTTATGCTCCTGGAACATCATCAATGCAGGCAGTAATAGATCAAACCACAGCGGAATCCACATTGGTTTCCATAGACAGCAACACAATTATGGTGCAGATTTGTGGAATGTTATTAGGCATAATATCAATTATGCTATATTCTCATGTGCCTGTTTTTGCAAATTGGATTTTGCGGGGAGACGGTTCAGGCGGACTTGCAGCGGCATTCAGCGTAGGAGGCGGATTGGCTGCCACTAAGGTAGGAGATGCGGAGAGTGTGAATCAGATTGCTTCAAAATTCGGACTTGGGGGCAATCAACCGCAACAACAGACGCAAGTACAGCCACAGTCGCAGGTACAACAGAATTCAATAGATAAGTAGATATGATTAAGAGTTTGCAAAATATTCAATCGACATTTTCTCTTGTGAGAATATATATGGTACTTGTGACCGTTATAACTATTGCTGTATCTGGATATGCAGTGTGGAAATCATTCCAATTTGCAGAAAAGCAGAGAGAAAAAATATATGTCTTGGACGGTGGAGCGTCATTGCTTATGGCATTGCAACAAGATGTGAATCAAAATAGACCGGCTGAGGCAAGGGCACATGTAAAATTGTTTCATGAGTATTTTTTTACCATTTCACCGGATAAAAGTTCAATTGAGCAAAGATTGGTACAGGCATTGGCATTAGCAGGTAATGATGCGTATGAGCAATATATGAATCTGAAGGAGGAAGGCTTTTATGATAGAGTGATAGCCGCTGGAATAAACTGTGAGATACAGACTGATAGCGTAATAGTTGATACTGGTTCTTACCCGTTTAAGGCGTATTATTATGGCAAGACAGCCATAGTAAGAAGTTCTAATATAACGTATAGGAATCTAGAAACGCAATGTGAGTTAATCTCTTGTGCAAGGTCAGACAATAATCCGCACGGATTTGTCATAGAGAGATGGAAAATATTGGATAACAGTGATTTATCTGTAGTAAATAAGTAATGAACAAAACGGAATATTATAGAAAACGCATTGCTCTTATAATTAAGAGCATAAGTGACAGATTCAGTTCTTATTTAAATGAAATGAATCCTTCAAAAAGAAAGTGTGCGTTAATAGTGGCATTTGTTGTTTGCCTGACAGTACTTGTAATTCAAACAATGGTGGCGTATTTTAAACTTATAGATAAAATTTAATATGAGCAGAAAACAGAAATCTCTTCACATCTATTCGGTATTTGCATTGGTATTTGTAATAGTTACATATTTTGTATTAGGTGGCGGAAAGCAATCAGATATCAATGCAATGGGAAAATCGTATGGCATAAACATGGATATACCTAATTCCAAAGAGGAGGATTTGGCGGCAAACAGATTTGCTGCTGAAAAAAGAGAGGAGATACGCAATCAAGAACAAAATCATAGGAATATGGTGCAAAAGCATTCGTTCAGTATTGTACAGCACGACACAATAATAGAATCCGATAGGGCCCGCATAGCATCTCAAAGTCTAAACCACAAAACTTGTATATCATCCGGCATTAGGGAGGATGAGAAAAAGCGTAAAATGGAGAATAAATACGAAAGAAGGGAAAAGATAATGAGAAAAAAGCGGGCTCAATTGGAGGAAAAATTGGGAATCAACCTCTCTGATTATGGATATACTAAATACGAGATACCTGAAGAAGTTGTTACGCCAAAAGCAGATACAATTGAAATTGCATCTAATGCAGGTGTTGCGGAAAGCGTCAATTCAGAATCACATGGGTTTTATGGTTTGGAATCAGAGGTTGATAATTTTGAAGGAGATGTAAAAGCGGTTGTCCATGGGGATCAAAAAAATCTTAAATCGGGAGCGATAGTGAAATTGAGACTAATTGAAACTCTTGAAGTAGAGGGCGTTAATGTTCCAAAAAATACATTTGTTTATGGAAAACTGACTTTTGGAAACGGGAGAGGAATAATTAAAATACAGAACATAAACTATAGAAATAAAATTCTTCAGTTTAGAGGAACTGTTTACGACAGTGATGGATTTGAGGGGATATATGTTCCGGATAACATTGTCAGTGACACAAAATCCAAGGCGGCATCGTCGGCGGTGGGTAGTGTAGATATTAAGGCGGGCTCTAAAAATAAGATGATAAATTCCGCCATTTCTTCAATAGGCGATGTAATTAAAAATGCGGTACAAGGCTCGATAAAAGAATCAAAAATATCCATTTCATCCAATTATTCAGTAACAATAAAACGAATAAAATGAAGAATCTTAAATTTTACTTATTCGCTATTTCCGCTATTGTGGCATCAAATGGTCACTTATATGCAGAGGAATCAGAACAATTGCAATTGAACGATACTCATTGTGTGGTGCTTAAATTTTCAAGTGATGTCAAGTATGTTGATTTTGGCAGCAGTGCCATTGTGGGAGAGAGACTTTCATCAGATAAAATGTTAAAATTGCAAAGTTCCAAGCCTGATTTTCCGGAATCAACCATTTCTGTAGTAACATCAGACGGAGGATACCATCAATTTAACGTCGTCTATTCACAGAATCCCGAAAAATATGTGTGGCAACAGGAGGGAGAGTCATTTTTTACCGATTCCATCGGGTTTTCTTCTGAAAAAACAACGCACTTTATATGTGATGAGAAAATTAACGATATTGTATTGGGTAGTAATTCCATAATAGCGGCATACGCTGATAAAATAGAAAATATTATCAAGGCAAAAGCATTAAATGCAGATTTTGCTGAGACAAATATTCATTTTATTACTGAAACCGGATACGTCTATACCTTCATTGTAAAACCTGATCCTTCCCCTGACAGACTGTCTGTGCAACTGTCGTCAGATGAAGATCAGTCGTCGCAAGCCATTTTCAGAAATAATTCCGTAAATGATAAGCAGATGAACTCTTTTGCCAAAAAACTTGTTGAGGTAAAACCGTCGCTTAATGATATCGGAGTAATTAAATCTAAAATGGTTTTTGCGATGTCTGGCATATATGCCTATAATGATATGCTTGTTTTTAGATTTGATATTCAGAACTATGGTAAAATTGAGTATGAACTTGATTTTATGAAGGGTTATGTTAAAGATAAAAAAGAGACTAAGACCACTGCAATTCAGGAGGAGGAGATAATTCCTGTTTATGTTTATTTCTCTAAAAGTGTGTCTCCTTCCATTCTTAAGGGTGGAGAGAAAGAATCTATTGTAATGTTTTTCTCAAGATTCACTATTCCGCCAAGCAGAATCCTCTACTTTGAAATGTTCGAGAAAAATGGAGGCAGGCATCTTGCATTTCCTGTTTCAGACAGGGAGTTGTTGAAGGCAAAGGCATTATATTAACTAACATTATTTTATATGAGAAGGATTTTATTTAATTTTTTATTGGCGGCGATTATGTTTTTTTGTGTATCTCTTGCATACGCAGAATCATCGATATCGCATATCAAGGGTATGAATGCCATAGGGATTAGGGCAGGGACAGGATTAGGTCAGACATTTGATGTGGGGGTACTGTATCAATATCACTTTTCTAAAAGATGGTCATTCCTTGTAAATGTGGATTTTGAAAAAGGTAAATTCAAAAATGCAGATTTTTGGGGAATAAAGATACATCCTGGTGTTGAGTGCAGTGTTTGGCATCCTATTTCGTGGTTTTATCTTCATCTTTTGGGTGATATAAATTTAGGTTATGATGATTGGAGAAACAAAGACATAGACAAAATCACGTCGGGATTTGTAATGGGACTTGATTTGGGTATGAATTTTGAATTTTACGCAGTTCCGCAACTTTCATTTGTGTTGCAGGCACAGCAAGGTTGGGATTGGGGCTTTTATAAAAGCGGGGGATACAACTATTTTCATCCTCTGTTCTCTTTAGGTATTAAGTATAACATTAAATAAAAGATTATGAAAAAAATATTAACCGTACTGTTTGTATTATTTATAGTGTCAAATTTCTCTTTTGCATATCAAAGTTATTGGGACGGAATATCGACATCAGTTTTTAAAGTAAAGGATATGATGAGGAAAATGCCCGAAGCGTCCAATGCTTATGTTTCAATAAACAAGCAATTGATTACTGACGGAAAGTTGGATTGTTCCGTTTCAATGAATTTGACTTGGCATAATTTTTTTACTCGAGGTCCCTTTTTTAGTGATATTTGCGGTTTTTGGACTGTGGTTGAAATTAACTACGAGAGAAGGGTGTATTATGCACTTGCAACTTCTAACTCCTATACCGAACTTCAGTCTCTTAGGGTTAAAGATGGAAAATTTGATGTGAGGAGTGTATCTATGCGCCCATCGGATGATGTAGACTATGGAACTAGAATGCAGGAATGCTCAACTGAATTCAGAGATTTTATTGAATCGGACATAAGTAATCTGACTCCAAATAAAGAGTATAAGTTAAAGGTGGAGTACTTTTTTACGGTAGTGCCAGAAGCAGATATTTGCGGCTCAAATTATGACGCTACAGAAACAACAAGATATGTAACAAAACAAACTGTTTCTATAGGGAATATGAATACAGGTGCAGATGCAAAATTTAAGTTATATTCTTCTGTTGTCAATTCAGTAATAAATGCCAATAGTTTGTTTAATCCTATATACAATACAGGTTCAGGAGACAGATATTTGATATATGATAATCCCGACGCAGTTATCGCTGTTGTTGCGGATAAATTGAATTTACCGTCAAAGGTCGAAGTTGAAAGTGGTACAAATGTATCTTGCAAATATGGTGCAGGTGCGTATATTGCATCAATAGGGTCATCGTCATTGCCTACAGAGATAGATACATATATTCCTACCACCGGAGGGTGTGGTATATACGTTAAAGATTGCTCCAAAAACTGCAACGGGCTGTCAAATGTAAATGTTCAGTTTGTGAATGACAATGTGTTGCAAAAATCGTTTCTTTTGTCCAAAGGCGGCTTGCAGAGAAATGTCTGTTATAAAAGATGGACAAACATTATGCAACGTTCTATTGATGAAGGCATGAGCGTTTATGATGAAAACACATTAGAGCATTTTGATATATATGATTCTAATGATTACAGAATGAGCAGAATGTTTCATTTAAGAGATTTGTCTAATGTGGATGTATATACAAAAAAAGGATATGGAGCAGGAACTACAATAAAAATTCAAAATTCGGCTTTGTATAATGGTTCTTTCCAAAATTCCATGCGTGAAGATCTTGCAGATTTCTATGCATTAGGATATATGTATTACGGTCCATCTATAGATAAGGAAATTGCGACAGGGAAGGGGACTGTAAGTAATATTCTCGTGTTTGAGGTAGTGAATGAAGCTAAATTGCCGGCTGTCAGTACTTCTGATAAATTACCAAAGATGACTTGTATAACAGATTCTCTTGTTAAGGAGGGCGATTTTATACATTTAAAAGGGTCTGCCATACAATGCGGAAATTACTCTGAAACCATATACAATCCGGATTATATATGGGAGGTGTCATTCAATGGTGCTGATTGGGAGACTCTTGATAAGAAATCATTTTCAAAATATATAATTGATAGAAACAGTTTGGGTTTTGCCGTAGTTGTTGACCCTGATAGAGATATATTAGTTAAATCAACAATTTTAAAAAACAGGAGCCAAGCCCAATTTAGACAAAAAGTTATATTAAGATCGTTTGCCTCAGATGAGTTTAGTCCGTTATATAACTATAGAATTGATGACAAATATTACATTTCCATAGTGTCAGGCGATTTTTATACGTATATCCCAACTCCGATATTGGATCAGGATAATATCGCTTTTACTCCTTCAACATTTCCTTTGGAGCAGAGATTATGTAAAGGCGATGTTCTTACAAAAAATAAAATATCATTTAAATTGAAGAGTTCCACCAATGTAAGCGCTGATAAAATCGGAAAATTATCCGAAATAGCCGATTATAAAATTTATGAGTTACATGGAGATACTGTTGGAAAATTAGTCTCAAATGCAGCGTCATATACGATTAATTATTCGGGTAAGACAATAGGTTTCAGATGTGTGATTTCATGGTGTAATGATTCTATCTACAAGGATGTGCACATAATAGCTAATGATGATGAATCCATTGAGTTGAAAGACATTTACTCAAATGTTGTGATTGTAGAAAGAAACGAGACTGAAAATAAGTTAAAACTGCTTTGCCAAAGAGGGGTTGTCCCTACTATTTCTTTATTTGAAAAGGTGAATAATGAATTTGATTATCAATATCGTGGAGTGTCACCATACTCGAATCCCATTATTACTGTAAATGATTTTTCTTCAATGTCAAGGACAAAAATCATCTCATTTATGAAAAGTGCTAATTGGGACTATGAGGCTGAAACAGGTACAGATGTTGATAATACTGGAATTGATGCGTTGAGAGCGTGGTGTCGTGTTAAAGAGGATAAAACTAACGCAATGATTGTTTCCAATGCAAAAAACAACTACGTAAGTGCAAACGCATGGTATGGGTTTACTGATAACAATATAACAGAGTTGCCTGTTTCAAATGCAACAGCTTCTGATATGAGTTTTTATGTAATGAAGCAGAACGTTAAAACTAAATGCTATAGTGATAGTGTAAAAATAGAAATTGTTTTTTTTGATGGCATAGAGGATAATAAGATTGCTTTTTCCGCAGCATCAGATGCTTCAAAGAGTGAAGTGTATGTTATGGAGAATACAAATTCCCCTGCGATTAAGGGATATGTGATAAAAGGTGGTTATGGAGTTCCGTCCAAAGAAAACAGCTTTAAATACGTATATCGCTACATCTATAGAGAAAGCGGAGGTGTTTGGCAACAGTTGGGATCTGATATAGAAGTGTATGGTGACAATAATAAAAATGTGTCGTTGAAGGCTGGTGCATTGGCAATGGATCGATTGTATCAAGTGGCGAGAGTCGTTTATTCAAGAGTTGGCAACGATATTCTCACTCAAGTGACAGATACAAGTAATATTTTGACTATAAATGTAATAGAAGAATTAAAGACTGATGATATAGAAATTTATAATAATGGTTCATGTGCCGGTGTTGTTGTTACATTAGGAGTTCCCAATTATGACCCTTCTAAAAAAATTAAGGATGCGACACGCTTTATCTGGTCTGCCAGCGATACTGCGGTAAAGATTATTTCTTACGATGAAATGGAAAGATATTGCAGTTTGTACAATACTCGTTCAGATTTTAATGTTTATGTTTATAGAACAGACACAATAACCGGTGCAAGAACTAAAACTGTGGAAATACCTATAGATGTTGTAGAGGTCAAGCCTAAGTTTTCTATTACTGCAGATGGGGTGACAAGAAATATAATGGATTACCCCAATGAGAATTTTTACTTTCAAAGTGGAACCAGATTTGTGTTAAATAATAGCAGCGAAGGGGCAGACAGTTATCTATGGAATTTGGAATTACAATATTATAGCGGTTCTGAAATTGAAGGGCTGACCTCATATGTTGAAAATCCTGTTTGTTATCTCTACAATCCAGGTCAGAATAGAATAAGGCTTACCGCTATGAACTCGTTGGGGTGTGAATCTCAAATTACAGCAGAAAATATCTATATACAATCTTCTTCCGTTAAAAATGCCACAGTAAATTCGCATTTTGAAAGAAGTGGAGTCACACCTCAATTTCCAAATGAATTTACTTCTGGTTATGAGGTTTATCCTACTGTCACAACAGGGGATGACATAAATATCTATTATTCAAAAGGGTTGTTCCGCTATACCCTTATGGATTCAATGGGGCGGATTATATTGGAAGGTGTATCTGATATGTTCAGAAAAATTGATTATGAGAATCTTTCTGACGGAGTTTCCACTTTAGTCTTGGAAGCTGGGGACAACGGCAATTCAAATAATAAAATCATCAGACTTATAAAACAATAATAATATGAATATTTCAAAAATTTTATTTTGGGCAAATCTGTTGCTTATATCATCTACAGTACTTGTTTCGTGCGAGACGCGTAACGATTTGTTTCATAAATTCAATGAAGTTCCATCTGTTTATGTAAATAGTCAATCCAGAAAATTTGATGATAAAAAATCCGACACTCAATTTATTTTAAGACATGGAGAGAAAAAAACGGTTTATTTTGATTATACCGATGACTATATTCAAACGGGACTACATATATCGTTTCAAGTATATAGTGAGCAATCCGTACCTGAATACATAAAATGTACACTTGACTATGATTCAAGAAAATTAGTTGTTGAAGATACATTGCCACAGCATATATTAAATGATAAGGTTGTCAAATTCACTGTTAAGATATCGGTGACTGATTATTATGGGGATAAAGGAGAGGCAGTTATAAATGTTACAGACTATGATAACAATCCTCCTATGCCTATAATACATGTAACCAAAATTCAGGCAATGGAATATTCAATCAGTGCGGTTGAAACCACAGACCCTGATTCAGATGAGGTTTTGGAGTATGAGTATCTTATAGACGGAGAACCTACTATCATGAAATCAGGTTATGAAAATCAGGATAATCCTAAAGATTTGTTAAATCCTGGTATGGCTGGTATAAAAGGTACGTATATAATATCAACCCCGTTAAATGTTGTTAAGCACGCATTCCAGACATCAGGAACGCATGTTATTTATGTAAGGGCAAAGGATTCTTTAGGTTTATGGAGTGCATGGAGCAGACTTAATATTGATATTTAAGAAAAAAGCAGTAACTTTGGAGATGTAAAATTCATCTCCAATGTTACTTCCATACTATAAAGAGGGTGTTATTGAGTGCGGTTGCGATGAGGCTGGCAGGGGTTGTCTGGCGGGTTCTGTGTATGCTGCTGCGGTAATTCTGCCGCCTGATTTCAAGAATGAGCTGCTGAATGACTCCAAACAGCTTACAGAGAAACAGCGATATGCGTTAAGACCTGTAATAGAGGCTGAGGCTATTGCTTGGGCGGTTGGGGTGGTTACTGCAGAGGAGATAGACAGAATGAATATTCTTAAAGCGTCAATAGTGGCTATGACCAGAGCCATAAACGCTCTTAAAATAAAACCTGAATATCTAATAATTGACGGTAATAGGTTCTATAATACTACAGGTATTCCGTATAACACCATAGTTAAGGGAGACGGCAAATACATGTCAATAGCGGCGGCTTCTGTGCTTGCCAAGACTTATCGTGATGATTATATGAATTCTCTTGCTATGGAATATCCTCAATATGGTTGGGATGTGAATAAAGGATATCCGACTAAAGCTCATAGAGAAGCAATAAGGCGATACGGAGTATCGCCTTATCATAGAATGACTTTTAGTCTGTTAGGTAAAGATGCTTAATGCTTTTCTGCCTCTTCCACCTCTTTTTGCAGTTTTTCAGGCAGATTCTCTACGCAGTGGTGGCACTTCATTTCAAGTGTGTACATACGACCAATGCAGTAATTTGAGTGTTTGCATGAGCTATGGTAATTGTCGTCTGAATTTTTCATGTGATTTACAAATTCAGGGTCGTTTACAAGCACACGTGCCATCTGTATAAGTTCAAATCCGTTATTGAGTACGGTCTCGCAGTTTGCACGGCTTACCACGCCACCTACATATATAAGCGGACATTTAATCTCTTTACGGAATTTTAAGGCATCCTCAAGGAAATAAGTCTCTTTAAAAGGAACAGTAGGTATCAATAGTCTGCCAGCCATCTTCAGACCAAGTTTCAGCCACCAGAAACGCCATGGATTCATATAATATGAAAGTGTTTTCAGTGGCATTGCTCCACGCATGACGTGCATTGGGGCTTTACTTACAAAACCGGCACTAAGCACTATTCCATGAACGCCTGCCTTCTCTATCTCCTTGGCTACGGTAATGCAATCAGGCAATTCCATGCCTCCCTTGAATCCGTCAAACATATTGGTTTTTACAACCACAGCCATATCATCTTTAGCATGCTCCATAACCTCTGCCAGCACCTCTTTCATAAAGCGCATACGGTTTTCAAGGCTGCCGCCGTACTCATCATGGCGGTGATTTGTATAAGGAGATATAAATTGTGAAATAAGATAACCATGTCCTGCATGAATCTCCACACAGTCAAATCCCGCTTCGCGGCACATATCCACTGCTTTGCCAAAATCCTTTACCAAGGATTTTATTTCTGATACTTTAAGCCCTCTGACAAATGTCGGTGAATACATATTGAATCCCGATGAAGCACCCACAGGCAGACAACCGCATGTATAGAAGTGTGTCATATTGCCACAGTGACCAAGTTGTATGCTTACTTTCGCCCCTTCTGCATGGATGGCATCAGTAAGTTTCTTGAGGTCAGGAATAATCTCAGGGCGCATCCACAGTTGCCCTTTAAAAGAGACACCGCTTTTATTTACAGCACAATAGGCAATGGTTGTCATACCAATGCCGCCTTTGGCAACACTTGTATGGTAATTGAACAAATCTTGCGATGGCTTGTTGTCATAACACATGTTTTCAAAAGCCGCACTTCTTATTGTACGGTTTCTAAGGGTGATTGGACCCAATTTGAATGATGTGAATAGTTCACTCATAGTGTTTAATAGTTTAATGGTTTAATCGGTGAATCGATTAAACAGTTCACCGATTTTCCATTAGTATATAAATGGAAAAACTCTCTTTAGTCTTTTTTCATCAAATTCATCGGCGAATTCAACCTTGTATTTTTCATAGATGGCATTAGCCCTTGGTACTAAATTGGCACATGTCCACCAAAGGAATATAAGACCTGCCCAAGACCATGTAAGTATTGCCCAACCAAGCCATTCCAAAATTTCCCCAAAATAGTTTGCGGAGCATACATACTTATACATACCATTTTTGGGAAGATAATGCTTGGTATCGCCAGGCTTACGTAAATTTCTAATTACTCTGTCTGAGTCCCAGTTTATACATATTCCAATAGTAAATATGCAGATGCCTATTATAAATTGCGGTGAGGTAAGCCAATCAACTGTGTATAAATCGTCGGGTGCAAGATAGAAAATCCAATATCCCTGTATATATCCGTTCATAATGTTAAATACAACACCCATCAGCATAATGGCTATAGGCATCTTGCTTTTACCTTTAAGAAGTAGTGGAAATACAAATGAGCGTTGGAAATAGTGAAGTTCAAAAATAAGCAGCATTACAAGTGGTGTAACCTCAAACGTGCGGCATGAGTTAAACCACAAATAAAGCATAATAAAAAATACGGGGCATTCCATAACAATCCATGCAGCCTTGTTATTGATGGCAGGTCCCCATTTTTCACTAATCATTTTGCCGTATCCAGCCTCCACAAAATAGAGACATACAAATACAACAAATCCAATTATGCTCACAATAAAGAGCAAAAAATTAAAACTTTCTAAAGAGAGTTGCATATTTTCAAGTATTTTAAGTTATCAAAATTCCCAAGCCACATTATCAACCCACAAAGTATTTCCTAATGTGCCTATAAACGCCCCCTGATTACCAGCCGTCAGCATTACAATTACGTGTGTGGGGGTGTCCGTCTCTTTTCCCCAGCCGTCTTCAATAATAGGCACCATCTTTCCTTTGCTATTCATAGTCCTGTAAGGTCCGTTCAATGCCATATAATCCTTATAATAAGGAGTTTTGGTAATATCTCCGTAATGTATTTCAACCCGATGTCCGTTTTGCCACTCAGGAACATCGTGGTCTAATTGTTCGCGTCCTGTACCTATGCGAAGAGCATGGATATTACCGTCTTCATCTTCCCAACGTTTTTGCAAATAGACCCAAAATTCCGCCTTATCCTGAATACCCTCTATGATCTTATGTCCTACTCCCGGCCACTTCTCCACATAATTGTTTCGTGAAATCTTACATTTATAGTCAAGTACAAGTGCTTTAGGCTTACGGGTAAATGGAACTCCAAAATCAAGATTGCAGTAAGGGTCGTTGGCACTTTTTATAGGCTCAATAGTCTGCCCTGTATAGATGCTTCCGGTTACGAGCACATGAATACTTATCATCCCCAAAACCTTTACTCCGTCAAATTTTGTATCCAAACGGCAACAAGTACCGCCGTTCTCCCTTTTTTCAGGCTTTACAGAGTTACTTGCCTTTACAATACCGGCCACTTTGGCGTAAATGTTTGATGATGTCCAAGGTGTGTTGGCTCTATAATTGTAGGGTGCAAGCTGCTCTTTTGTAAAATGGGCTTTAGGACCAATGACATAGATGGTTTTTATATTTCCTCCTATTAACCCTGATTCTTTAACCTCTCTTGTAGCCCAACTCTCAAAATCCCCGTACCTGATAGGTTCCATTTTGGCTGTTACGCACATTGATGAAATGAGCATAATTAGTGGAAGCAAGAACCTTTTACACATCACAATAATAATTATTGTTAAAAAACGGGTACAAAGGTATGAAAAAGTTTTAACTTTTTACTAACTTTGCCCCAAATATGCAAAAGTTTAACATTTCAACTAACGTTAATATGATAAACAAACAGATTTCAGAAATAGCCCAAAGGCTGCGCGGATTACGGGAATCACTTGACTATTCTGCCGATGAAATGGCAAAAAAAACAGAAATCAGCACTGACTTGTATTTAAAATATGAGAGTGGTGATGTGGATATTCCTATGAATTATCTTTGCGTAGTGGCACATATCTTTAATATGGATACCGCGGTTCTAATCAACGGTGATGAAACACATGCACAAACATTTTTTGTTACAAGAAAAGGCGGGGGCGTCACAGTAGAGCGTACTAAGGCGTACAAATACAGGAATCTGGCAGGTGGTTTCCGTAATGCAAAGGCAACTCCGTTCCTTGTATCAGTGGAGCCTAAGGATGGAGAAATAACCCTGAATTCACACCCAGGGCAGGAGTTTAACTTGGTGGAATCAGGCAGAATGATGCTTAGCATAGACGGTAAGGATATTGTATTGGAAGAGGGTGACAGCGTATATTTTGACGCCACAAAACCTCATGGAATGAAAGCGTTGGACGGTAAGAAAGCACATTTTCTTGCCATAATACTGTAGAAGATGTTAGAAAGATTTGTATCACAGACAGAGTTCACCTCTCAAGAGGACTTTGAAAAGAATTTCAGGATAAAGGTTCCTGAAAACTTTAATTTTGCATACGATGTGTTGGACGCATGGGCGGCTGAGGCACCTGATAAGGTAGCGTTGTGTTGGACTAACGATAAGGGAGAGCATATAGATTTCACTTACAAAATGCTGAAAGATAAGACAGACAGCACCGCATCTTATTTTCAATCGCTTGGAATAGGTAAGGGAGACAAGGTTCTGCTTATCCTGAAACGTCGTTATGAGTTTTGGTTCTCAATACTTGCCCTGCACAAGATAGGGGCTGTTGTTATTCCTGCAACGCACCTGCTTACAGGTAAGGACATTGTCTATCGTTGTCATGAGGCAGACATTAAGGCAGTAGTGTGTGTAGGGGAGCAGGTTGTACTTGACCACGTAATTGATGCCAAGCCAGACTGCCCTACATTGAAGCATACAATATCTGTAGGGGCTATAGTACCTGATGGTTTTGATGATTTTACAGAAGGCATAAAAAAGGCAAAGAAGTTTTTAAAACCGGACAAGGTTAATGAGAACTCTGATGTAATGCTTATGTTTTTTACATCGGGTACAACAGGAGAACCTAAGATGGTGGCACATGATTTTCTTTATCCGCTTGGGCATATTGTTACAGGTTGTTATTGGCATAATCTAAATGAGAATAGCTTGCACCTCACTGTAGCGGATACAGGTTGGGGCAAGGCGGTATGGGGTAAGTTATACGGACAGATGATAGCAGGAGCCACCATTTTTATTTATGACCATGAGAAGTTCACTCCGTCAGATATGCTGAAGATGATTCAGGATTATAGAATCACATCATTCTGTGCACCTCCCACTATTTTCCGTTTTATGATTCAGGAGGATTTGCGTAAGTATGACTTATCATCGCTGAAATGGGGTTGTATAGCTGGTGAGGCACTGAATCCAAGCGTATATGAGGATTTTTATAAACTTACAGGTGTCAAGTTGAGAGAGGGATTTGGTCAGACAGAGACTACATGTACAGTTCTTACAACTCCTTGGATGGAGCCAAAACCAGGGTCTATGGGTCGTCCGAATCCAGGTTACGATGTGGATATTATAAAGGACGACGGAACATCGGCAGAGGTTGGTGAGCGAGGAGAGATAGTGATACGTGCAAATAGAGATGAAAAGCCATGCGGCCTGTTTACAGGTTATCTGAAAGATGAGAAAAAGACAGAAGCTGCTTGGAATAACGGGCTGTATCATACCGGCGATGAGGCTTGGCGTGATGAAGATGGTTATTTTTGGTTTGTAGGCAGAAACGATGATGTAATAAAGTCATCGGGTTACCGTATAGGACCTTTTGAAGTGGAGAGTGCTCTTGTATCGCACCCTGCAGTAGTTGAATGTGCAATCACCGCAGTTCCTGACCTTATAAGGGGGCAGGTGGTAAAAGCCACAGTGGTGCTTGCAGATGATTATAAGGAAAAGGCGGGCGAAGCTCTTATCAAGGAACTTCAGGATTATGTAAAAAAGGTTACCGCACCATATAAATATCCACGTGTGATGGAGTTTGTAGATGAACTTCCAAAAACAATTAGCGGTAAAATAAAACGTGTGGAGATAAGAAATAAAGAGAACAAATAATGTATCGTTTTAAGCGTATAGCAGTTAAGATAGGTAGCAATGTGCTGACACACAGTGATGGCACACTTGATACTGATCGTATGTCAGAATTGGTCAATCAAATGGCACTCCTGCACTCTAATGGGGTAGAAATAGTGCTCATTTCATCGGGAGCTGTGGCATCAGGGCGAAGTACATTAAAACTTGAAAAAGAACCGGACCCAGTATCGGCACGTCAGATTTTTTCTGCAATAGGACAGGCAAGGCTTATAAACATATACTATGAGCTGTTTGCAAAACATAATATATGCTGTGGACAGGTATTAACCACCAAGGAGTCTCTATCTACACGTAGCCATTATCTTAATCAGAAGAATTGCATTACAGGTCTTTTGCAAAATAGAGTCATTCCTATCCTTAATGAGAACGACACAATATCTCTTACAGAACTTATGTTTACAGATAATGATGAACTAAGCGGATTGGTAGCCACGATGATGGATGTGGAGGCGTTGATAATCCTTAGCAATATAGATGGTATTTATACAGGGAATCCGTGCGAACCTACTTCTGCCGTTATTAAGGAAGTTGCAGAGGGACAGAGTATTACAAAGTACATTCAAACTTCCAAATCTTCATTCGGACGTGGCGGAATGCTTACTAAAACAAACATTGCACGTAAGGTTGCGGCAGAGGGCATTACAGTAATAATTGCAAACGGTAAAAAGGAGAACATTCTGCCTGATTTGCTTGATAAGGAGTCAAAGACGGTATGCACCACTTTCCTTCCAAGCAAGCGTGAGGTGTCAAGCATAAAGAAGTGGATTGCCCATAGTGACGGATTTTCAAAAGGCTCAATAACCATAAATGAGAATGCCTGCAAGGCGTTACTCTCAGATAAGGCATCATCCATTCTTTTTGTAGGTATCACAAAAGTTGACGGTGAGTTTATGAAGGGAGATATTATTAAGATAAAGAATGACAGCGGAAATGTTATTGCAGTTGGTAAAGCACAATATGATAATGAAAAAATGACCCAATCCATCGGTAAAAAAGGGTTGCGTCCCGCAGTTCTTTATGACTATCTTTGGATAATGAGGGGACAAGGATAAAGGGACAAGGAACAATAAAAATGAATTAATATGAATTGGAAAGAACAAGCTTTGGAGGCTTCAAGAAAGCTGAATTTGGTATCGGGTAATATAATAGACAGTGTATTGCTTGATGTGGCGGACGCCGCAGAGGCTTCAACTTCAGAATTACTTGCTGCAAATCAGAAGGATTTGGATAAGATGGACAAGAGCAATCCTCTCTATGACCGTCTTCAACTTACAGAGAAAAGAATTTCTGATATAGCCGCAGATATGCGTAAAGTGGCTTCACTTGAATCTCCGCTTGATAAAATCATAGAGGAACGCACATTGTCTAACGGACTTCACCTTACTAAGCGTTCAGTTCCGTTTGGTGTGATTGGTATAATTTATGAGGCACGCCCTAATGTCAGTTTTGACGTTTTCTCACTTTGCCTTAAAAGTGGCAACGTCTGCGTATTAAAAGGAGGCACAGATGCTTACAATTCCAATTCTGCCATTGTATCGCTGATTAAAGGAGTTCTGAAAAAACATAATCTTGATGAGAATACAGTACACCTTATGCCTGCAGGAAGAGAGGCCACAGCGGAACTTATGGATGCCGTAGGTTTTGTTGATTTAATTATACCAAGGGGTGGTGCCGGACTCATTAAATTTGTAAGAGAGAATGCAAAAGTTCCGGTAATAGAGACAGGAGCAGGTGTAGTTCATGCCTATTTTGATGCAGATGCAGATTTGCAGAAGGGAATAGCCATAATTGCCAATGCAAAAACCCGTAGAGTGAGCGTATGCAACGCTTTGGATACGCTTATAATAAACGCCAAGCGTCTGCAAGACCTGCCTGCAATCTGCAAACCTCTTGCAGAGAAGAATGTTGTTATAGAGGCAGATTCCAAATCGTTCACATTCCTTGCAGGTAAATATCCTGACAATCTGCTTGAAAAAGCAACAGACAGCACTTTTGGCAAGGAGTTTATGGATTATCGTATGGGTTTGAAGACCGTAGATTCCTTAGATGGTGCGTTAAAACATATAGCACAATTCAGTTCAAAACACAGTGAGTGTATAGTTACAGAAAATGCTGAGGCTGCAGCCAGGTTTCAAAAAGAGGTGGATGCGGCTTGTGTCTATGTAAACGCTCCTACAAGTTTTACGGACGGAGCCCAATTTGGTATGGGAGCGGAGATAGGAATAAGCACACAGAAACTTCATGCCCGCGGACCTATGGCACTACCTGAACTTACCACATACAAATGGCTTATTAAAGGTAACGGGCAGGTTAGGGGATAATACTAAAAACTATCGGTCAAATGGAGCAATTAAGCAGTTTATTCAGTTTGCCGTTAACAGACCCTGTACTTATTTTTGCAGTGGTACTGCTCCTCATTCTGCTTACACCTCTGATATTTGACCGCCTTCATATTCCACACATTGTAGGTCTTATCGTAGCAGGTATAATATTTGGTCCTAACGGATTAGGTTTGCTTGATAACGACAGCAGTTTCCGCCTGTTCGGGCAGATGGGCATACTCTACATAATGTTTATAGCCGGCGTGGATATGGACATGAACGACTTTAACCATAACCGTAACAAGAGTATAGTGTTTGGGTTATATACATTCCTTATACCTATGATATTAGGAATTATCACAGGTCTGTTTCTTCTAAACTTTTCCGTACCTTCATCCGTAGTGCTTGCAAGCATGTTTGCATCAAACACCCTGTTAGCCTATCCTATTGTAACCCGATATGGTGTCAGCGATAACCGTTCTGTTCCCATAACCGTAGGTGGCACAATGGTTTCAATGTTGCTCTCTCTTCTTACGTTGGCAGTGATGTTGCAAGTGGTTAATGGGGACATTTCATATTTCTTTTGGCTGAAATTTATAGCCTCGCTCACTGTTTACGGGCTAATAGTAATGTTTGTATTTCCAGCCATTACCCGATGGTTTTTCAAGCACTACGCCGATAATATATTGCAATATATATTTGTTTTGGCTATTGTGTTGCTCTCATCATTCCTTGCAAAGGTGGCAGGTTTGGAATATATTATTGGTGCGTTCCTTGCAGGCATATCGTTGAATCGTCTGATACCAAAGCGTTCATCACTTATGAATAGAATAAATTTTGTAGGTAACGCCATCTTTATTCCGTTCTTCCTGATAAGCGTTGGAATGATAGTAAACCTAAGATTGATATTCAGTGGTTACACTGCCATATTTATAGCTTTGGTTATGACTGTGATGGCAACTCTATCCAAGTATTTGGCGGCACAAGCCACCAGATTAACCTACAGAATGGACAGAGCGGAGGGAGAGATGATGTTTGGTCTTAGTAATGCAAAAGCGGCATACTCTCTTGCCGCCGTAGTGTTGGCATATAATACGGTAATAGGATTTACAGAATCGGGTAGCCCCATAAGATTACTTACAGAGGATGTACTGAACGGAACAGTGATAATGATTCTCTTTACGTGCATAATAAGCTCTGTGGTAACAGAAAGTGCGTCCAGAAAAATAGCCGTATCGGGAATCTCAAATGCTGATAAAAGAACAGCTTATAGACCGGAGAGGCGAATCCTTATTCCTGTTTCAAACCCTGAATCACTTGAAAATCTGATGGATTTGGCGGTGATGCTAAACGATAGCAAATACAAACAGCCAATGTATGCCTTAAATGTGGTGGATTACAATAACGTGGACGACAAATCATCTGCAGATAGTGATAAAATGCTTGAAAAGGCAGCCTACATTGGGGCGGCATCTGATAATAAGGTCAAGAAAATAAAACGCTATGACCTTAATGTGGCAAGTGGTATAACCAATGTGGTTAAAGAGAAAAACATATCAGAGATTGTAATGGGTGTAGGTTCTAAAACTACACTTGCGGATACATTTTTCGGTACACTTGCAGACAAGGTATTGGATGGGGTGAACCGTATGATTTACATTATGTCATCTTCCCAACCTCTGGGTACGGTTCATAAAGTAATAGTTGTCGTGCCAAACAGAGCGGAAAAGGAGAGCGGATTTGCACAATGGTGTCATAGCGTTGCAACTATAGCGTCACAATCGGGAGCTGGATTGGAAGTCCGTTGTTCAAAAGAGGCATACGATGCTGTTAAAAGGAATTTCCGTAAAAACAAGGGTAATATCAACCCCGATTTTATTGAGTCACTTGAGTTCTCCGTACAAGATGCCGTACAGTCAGTTGGAGAAAACGATTTGCTTATAGCGGTGCTTGCCCGCAGACATAGTTTGTCATATACCCCTGCTCTTGAGGGCGTATTGCCTTATTTGCTTGATAATCTTAAAAATAAAAATTTTATTGTGTTGTTCCCAGAGCAGTTTAAAGAGGGTGAGATAGACAGAATACAAAATACTAGCACAAAAATTATATAGTGTGTTATTTTTTTCATTACCTTTGCATTGTTTATATCTAAAATATTTTAAAGTATGAAAATCAAGTTTTTATCACTTGCCGTGTGCACTATGTTTGCATTGGCATTGACAGGTTGTAAATCAAGTTCATCAACAACCACATCATCTAGTTCTTCAAGTTCATCAAACATCGCAGGTACAGTTGCTTCCATGCTTGGGGTGATTGCGTCACCATCATCTTCATCAGCAGCCGCACAGTCTGGATCTACGGCCGGGTCATCAATTCTTAACATTTACAAAAACTACAAGGCTGATGGCAAACTTGATATGAAGAATGTTAACAATATACTGAACATCGCATCGCTTGCTACAAGCGTAGCCACCATTAAGGACAACTACAAAGATAAATCATTCTACAAGGATTTTGCCTTGGGTATGGTTTCAAGTTCTACAGGATTGGTTACAAACTCAAACGTAGATAATACAATATCTGCACTAACAAACATTGATTTTAGTTCACTTACTTCCGCTGCTAAATCAGCTGCTTCTTCCGCAGCCACATCAGCTATTTCATCTGCTATTAGCAGCAGTTCTTCTGCGTCATCAGAAACAACTGCAGCCGCAGTTTCAGCACTATCTTCATTGATTGGCACTTTGGGCAAATAGTTAAGTTAATTGAAATGTATAAAAAAGTAGGACAACTTTTGGTTGTTCTACTTTTTTTGTATAAATTTGCAAAAAAATTGCAGAAAAACCGAATATTTATTCATTATGAAGAATAAGACAGACAGAATCAAATTTATTAGGCAGGTCTGCCTTGAAAACAATATATCAAGTCAGGAGGATTTGTTATCAATATTAAAAGATAACGGATTCAGTCTTACGCAGGCTACTTTGTCAAGAGACCTCAAACGTCTCAAAATTTCCAAGACACTGACACCGCAAGGATTGTACAGATACGTGGTTCCATTAAGCACGTTCCCTATTTCGCACACACCTGAGGTTAAGAAAATAAGTGTTGGATCATTGGAGTTTTCCGGACATCTGGCTGTTATTAAGACCAAGTCTGGTTACGCCGGGGGAATTGCATCAGAGATAGACAATAATGAGAATAATGCGATTTTAGGCACCGTTGCGGGTGATGATACCATAATAATAGTTCCACGTGAAGGTTTTTCAAGAGAGGAGATAGTTAAGGCTCTTACAAAAATATTAGAAGAAAGCGGGCATTAGTCCATTACAGAAATGAAAACGTCAGATATTAAAATTGTTGTGGCAGACGAGAGTCATATCAAGTATGTGGATACAATACTTACAACAATAGCTACAGCAGCGGCCGTAAGAGGGACGGGAATAGCAAAACGTAACCCCGATTATGTTAAGCAGAAAATGCTTGAAGGGAAGGCTGTCATAGCACTTTACGGAGATGAGTTTGCAGGGTTCAGTTATATAGAGACATGGGGTGGAAAACATTACGTCACCACATCGGGTCTTATAGTACCTGAAAAATTCAGAGGATTGGGAGTTGCCAAGAGAATCAAGCATGTAACATTCACACTTGCACGCATGCGTTGGCCGGAGGCTAAGATATTCAGCTTAACGTCAGGAGCGGCTGTCATGAAACTAAATACAGAGCATGGCTATATACCTGTTACATTTGCCCAACTTACAGACGATGAGACATTTTGGAAAGGGTGTGAGGGTTGTATAAACCACGATGTGCTTGAACGTACAGGCAGACGTTATTGCGTATGTACAGGTATGCTGTATGACCCTGAGCGTGAACGTAGCGTGCGTGATGCCAATGAGGAACTTGAGAAAGACCCGGAAGTGATTGAAATAATAAAGAGCAGATTCCCCAACGGATTCCCAAATTAGTGGTGATGCGGTGATTTGGTGATATGAAATATGGAGCGAAGCGACAACTGACGATAGTCAGTCGTGCGAAGCACGTAGGGGTTTGGGGATATGCCCCAATAAATAAAGAATAAACTGCTTTTTTCATTTTTCACTAAATTAAGAGTGGAAGCGAAAAAATGCGGGAGAAGTAAAAATGCGTAAATTTTAATTGTTATAGAAAAATGAAAAAAGTAGTAGTGGCATTTAGCGGTGGACTTGATACCTCTTACACCGTTATGTATCGTGCAAAAGAGAAAGGTTATGAAGTTTATGCAGCCTGTGCAAACACAGGAGGGTTCAGTGCAGAACAGTTAAAAAAGAACGAGGAGAACGCCTATAAATTAGGTGCAAAAAAATATGTAACCCTTGATGTCACCCAAGAGTACTATGAGAAGAGCCTTAAATATATGGTCTTTGGAAATGTGCTACGTAATAACTGTTACCCAATTTCAGTAAGCTCTGAGCGTATATTCCAAGCCATAGCCATAGCCCGATATGCAAAAGAGATAGGCGCTTCAGCCATAGCACATGGCTCAACAGGAGCAGGCAATGACCAGATACGCTTTGATATGACATTCCTTGTAATGGCACCGGGAGTAGAGATAATAACCCTTACAAGAGATGGTAACCTAAGCCGTCAGGAGGAGGTTGATTACCTTAATAAAAACGGATTTTTTGCCGATTTCACCAAGCTAAAGTACTCTTATAACGTGGGTATTTGGGGTACCTCAATCTGTGGAGGAGAGATTCTTGATTCCAAACAAGGTCTGCCAGAGTCGGCATACCTTAAGCACCCTACAAAAGATGGACCTGAAATCCTAAAATTAGGGTTTGAAAAGGGAGAACTTTGCAGTGTGAACGGAAAGAACTTTACAGATAAAATTAAAGCCATTCAGGCAGTGGAGGAGATAGGAGCGGCATACGGAATAGGCAGGGATTGCCATGTTGGCGATACTATAATAGGTATTAAGGGTAGAGTGGGATTTGAAGCCGCAGCCCCAATGCTAATAATAGGAGCACACCGTTTCCTTGAGAAATACACGCTTAGCAAGTGGCAGCAATACTGGAAAGACCAGGTTTCCAATTGGTACGGAATGTTCCTGCATGAGAGCCAATATCTTGAACCTGTAATGCCTGATATAGAGGCAATGCTTCAAAGCAGTCAGCGTAATGTAACAGGAGAGGTAACACTTGAACTACGTCCGTTAGGATTCCAAACATTAGGCGTAGATTCACCTAATGATTTGGTTAAAAATAAATTAGGAGAGTATGGAGAGACTGCCAAAGCGTGGAGTTCAGAGGATGCAAAAGGCTTTATTAAGGTAACTTCCACAGCACTGCGTGCATACTATCTTGCTCATCCGAATGAGAGACAGTAATAGAGTCAAGGGACTGTTACTAGGAACGAGTGCAGAACCAAGTTTACTTGGGTTATGCCGAGTGACGAAGTAATATGGTTAAGGCAAAGCCTTAACAAAGGGAACAAGTAAAAGGAATATTATGATTAAAGTAGGAATTATAGGAGGTGCGGGCTATACCGCAGGGGAGTTGTTAAGAATACTTTTTAACCACCCTAATGTGGAAATTAAGTTTGTTAACAGCAGTAGTAACGCAGGTAATAAACTCTACTCTGTGCATGAAGGGCTGTTTGGTGAAACAGATATGGAATTTACCGATGAAATGGACTTAAATTCCATAGATGTAGTGTTTATGTGTTCCGGTCATGGCAAAAGCACAGAGTTTTGGGCAGAGCATAAAAAGCCTGAGTCTCTTAAAGTCATAGACTTGGCTCAAGACTATCGCAATGAGAGTAACGGATATGTATATGGGCTTCCTGAAATTAACAGAGAACGCATAAAAAAATGCACACTCCTTGCAAATCCCGGGTGTTTTGCCACAGCAATACAACTTGGACTTATTCCGCTTGCCGCTAACGGTTTGCTTAATTCAGAAGTTCAGACCACAGGTATTACAGGTTCCACAGGGGCTGGAGTAAAACCTGGAGCAACCACCCATTTCAGTTGGCGTAACAATAACTTGTCTGTATATAAGGCATTTGAGCATCAACATCTTATAGAGATAAACCAAACAATGCACAAACTACAGCCAAGTTTTGATAAGACCATAAACTTTATTCCGTTCAGAGGAGATTTTGCAAGAGGCATATTCATTGCTTCCCACCTTGATTGCAAACTTAGTGCAGAAGAGGCTGTAAAACTCTATAAGGATTTCTACAAGGATGCCGTATTCACATTTGTTATGGATGAGAATCCTGATATGAAACAAGTGGTTAATACCAATAAGGCCATTGTTCATATAGAAAAACATGGAGACAAATTGCTGGTTCTATCCGCTATAGACAATTTGCTGAAAGGAGCATCAGGGCAGGCGGTTCAGAATATGAACCTGATGTTCGGGTTAGATGAAACTGCGGGGCTAAAACTCAAGAGTTCGGCATTTTAAGTACATAATTAAATTACAGGCACTTCTTGAAGCGGGTAAGGAACTCACTTGCATCTGCCATAGTAAGACATAGTGGTGGAAGAAGACGTATGGTGTTTGTCCCTGCCACACCTGTAAATACGTGCTGTTCAAACAGAAGTTTTGAGCGAATCTCTTTGATTGGTTGTTCAAACTCAAGACCTATCATAAGTCCACGTCCGCGAACCTCTTTTATCCCGTCAAATTTGCCCAGTTCATCAAGTAAAAACGCACCTACCTCTGCGGCGTTCTGAATTAGGTTCTCTTTCTCTATTATATCCAAAACCGCTATGGCTCCGGCACAACCAAGATGGTTACCGCCAAATGTGGTTCCAAGTTGTCCATATACAGGAGTAAATTTAGGACTTATAAGCATTCCGCTCATAGGGAATCCGTTGCAGATTCCTTTTGCCACTGTTATAAGGTCTGCCTTGATGCCTGAATACTGGTGAGCGAAGAATTTTCCGCTACGTCCGTATCCTGACTGTATCTCGTCAAGTATAAGTACTGTATCTGTCTCTGTGCATACATCGCGGAGCTGACGCATAAAGTTGTCATCGGGTACCTGAATACCACCTATACCCTGTATGCCCTCTATAATCACAGATGAGTATTCATTGGTCTGTAACTCTTGTTTTACTGCCTCAATATCATTGAGTTCTACAAATTTAACCTCAAGACCCTCATTTACAGGGGCTATGTATTTAGGAATATCAGTAACTCTTACCGCCGCAGATGTTCTGCCATGAAATGATTTCTTGAAAGCTAAAACCTTACGCCTGTCATTATAGAAAGAGGCAAGTTTAAGAGCATTCTCATTAGCCTCCGCACCTGAATTGACAAGGAATAGAAAATAATCGTCATATCCGCAAATTTTGCCCATTTTATCGGCAAGTTTACGCTGTAAACCATTTATTACGGAATTGGAATAGAATCCAAGTTTTGCCACTTGCTCACTAATGGCTTTTACATAATCCGGATGGGCATGACCAACTGATATTACGGCATGACCGCCATATAAATCAAGGTATTCCACACCTTCATTGTCATATACGTGACAACCATTGCCTCTAACTATCTCAATGGGGAACAGAGGATAAACATCAAATAGTTTCATAACTAAAACTTTCTAAATTATCCGCAAAATTACTCATTTTATTTTATTTTTTTGTATATTTGTTGTTCTAAATCTTTCATTATTTTCCTACGTGTCAAAAAATAACATTATCAAGTTAGTTGTTATATCCGTGATAGGCTTGATTCTTGGGTTTATGCCTATTGAGTGGATTCCACTTGCCAATATGGATATTGCACAGCAGAGAATGCTTGCGGTGTTTGTCTTTACCGCATTGATGTGGGTGTTTGAGCCTGTATCCGCTTGGGTGACAAGTATTATAGGTATGCTCATAATCACGTTCACTGTATCTGACGGAGGTCTTACTTTTATGAGAGAAGGGATAGCCCCTGAACACCTTATTGACTATGAGAAAATATTGGCATCGTTTGCTGACCCAATAATCATATTGTTTTTAGGTGGTTTTGTAATTGCGGAGGTTGCTTCTTCATCGGGGCTTGACAAACAGATGGCTTCCATTATTCTAAAGCCATTCGGACACAAATCCAAATTCATTCTGTTAGGAATAATGCTTACTACCGCCGTTATCTCTATGTTTGTAAGTGACAGTGCCACATCTGCAATGATGTTTGCAATGCTGGCTCCTGTATTTAGAAACCTGCCTGCCGATGAGAAGGGAAGCGCCGCACTTGTTATAGGTATTCCTATTAGTGCCGTTGTAGGTGGTACCGGCACCCCGATAGGAACCCCTCCTAACGCTATTGCACTTAAATATCTGAATGACCCTAACGGGCTGAATTTAGGCTTGGGCTTTGGGGATTGGGTGATTACCATTGTCCCTTGTATGCTTGTGATTATTTTTGTGGCTTGGTTTATTCTATTAAAACTTTTCCCATTTAAGAGCGAGGAGATAAACCTAAAAATAGAGAAGGGCGATGTAAAGCCTTGCGACAGATGGAAATTCTGGACTATAATCTGCACCACTATTCTTACCATTGTACTATGGATGACTGATACTTTAACAGGACTTAACATAAGTATTGTAGCACTTATCCCTATTGTGGTATTCTCTATTACAGGTATATTTAAATCATCTGACATTCAGAAATTAGAGTGGAGCGTACTGTGGATGGTGGCAGGTGGTTTTGCACTTGGCACAGGCATGGAGGAGACAGGGCTGGCTAAGAATATAGTAGCCTCTATCCCATTTGAGACTATGTCTCCTGCATTTGTAATTATACTTGCCGGTCTGCTATGCTGGAGTCTCTCTGTATTTATCAGTAATACTGCCACTGCCGCTATGATGATGCCTATGATGCTTGCCATAGGTATTGGTTTGGGCTCTGCCATTACTCCATTTGGAGGTATTACCGCACTGCTTGTAATTGTTGCACTTGCCGCATCATACGCTGTAGTGCTTCCTATATCAACGCCATCTAACGGTATAGCCTACTCTACCGGGTTGGTTTCAACAAAACAGATGGCTACCGCAGGTGTTATCATCGGGTTATTTGCCCTTACACTTGCAATTGTGTGCATGTTTACCATTTGGCAATATATTAGTTTAGCATGAAAAATATTGTAGTCTTTACAGGTGCAGGTGTCTCTGCTGACAGTGGTATAGCCACTTTTCGCGATAGTGACGGACTATGGTGTAACCATAGCGTAGAGGAAGTCTGCACTGCCGAAGCAATGCTTTGGAACAGAAAAGGTGTGATTGATTTCTATAATGAGCGCCGTAAGGAGTTGCTTACCAAGGAGCCAAATGCAGCCCACTATGCCATAGCCAAGCTGGAAAAGTATTTTCCTGTTAAGGTGATTACTCAGAACGTGGATAATCTGCATGAGCGTGCAGGCAGTACAGATATAACCCATCTGCATGGAGAACTTATGAAACTTCGTAGCAGCGATGATGAGACTGCCACTGTGCCTATAGACGGTTGGAAACAGGAGTACGATGCCCGTCACCCCGATGGTTCACTACTTAGACCTTATATTGTGTTTTTTGGAGAGAGCGTACCTAATCTTGTTAAGGCAATAGAGATTACTCAAAAAGCGGATATATTCATAGTTGTGGGCACCTCATTAAAAGTCTATCCTGCCGCATCACTATTACAATATGTACGGCAGGGTGTACCTGTTTATCTTGTTGACCCGGGGAATCCCGATTTAGTGGGAGTGGGAGAACCCTTCACCTTTATTAAGAAGCGAGCCGCAGAGGGCGTTCCAGAATTAGTGGAGACATTGATTTCGTAAAATGGAACCGGCACCACAAAATGAAAAAAAAGGGTGACTAAAATGGTATTATTTTAGTCACCCTCTTTTTGATTTCTCATATGTCAACACTGCTAGACCTTTTTTTGACAAAACGTATTTTTGATTAGAACTAGTCGGTTTATCTGGAATAGTCATAGACACTAATCCCTCTTCTATCAATGGATTTATATACCTATTCTTAAATTTTGAAGTATTAGACATACCGTATTTTTCTTGAATGCCTTTTAATGCATTAGGTTCTTTCAGCATTTCAAAAACGGTTGACACCTGGTTCCAATTCAATCCTGTCTTAATTTCAAGTGAATCCCAACTTAAACTAGACTTAGTCCCTAACTTAGTCCCTAACTTAGTCCCTGACTTAGTCCCTGACAGCTGCATTTTTATCACCACTCTATCAGGATCTGCGCATTCGGAAATTTCAGGTATAATCCACTGATTATCTTTCCACCCCTTTATTATTACATCAGCACCGCTACCTGCTTTCTCTCCAATACCCATAAAAACAAACATTTTTTGAAGCAATGGATTACGGCAAACACTTTGCTGTCCTTGATAGAATTGCTCTACAGAAACTAGCATATTACCAGGGTTACTTATTTCTATATGGTCTTTCCACCTATCAATTTTTATACTGGCTAGGCTATTATAATTAGCATGTATGATAGCATTTGCAAAAGCTTCTCTTACAGCAATATGTGCGGAAGAGTATTCGAGCCTTGTAATGCCATCATTGTTTAATTTAAAAGGGGTTGGCAAAGCATCATATAATTTATTTAATACCTTGAAAAAGAATTGGCACAAATTAGATTCCCATCTTCCGTCCGGATAAATTCTATCAGACCAACGCTCATTAGGGTCATCACCCAAATGTTCTTTGTAATCAACAAAAAATTGAGGCAAGCAATCACCAGATGATATATTTTCATACTTGCCAAACATAAGCATACCGGCAACGGTAATACCCTCAATGCCTTTTTCTTTGGAAATTTTATATGCACCTATTTTTGTTAAAAACTCCTTATCTGACAACTCCACCCATGGATGCCCCTCGTGACGCCAATTATACTCCTTTCTATACTTTAAAAGTGTTGCTTCATCAATATCTTCAATGGTATAGCCAGATAGAATTTTTGCATCTAATGTGTCCTTGTTAATGTTTGAATCTGAAAACATTAGCCGCACTTCATCATCAGTACAACGGTAATCTCCCTCGTTTCTCCTTTTGTACGTATTCCCGAAAGGAGAACCATTCAAAAAGATTGGTTTTATAGTATAATCTGCTCTTGGTATTTCAAAAACCAAAATCCTAGATTCTCCTATATTGTATGTTCTCACGTCCTTTTCTTGTAGTAAGGATTCACTTATTTTTTGCTTATTATGAGCCTGATTCCAAAACTCATTTTTTAATTTTTCAACTTCATCGTTACTTAAATTATCAATAATAGGAATATGATTGCCTTTCTCCTTAACGCCCAATACTATAACACCACCATTAGTATTAGCAAAAGCAGAGAATGTTGACCAAAAAGATTGAGGAAATCCTCCTTTTGCAGATTTAAATTCTATTCTGTCATTCTCTCTATGGTCAATAATTTTTAAAATATCAACAATATTCATTGCTTCTTATGTTACAAACATCTACGCACAAAAATACAAAAAATATATAAATTTTAAGTCACTATAGATAAATTTTTTAGACTTTATATTTTGTTGTGATGTTCAGTTAGGCAAGTTAGCACTTGCGTAGTAAAAGACCTCTTTGGAGGTCACGCGAAGCGAGGGGGTACGGGGAACTCCCCGTAAACAAGGGAACCGGCACCACAAAATGAAAAGAGACCTCTTTTGGAGGTCTCTCATTTTGTGGTGCCACCAGGAATCGAACCGGGGACACAAGGATTTTCAGTCCTTTGCTCTACCAACTGAGCTATGGCACCAATCACCACTTTGGGTTTTGGGACTGCAAAGGTATATTTTTTTTTTTATTCCGCAAAATTTTTTAGAGAAATTTTAATAAAAAAGAGAAAAAAATCATTTGCTTTTAGTGTAAAAAAGCGTAATTTTGCAAAAAATTTTAAAATGAGAAAGTTTTTCACGTTTATTGTAGTTTTTGTAATGGCATTTGATGTTTTTGCCATTGACTTAAAGAGTTCTGTGTGTGTGATAAGGCGTAATGACAAGTTTTTGGATTCTCTATACACACGGACTGGAGATAATCTTCAGGATAATGGATATTTGAGTGCCGGCAGGTTAATGATGAATGTGAAAAATTCATTTGGCACAGGATTTGTCTATAAAACCCAAACGGGCAAACAGTATGTGATTACAAATAGTCATGTAGTGAATATTGCTGATTATGTAACACTGGAATTCTCTGTTGAAAACAGTGCCTTTAGAACAGACTGCAAAGTCTTGTATTCTGATGATTTCAGGGATCTTTGTCTTATAGAATGTCCTAAAGACTTTAATTATAAACCATTGATGTCTTATAATGGGGGTATTTCTGACGGCAAAGAGGTGTACACTGCTGGTTTCCCTGGTTTTAATTCAGAACCCTTATGGCAACTTGGGAAAGGTATAGTGTCAAATTGCAACGTTAATTTTGGTAAATACAGCGTTAAGGATTCTATGAGTGTCATACAGCACACTGCACAAGTGGATCCGGGAAGTTCCGGCGGGCCATTACTTATTTTGTCTGTAAGTGAATCGGACTCTTTATATAGTGTTGTCGGTGTAAACACTTGGAAGGCAAAACGCCGTGAGGGAACAAATTTTTCAATCAAGACATTAGACTTGGACTCCTTCATAAATGATTATGAAAAAGAAAAATCCAAAGAGTCATTGGACAGTGTAAGCAAGCATTTTGAACAGTCTTTTCTAGAAGGATATGAAAGTGTTGCTATGTACATTTCCACAAAATATGCCCTTTCTCTTTCAAAAGACGAGACCTCCGCTCTTATGCGTGGTATGACTCCGTCTATAGGTAATGAAATTCGTAATGGAAATCCTATTTTAGGATTGCAGGAGTTGATTGCTGTAAATTTGCGTGATAAATTTAAGGAATATGATCAGTTTACATCCTCGTCAGTTAGCGAAAACGGTGACACTGGCATAGTGACCTACAATGTTAAAAAGGATGTTATTGAGTGTGAGTGGGTAATGGAATCAGGAAATTGGAAATTGTCCAACGTAAATATAGGTAATTCAAAGAAAAAGAAGAAATTAGGAGACGTTTCAGTAGGTAGGAAAAAATATGGTTTGTTTGAGCCTGTGTGGGATAATATGATAGGGGTCAGTTTTTCCGTTCCTGTAGATAATGTTCAAGGTCCAGGCTTTTATTTGGATTATTCCAGAATATTTTGTTTCTATGGTATGTTTGATGTAGAGGCAGGCGTGCAAGGGTTTCATTACAAAGAAGAAAAAAGTCAAAAACTGTCAAATAATACTTTGTATGGATTTGGCACACAGTTTTCTATAGGGGGTCAACTCCCTATTTGTTTAAATAGTTTCGTTATTGATCCTTATATTACGGCTGGTTGTGGTTTCAATATGGTGCCTGGGGAGAGGGCGGCGGACGGTAAATATGGAGCGTCTATTTTTGGGGTGGCTAAAGGTGGATTCAAATTCGGATATCAATTCAAAGGTAACAACATGATAGCCATTGGGTGTGAGTATGTGTATAGAATAGCCCCAACGGTAAAAATGGCAATAAAGGATTTTAAAATGCCTAATCACGGTTTTAGTGTCAGTGTTGTTTACGTATGGTGAATTTATGTACAATCCTAATATTTTTAATATATGAAAAAAATTGTGTTTTTTGTGTTATCTGCCGTAGTGTGTGCGGGTAGCGTGTGTGCTTCAGACAATTATAGTCCTTGTCTGTTGGATTTTGTAAACGGAAAGTCTATAGAATGTACTGCTTACAGTAACATTTTTGGTACATTTAAGTATAAACTTAATCCTAATGACAAGAGTGTTAGTGTCAAATCTTCAGAGGTGTTGTTTGCCACATTTGTGGAAAATGGTGACACGGTGATTATCTCCGGAATGCCTACTGTTAAGGTTACAAAAGCGGTTAAAGGCAATTACAAACCTTCAAAAAGTTTAGGTTGGATATATTTCCTAACAAATCCAAAAACTGAAAAGGTGGCTCTGTATTACTATCAGGTATCAAGAGGTAATGGAATTATGGCAACTGTTTACGGATGTTGCCGTATGGGAGACAAATATGGCGTGGACTTGTATTATAGTGATGCGGTCAATAGAGAGTCTGTGCTACGTAAGGCAGGTTCATTATATTTTAAGGATTGTCCTGATGTGGTAAAATATCTGAATGATAAGAGCCACAGTTTTAAAAAGGGTAATGATTTCATTCATCTTGTAGATGAGTATAATAACTGCCAAAAATAATATACTGAGTAACAAACGGAATCCACCCCTTAATGGGCAGGTTTCGTTTGTTACTCATATATTTTGAGTTCAAAATTCTCGCCGTCCCACTCTCCGTAAGAGAATTTGTCTATCCAATCGCCCAAATAAACCACACGTTTGTTATCACGCAGCAGCAAATCAAGCACTACGTGGCGGTGTCCGAATATAAAGAAATCTATAGTAGGGTCTTTTTTAAGAGTCTCTTTTGCAAACTGAACAAGAAACTCCTTATCCTCACCTAAATATCGGGCGCTCTCCTGAGTATGTTTTACAAGGCGGTTGTTTTTGGACCACCAATACCCGAATTTCATTGATAGCGATGGGTGAATAACACTATATAGGTGCTGTATTGCCTTGCAGTGAAAAATTTTCTGCATCAGGTGTACCGAGAACGGGCGGTATCCCACCATATCGCCGTGGCTAAGAAAGAATTTCTTGCCGTCAAGCATCTGAATATCGTATGCTCCATAGACTTTCATTCCAATCTCCTTCTCTAAATAGCCGAAAGTCCATATATCATGATTGCCTATAAAAAAGTGCAGATTTATACCACTGTCACTAAGTTCAGCCATTTTACCAAGCAGACGCACGCACCCTTTAGGAACATAGTGGTTATACTCATACCAGAAATCAAATATATCACCTAAGAAATATATATCAGATGCCTCATCTTTAATGGAATCCAGAAATCTTACAAGTTTCTGTTCACGTTCACGGTCAGAGTCTGCAAAAGCCCTGCTACCTAAGTGAGAGTCAGAAATAAAGTACTTTTTATTTTTTTGCGTAGCCATATTGCCGTTATATGACTGCAAAAATAAGAAAAATTTATTATCTTTGCAACCCGATAGCATATTACTTATGTTCAATACAATAGTACAAGGTTTCATTATTGGTTTGTGTACCTCCGCACCGGTAGGTCCTATTGCCATTCTTTGCATACAGCGTACATTGCAGAAGGGCAGGAGAGTGGGATTCGTATCAGGGTTAGGGGCAGCGAGTTCTGATTTTGTATATGCACTTATAGCATTGCTTGGACTCTCATTTGTGATGGATTTCATAAACCAGCATGAGTTCCTTATACAACTTGTAGGCAGCATAGTGATTATGGGATTTGGTGTTATGATATTCTTCCAGAATCCTACCAGACGTATAAGAAAAGGCAAATCCACAAGTTCAAGCACCTATTTTCAGGAATATATAACATCGTTTGCTCTTACAATAACCAATCCTCTTATGATATTTCTGTTTTTGGGACTTTTTGCCAGAATGGAGTTCTTAGTTAATTCTGCAGGTTGGTACGAGAATGTTTTTGGAATGATAGCCGTACTTATAGGCTCCACCACTTGGTGGTTTACCATAACACTGCTTGCCAGCACATTCCGTAATAAGTTCAATATACGCGGACTTTGGATACTTAATAAGATAACAGGCTCTCTGATATTCCTCATCGCACTTGTGAGCCTTATACTTACACTTACAGGGAACTCCTTAAGCCATGCAGTATGATAGATATCTATGTTATAGTCTGTGCCTACAATGAGGCTCAAAACATAGAGTCCACACTGACAGCCATGCAATCCCAAACGTATAAAGGATTTAACCTTATATTAATAGATGACGGCTCTACAGACAACACTTACAATATAATGGAGCAAAAGTCAAAAATACTCCATTTTACCGAGAGTTTTAAAACTTTTACACTAATTGGGTCGGAACATAAAGGCAAGGATGAGAATATAAGGTGCATAGTTGATACCATAAAAGAAAACTCACTGATACTACTGACGGATGCAGACTGCTTACTGCCTGAAACATGGGTGGAGACTATGTTTATGGAGTATCTTAAAACAAACGCCTCAATGCTTATAGGACCTGTCAAGATTAGTGAGGCATACCCATTCCAAGCCACAGAATTTCTTAGCATACAAATAGTTACAAGAGCAAGTGCAATGTTTGGCAATCCTCTTATATGCGGAGGGGCTAATTTGGCATTCACCACAGACGGCTACCGTCTGTCCAAGCCGTATATGCTTGCCGATAAGCCAAATGGTGCGGACATGTACCTGCTTGATGCTATGAAACAAACGCACCAATCCATAGTGGCGGTAACAAATGCGGCGGCTATAGTTGTAACAAAAGGTAAGAATACGCTATGCAGTTTCCTAAACCAGCGTACCCGATGGGCAGGTAAGGCGTTAAACTATAAAAGCCTGTCTATAACCATAACTGCCGTATTGGTATTATTATTGCAGATATTTCTTATCACAATCCTCTTTTTTGCCCCATTTTATCCCAAGATTCTATACTTTTGGATGGTTAAGGTGCTGATGGATTTGGATATGCTGTCTTATATGGCTGTAAAGATGAACTCCATAAAACTTATACCATACATATTGCCGGTAAGCATACTATACCCTTTTTATGTAATAATAGTTTTTATAAACACTATCATAAACAGACCAAAATGAAAAGACGTTTCTTAATAATACCGTTGTTTCCGCTATTGATGGCGGCATGCACCAATACTGTAGCCACTACAGAACAGGATGAAACCAAGTCGTTCCCTGAATTTAGTGCAGACAGTTGTCTTATGTACCTTAAGGCACAGACAGATTTTGGAGCAAGAGTTCCAAACACAGTTGCACATGACATGTGCAGAGACTATATAGTTTACAAATTTGAACAGTGTGGTCTAAAGGTCATAAAACAAGATGCAGACCTAAAGGCACATGATGGAAAAACACTCCATTCCACCAATATAATCGCCTCTTTTAACCCCGATGTAAGAAACCGTATTTTCGTGGCGTCACATTATGACAGCCGCCCTTGGTGTGATGAGGAGGCGTTAAAGGAAGATGCCGCCAATCCTGTACTTGGAGCCAATGACGGAGCCAGCGGAGTGGCAGTTATGATAGAACTTGCCCGTATCCTTTCACAAAACCCCATAGAGACCATAGGAGTAGATTTAATATGTTTTGACTCAGAAGATTATGGAATTAGCAGAGCAGAAAACAGTTTCTGTTTAGGATCTCAGTATTGGGCTAAAAACCTGCACAGTAGAGACTACAAACCCAGATTCGGCATACTTCTTGATATGGTTGGCGACCCCAATGCCGCCTTTTACAGAGAGCGGGTCTCAGAGTACTATGCATCTGATATAGTGGATTTGGTATGGAACGAGGCAGAAAAAGCGGGCTATTCAGATGTTTTCATAAATCAGCAAGGCGGTGCCATTACAGATGACCACTACTACGTAAACGCCCTTGCAGGCATACCATGCATAGATGTTATAGACTACAAGCCGGGTATCGGGTTCCCAGAAACATGGCACACCACACACGATACCCCAGACCATATTTCAGCCAAAACATTAGGCATTGTAGGAAATGTTCTTGTAAGGTTGATATATAAATAGCCGTAAAGTGATATTTTTTCACAAAAAATCCGTACCTTTGTCCTTTTAAGGACAAGAAGCGTTTATGACTAAGAAGAAAAAACATAAGAAACAGCAACAATTAAGGTCTAAAAAGTTCTTCAAAAAGGAGAAGGTAGAGGTGCGTGCAGACCACAGCCCTAAAAAGAGCCGCCAGACAGAGGAGGATGCTGTAGAGTTCAAACTACCCGGAAAATATCCTGAAGAGGCGGAGGCGGAAGCCGCTAAGATAGACATAACCATTACAGACGATGAGATTGCCCGCAGGCTTGACTACAGAGATGTAGTAACATTCACCATAGACCCTAAAGATGCCAAAGACTTTGATGATGCGTTATCAATCAAGGAGTTAGCCAACGGAAACTATGAGGTTGGAGTGCATATAGCAGATGTAACCCACTACGTAAAGCCGGACGATGCTATAGATAAAGAGGCTTACACACGTGCCACATCAATCTATTTGGTGGACCGCACAATACCAATGTTACCTGAAAAACTGTGCAATATGGTATGCTCACTACGCCCCGACGAGGACAAACTGACATATTCTATCATATTTGAGATAACACCTAAAGGGGAGGTTAAAAGCAATAAGATAACCAAGGCGGTGATACGCAGCAACCGCCGTTTCACATACGAGGATGCACAGTCTATAATAGAGAGTGGCACAGGAGATTACAGTAAAGAGGTTCTTGTCCTGAATGAATTGGCTAAGATATTAAGAGACAAGAGGTTCAGCGATGGAGCCATATCATTTGAGCGTGTAGAGGTAAGGTTTGAGATAGATGAATCAGGCAAGCCCATAAGCGTATGGTTCAAAGAGGCAAAAGAGTCCAATAACTTAGTGGAGGAGTTCATGCTGCTTGCAAACCGTACCGTAGCAGAGACCATAGGCAGGGTAAAGAAAAATGAGAAACCAAAAACCTTTGTCTATAGAATCCACGATGAGCCAAACCGTTTCCAACTTCAGAATTTGTCAGCATTCATCAGTAAATTCGGCTATAAATTAAAACCAGATGGGGAGCGTATTGAGGTTTCAAAATCAATAAACAGGCTGCTTAGTAAAGTGGTGGGCACCAGAGAGCAGAACCTGATAGAGACAGTGACTCTACGCTCTATGGCAAAAGCCATATATAGTACAGACAACATAGGTCATTACGGATTGGCGTTTGACTACTATACCCACTTTACATCACCAATAAGGCGTTACCCCGATATGATGGT
>JAZLHT010000071.1:0-14676 GCA_045616965.1 Candidatus Enterocola sp.
CTTGACCCTTGACCCCTGACCCTTGACCCTCTTATGATGGACATCATAACTCTCATATTTCTGTCTCTTGGTTTGGCAATGGACTGTTTTGCAGTTTCTGTTGCCAAATCTGCTATTGTAGGCAGGTTGCAGTGGGGTTGGGTGCTATTTATGGCATTTATGTTCGGGCTATTTCAGGGCGGTATGCCTTTAATAGGTTATCTTATAGGCAATGGTTTTATAGACTACATAAACACTTTTGACCATTGGATAGCATTTGCAATGCTTGTAGCCATAGGGGTTAAGATGATAATAGAGGATATTAAGCCGGAAAAAGAAAAATCTTCAAACAGCTATTCCTACGGATTTGGCTCGGTTGTGCTGCTCTCATTTGCCACAAGCATTGATGCTTTGGCATCGGGTTTGGTGTTTCTGTCATATCCTGACAGTTTGGTGGAAGGTATAATAATTATTGCTATAGGCAGTTTCCTTCTGTCATTGATAGGCTCTTTTTTAGGTACATGGCTTGGAAAAACCATAAAATTTAAGTTTGGAGTGCTTGGTGGCGTAATCCTCATAGCCATCGGGGTAAAAATTGTTATAGAACACTGCTGTGCTATTGGTTTTTAAGACATTTTTAAATCACGAAATTTTTGTGGTGGTTATATGATATACCCTTATGAGGGCTCAGCCCTCTGTGATGGGCTGAGTCCCTCCCATACGTGGTCTGTGACCACTATGGGTCCCTCCCGTGCACGTGTCACGGGTAACAACGCCTCATTAAGGGTACACCATATAACCACATCATGAGCACTAAAATTATAACACTTTTAGTTGTAAAATTGTCATAAAAGTGCAAATGTTTTTGTATATTTTTTGCTTTAAGTTAAATCTTTCAGAATGTTATTTGGTGCTGAAACCATTTTTATTACCGCACACCGCTTAACACCAGCGTCTTTTACAGACGGACCAAGATGATATACGGTTTCATCTATGATAAGAAATCTATCGTGGTCATCTTTAATCTCCAATACATTAATTAGCGGTGCCTCTCGCTTTTTATTTGCTTCTGCTAAATCTAATTGTATTTGTGGGTCTGATAGATTTTTAGGATTGGTATATACAGTTGCTAAGACTCCTTTTGCCCGTTTGTTGAGCATCATAAGTGTTTTTCTGTCTATGTAGTTATCTATCAGCACGATTCTTTTTTGAGCGGACTCTATCAGAGTACACAGAAAATCGTACGCCTTAAAGTTCTCTCCCTCATAAAATATCATTTCAACAGGTGGGAGTTTGGTATCAACTACAAATTTAACTTGCTCCTTTATATCAGAAATATCATTTGTGTTCTTTTGTTGCTGTTGCTCAATGGCTTTTATGTTGTTTTCAATTAGTTGCACTCTATGTTCAAATGAGCCTTTGTGCATAAGATGCTGTTTAAGTACCTTAGTAGCCCATTGCCTAAAAGCAATACCATTGCGTGTGTTTACTCTGTATCCTACAGATATAATCATATCCAAGTTATAGATTTTAATATATCTGTTTTTCTGCTTTCCACCTTCTGTTTGAACATATAAGAAATCCTTATAAGTTGCCCCGATTTCAAGTTCTCCGTCATCAAAAATATTGCGTATGTGCATTGCAATATTTGGTTGTGTTGTGCCAAAAAGCAGTGCCATTTGCTCTTGCGCAAGCCACACCGTCTCATTCTCAACACGCACATCAATTTTTATATCTTTATTAGGCTGATACAGCACCACAGTGCCTTCATTCCACGATTCTTCATAAACAGCAGGTAGTGGTGGCTCATCAGAAAAGTCAATATCCACACTGCTTTTCATAAGAGTTTTCAGCACCTGAACACCTACCTCTGTAAAAGCAAAAGGAAGGTGTTTTAAGTTGCTTCCTCTGCCACTGTTCAAAATCACAGCCTGTGATTTTGAACCTAAAATTTGTGATGTCAAACACTCTTCTTTGGTTAATTGAAACACTCTGTCATCTACAAACAATACAGCATTTCTTTTAACGTTCTGATTAATTACTCTGGTCTCTACACCAAATGCCACCGCTAGGTCTCGGTCTATCACCACCTTTTTACCTCTTACCGTATAGATGTGTGGTTGTTTTTCCATATCCATTATATTTCTTGATTTACGAATATGCAAAAATACTGAATTTTGCAGTATTTACCAAATAAAATTCCACTTAACTTACTGATTATCAAATTGTCTTAAAAGTGCAAAAATAAAAACAGGTGTTACTACAGAGGTATGCCGCCTCTGTGATGGCGGCTATCAAACAGAAATAACAAACGCAATAAACGCAATAAATCAGTTGAAAATAATTTGCAATTAGAAAAAAAGTTGTAACTTTGTAGTGTTATTATGTTTCAGCCACTCTCTAAATCATGCCTTTGCATATTTGATTTAGATGGTACAGAACTATAGAAGCAAAGGACAGTCTATAGGCTAATTTGAAAGGTAACACTTTAGTGGTCGTTAGCACATAATAATTTTTTCTTTAACAGCGATTCTGTGTTGTACAGAGTCGCTGTTTTTATTAAATAGCACTCTTTTCCATTGGAATCAACACACATTAACCTTACAGCAGCAACATTAGATACATGAGGGCGTAAAACCACTAACAAGTAGGAATCATTGTTCCCCTTTCTAATTTCGGTGTAGTTGGCTATTATAAACTTAACAAAATCTATTGGTGTCATTCCTATTTTTTCCAACTGCTCTTTGTGCCTATTGTAAATATGTATTAGCTCCGAATCGTAGATGATTATATCCAATGCTTTCAGCACCTTGTTTTGCCATGATTTAAATTTTATTCTGCCTATTTTGTAGCATTTATTGTTATTCTTGTTTTTCATAGACTATCTGTAATTTTATGAATATGCAAAGATACTGAAATTTACAGTAACCACCAAATAAAATTACATATAACTTACTGATTATCAAATTGTCATAAAAGTGCAAAAATAAAAACAGGTGTTACTACAGAGGTACGCCGCCTCTGTGATGGCGGCTATCCCTTCTAAAATGGTCTGTGACCATTTTAGACTCTACCCACTTACCATGCGTGGGTGCAGAGACCTCCTTAAGTAACACCTGTTTTTTATAACTTTTAGTTGTAAAATTGTCTTAAAAGTGCATAAAAAAGTTATGCTTTGCATTTTAATTTGTAAATAAATGAAAAATAACTTATTTTTGTATAAATAATATTGAAATGTTATGAGCAAAACATTTAATGAAAACACAAGAGTTCAAATTCCTGCAATTGTACACTTGGAAAGACTTGGTTATACCTACATGCCATCTTCTGAAATAGGAAACTATGATCACTCAACAAATATCCTTACAGATGTTTTCAAACGCTCAATAAAAAGACTTAATCCTAAATTGTCGGATTCGGAGGTAAAAATTCAATATGATAGAATCGTCAGGCTTGCTAAAGATGATGAATTAGGAAAAGTTTTCTATAATGTTATAAGTAGCAATAGTGGCATTAGATTCATAGATTTTGAAAATATTAATAACAATGAATGGCATTGTACGGACGAGTTTACATGTAAGGATGAAAAAAGCGGAGATAATTTCAGACCGGATATCACATGCTTTATAAATGGAATGCCATTGGCATTTATTGAAGTTAAGATACCAAACAACCGGGATGGAATTTTAGCAGAGCGTAACAGAATGAATGTTAGGATGCAAAATAAGCATTTTCGCTCGTTTTTGAATGTCACACAACTGATGATATTCTCAAATAATCAAGAGTATGATAATGAAAATCGGGTGCCAATTTCTGGTGCTTTTTATGCAACAAACACAAAATCAAATATATTTTTTAATGTTTTTAGAGAACAATCAGAATCGTTTTACAGCAAATTAAGCCTTAAAGATTATAATACTAAAACGGAAGGGCTTATTTTGAGGGCTCACAATAAAATTGTTCTTACTCAATTACCAGAATACCAAACAAACAAAAAGCCAACAACTCCAACTAATAGAATTTTATCATCATTACTTAGCAAAGATAGATTCTTGTATATACTCAGGTATGGTATAGCGTATGTTAATAAAACAGAAGAAAGGGCAGATGGAACAAAAATTGAAGTGGAAGAAAAACATATAATGCGGTACCAGCAAATGTTTGCATCGGTTGCAATAAAAAACGCAATCAAATCAGGCATTAAATCCGGTATTATATGGCATACACAAGGTAGTGGAAAAACAGCATTGGCATATTACACAGTCAAAGTGCTTACCGATTTTTTTGCAAAAGAAAATATTGTTCCAAAATTTTATTTTATAGTTGACCGTTTGGATTTGATGGAACAGGCTATGGATGAGTTTGTGGCAAGAGGACTTCCTGTGCGTACTGCTGAAAGTAGAGAAAAATTGATGGAAGATTTCAAGAATAGTGTAGGCACTGAAAACAACAATGGCAAATTAGAAATAATGGTAGTGAATATTCAGAAATTTAAGGAAGACCATCAAAAAGTTGAGATTCATAATCCATACGGAATAAATTTGCAGAGAATATTTTTTATTGATGAAGCCCATCGTGGGTACAATCCTACGGGTTCGTTCCTTGCTAACTTATTTGATGCAGATAAAGACTCAATAAAAATCGCTCTTACTGGAACACCATTGTTAAAAGATGAAAGAGCTTCATGGAAAGTGTTTGGTGGTTACATAGATAAATATTATTATGACAAGTCAATAGCAGATGGTTATACGCTAAAACTTATGCGAGAAGATATAGAAACTGTCTATAAAGAAAAACTAAAATCTCTTCTTGATGAAGCTAAAAAGAATAATCCTCAAATAAAAAAAGGTGATATAGATAAATCTGAAATAATAGAATCTGAAAATTATTTGAATGCTCTTATTGATTATATAGTAGAAGACTTTAGAACATTTAGGATTGCAAAAGCAGATAAGACAGTTGGTGGAATGATTGTTTGCGAGACAAACCCACAGGCAAAACAGCTTTATGAATTATTCAAGCAACACGAGGCACCACAAAACATTGCTGACTTTTATGAATATGAAACATTGCAGCACATACAAAACAATGCGGCAAATTCTGCACTTATGTTCTTCAATTCATATTCACAACATCTGAAAAATAAACCCAAGCCACTGGTTGCCGGACTTATTTTACATGATGAGGGAGATAAACTTGAGAGGAAACAAATAATAACTTCTTTTAAGAGGACACAAGATATAGACATTCTTATAGTTAACAAAATGTTACTTACAGGCTTTGATGCCAATAGACTGAAAAGGCTATATCTTACCCGTAAAATGACGGGTCACGACCTTTTGCAAGCGCTGACAAGAGTAAACCGTCCATATAAAAATTTTGAATACGGATATGTGGTTGATTTTGCAGATATAAAGCAAAATTTTGAGGATACAAATAACGAGTATCTTAGGGAATTGAATAAGTGTGAGATTGATGATGAAACAAAATTGGAATCTACGATAGCACTTGGAGAGGCTATTATTGAAAACAAAGATACAATAATAGAAAAGTTAAAATCTATAAAGATAACGATGTTTAGTTATCCATGTGAAAACGCAGAAATATTTAGTTCTCACTTAGACGAAATTAAAGATAGGGCAACTCTTTATGAAATAAGAAAAAATCTTGAAACAGCAAAAGCAATTGGCAATCAAATTCGAGCATACGGCGATGATGAATTAAAGGAGAAATACAATACACTTTCTGTTGGTACAATCCCTGAATTATTAACCGTTGTAAATAAAAGAATTGATAGACTTAATCAGCAAGAACAGTTTGAGCATGGTAGTGAAGTTGGTGATATGGTAAACATTATTTTAAGTCAAATTACATATGAGTTCATAAATAAAGGTCAAGAACAACTGACTATTATTGACAACGACATTAAGGATAGAGAGCTAAAAGTTATGGCTGAATTTGAGCGTAACTTTGACCAAAAAGAGCCGAAATACGTAAATCTTATAGATGAGTTCCGCAGGTATTTCAAAGAGAAAGGTTTTACACCCAAAGATACAGCAGACGCCAAAGAAAAAATAGGGTATATGGATGATGTTATGAAAAAGATTAAGGAAATAAACAGGCTTAATGAATCATTAAAACTTAAATATAGAAACGATGAGGGATTTACTCGTATTCACAAGCGGATACGGGAACAGAATGAGCAACGCAGACAACAAGGCGAAGCACCAATAATATCAGCTAACGAATACGAGATAGTAGAAGGAATGAACCGCATAAAGGATTGGATTGACGATATTATATTCCACAATTTTAGAATAATGGAACATGAAGATGCTTTTGAACAGGATATTCTCTCGCATGTAAGTAACCAATTGATTGATTTACATATCACCGCAAATATAGAAGACAGAAAATTCATAAGGAATCAAATAGCATCAGAATACTACACACAACTAAACTCACTAAGAGGAGATATAGCATAATACAATATGAATGAACAAATAAAACAAAAGACAATAAACCTTATTGACAGATTAAAAGCAACTTGTAGTGCTTTTGGAATGGGTGGTGATGGTAATGAGTACAAAATAATTGTACAAATGTTCCTATATAAGTTTCTTAATGATAAATTTGCTTTAGAAGCAAAACATTCACAAGTATACGGGCAACGTCTTTCTTCAAAAGAGTATTGGGATAAAGAATATGATACATTTACAGATGATGAAGTAGAGGATCTTTGGTCTTACCTTCCGTCAAATACACCAAAATTCAAACCCTGCCATACACTTGAACATCTTTATAATGCTCAAGACCAGTCTCAGTTTTCAGATACTTTTGATGGTACTATGCTTGATATTGCCAATATAAATGCAAGTATTTTTTCAATGGCAAGTGTAGGAGAGTCAAGGATAACAATTTTTGACAAGCTAACTACTCTAATACAGGAAGAGGATCAAAGAGACAACTTTGCAAAATCACTTATAACAAAAATGGCAGATTTCTCTTTTGAAGATGCTTTTTGTGAACATTACGATTTCTTTTCAGATGTTTTTGAATATCTTATAAAAGATTATAACACAGCAGGTGGTGGTAACTATGCAGAGTATTACACACCTAAATCTATAGCAACGGTTATGGCAAGATTGCTTGTGGGTGATAATCCAACATTAACAAGTCAGACATGTTACGACCCTTCTGCAGGTTCTGGCACACTGCTTATGGCTCTTGCCCATCAACTTAATGTAAATAATGCAGAAGGCTCGTTTAGCAACTGCACAATTTACAGCCAGGATATTAGTCAAAAGTCATCACAAATGCTAAGACTAAATCTTATTCTCAACGGATTGGTTGATAGTATTCAAAACATCGTTAAGGGCAATACATTGCTTAATCCGATGCACAAGAATGCAGATGGCACACTTAAAAAATTTAATTTTGTTGTTAGCAACCCACCGTTCAAACTTGATTTTTCTGATTATAGAGGAACATTGAGTGCTGACTCAATACGGTTTTGGGCTGGAGTTCCATCTATTCCTGCTAAAAAAAAGGAATCAATGGCTATATATACTTGCTTTTTACAACATGTTATTAACTCAATAGCCGTAGGTGGTAAGGGTGCCATAGTGGTACCTACAGGTTTTATTACAGCAAAATCAGGGGTGGAGAGTAAAATACTGCAAACAATAGTTGATGAAAAAATAGTTTATGGTTGTATATCTATGCCATCAAATGTGTTTGCTAATACAGGCACAAATGTATCTGTACTTTTTCTTGATAAATCTGGTAATAATGATAAAGTTGTGCTTATTGATGCATCCAAGATGGGAGAGGATTATCAGGATAACGGACTTAAAAAGCACAGACTAACAGACCCTGAAATAGAACAGATAGTTAAAACATTCCGAAACAAGGAAGCTGTTGATGATTTTTCTGTTGTGATTTCATACGATGAGATAAAAGAAAAAGGTAACTCACTTTCTGCAGGGCAGTATTTTGATGTTAAAATTGATTATGTGGACATTACGGAAGAAGAGTTTAATAATCGTTTAACTAAATTTACTGCGGAGTTGGAAGAAAACTTTAATAATAGTCGTGTGTTAGAAGAACAGATAGTGAAAGAACTCAAAAATCTCAAATTTAATTTATGAAAACAGTTAAACTTGGAGAGATTGCAGATGTAATAATTAGTGGAGTTGATAAAAAGACAAAGGATGGAGAATCCTATGTTAAATTATGCAACTTTGTTGATGTGTATTACAATTGGGCTGTGGGTAAGGATATGTATGATTCTTTTATGCACGCATCTGCAAAAAATGCAGAGATTGAAAAATTTACATTGCAAAAAGGTCAGGTTGCTATTACAAAAGATAGTGAAACAAGATTTGATATTGGCATTCCAACATATATAGCTGATGATTTTGAAGATGTGCTACTTGGTTATCATTGTGCATTAATAACACCGCATAAGGGAGATTTATGTGGCAAGTATCTAAATGCGTTGCTAAATACTGAGTATGCTAAAAAGTATTTTGCCAATAATGCAACAGGAAGTGGTCAACGTTATACAATTTCAGAAGATATTATCCGCTCTTTCCCTGTACCTATTGTTGATATAAGTGAGCAGGAAAGAATTGGTAATATTTTTTCTCATATAGATAGAAAAATTGCATTAAACAAGCGTACAAATACTTTGTTAGAAGCAATGGCAAAGCAACTCTATGACTATTGGTTTGTGCAGTTTGATTTTCCAGATGAAAATGGTCGCCCTTACAAGAGTAGCGGTGGTAAAATGGTTTGGAATGAAAAACTCAAACGGGAAATCCCTGAAGGGTGGGAAATTGTCAATCTACCATCTATTGCAAGTTTTACGAATGGATTAGCTTGCCAAAAATTTAGACCTACAAATGACAAGCGTAAACTACCTGTGATAAAAATAGCTGAAATGCATAATGGACTATCAGAATCTACAGAATTTGTTAAAGAAGATATCTCAGATGCAGTAAAAGTATATAATGGAGACATTTTGTTTTCTTGGTCAGCGTCTTTAGAGGTTATAATCTGGTCTGGTGGTAATGGAGGGTTAAACCAGCATATTTTCAAGGTTCTTCCTATTAATGAGTTTACAAAATATTATGTGTATTTTCAATTGCGTGGTTATATTGATGTGTTTAAAAGTATAGCGGATTCCAGAAAAACCACAATGGGTCACATCACGTCTGATCATTTGAATCAGAGTAAGATATGCGTACCTGATGCTAATCACTTGAATATTGTAACTCAATTTGAAATGAAGGTCAATTGTATGCTCGATTTATGTATGGTAAATATGAGTCAAAAATCTCAGCTAATGTCATTACGTAATCAATTACTTCCTCTCTTAATGTCTGGTCAAGTAACAATAAAAGATTAAATATAAATCTTATGGAAACAGACAAAGAACTTATAAGGAATTTTGCTGAGGATGCCACTAAAATAGTTAATAATGGTATAAAGCTAAAAAGAGAATTTCGTGGTGTGTTAATTGCTGTAGTTGGGGTGTTTCTTGGTGCAGTTGTTGTATCTACTAAAGATTGTAATTGTTTTTGTGTTAATATTATTGGTGCCGTATCCAAAATATTATGTGCTATAAGTTTAGTTTGTTTAGTTATTAGTGCCTATGCTCCGATTTATGCAAATAACATAAGGAAAGAACAGATTTGTTCCGATTTTGTTGATTCTTTATTAGGACAAGTTGCAAAAAAGAAACAGAAAGGTGTAAAACTTTTTAAAGTATTGGAAAAAATTGGATTGTACTTGTTTGTAACTTCTGTACTTTTATATTGTGTGTATTCAATTACTATTTGTTTTTACTGAATATAACCAATTCATTTATATGTAATAATGAAAATTGCTGATGATATAAAGAAATCTAGTCTTGGTACTATAGGAGAGATGCTTGTGGCTGCCAATATAATGTCATTAGGTCATGATGCAGTTCTTGCAAATATGACAGTTAGCAATGTTGCTCACTATGACCTTATCTGTAGAAATGGAGATACGGGTCAGGTTGCTCTGGTTCAAGTTAAAACATGTGTTGAAAAGAAATTTCCTGTAGGATTACAAGTAAAAGATGCATCCACAGACTTGGTTGATAAAAAGGTGGTTGGTCCATGGGTGTTCGTGTATGTAAACAAAAAAAAGCTGGAGACAGATTTTCAATACTACATATTAACAAAAAAAGAAGTTATAGCACTTATAAAGCAGAGTAATGATTGGTATCAAAATCACTGGTATAGGAGCACTCCTGTAAAAGATACCAATGCTGTAAGTCTAAGACTGGAGTGGATTAATGGGAGTGGTGTAGATAAGGTGGAAAACAAATACGAAGCATTTGAAAATCCATTAAAAGGAGTGCCTTCAAAAGATAGATGGGACAAATTGTGGATAGAGTAGCTAAGGCTAAGCGTGGGGCGTGGAGAACGCCGGAGTGGGTGCTGATACTTTTCATCAGTGATTTTAACACTTGCACACCTTTTTCTGTTATCTTATTATTTTTTTACAAAAAATAGGTTTTACATTGTTGTATGTAAAAATTTTTATGTATCTTTGCACCCGTTAAAAATGAGCAATCATTTGTGTAATGACTTCGTAGCTCAGTTGGTAGAGCAATTGACTCTTAATCAATGGGTCGTGGGTTCGAGCCCCACCGAGGTCACAAAAAGCAACCTGAGCGGGTTGCTTTTTTATTAAGGTACGAGAGATTAAGGTATGAAACTTACAATTCTTGTAGATAATAACACTAAAGATGTCTCTCTGCTGCCAGAGTGGGGGCTTTGCATCTATATAGAGTATAACGGAAATAAATTTCTGCTTGATGCAGGGCAATCTGACAAGTTTCTGCAAAACGCCTCTACATTAGGCATTAAGATTACAGACGTTGATTATTCCATACTTTCTCATGCCCATTATGACCATGGCAACGGGTTGTCTGCTTTTTTTGATGCAAACAGCAAGGCTAAGTGCTTTATGCGTAAGGCTGTAGCAGAAAATTGCTATCATAAGTATTGGATTTTTGGAAAATACATAGGGCTGAAAAAGGGTATGCTTTCAAGATATGCAGACCGCATTCAGTATGCTTGTGGTGATATTGAGATTTCAGAAGGGGTATGTCTTATTCCACATAAGACCGCTGGACTTGATAAGGTGGGCAAAGATGCCCATTTTGCAGTAAAGTGTGATTGTGGCTTTAGACCCGATGATTTCAGTCATGAGCAAAGTCTTGTGTTTAAGACAGATAAAGGGCTTGTAGTGCTGAACAGTTGTTCTCATGCAGGGGCAGATAATATTATAAATGAGATAAACCAGACATTCCCTGATGATAAGATTTATGCTCTTATAGGGGGCTTCCACCTATTTATGTTGCCCGACAAAAGAGTGGAGAGTCTTGCCGCAAAGTTAAAAGCACTTGATGTGCAAAAAATTTACACAGGTCACTGTACAGGTGAGCGTCCGTTCAATATTCTAAAAAACGCTCTTGGAGACCGCATAGAGCAAATTTATACAGGATTATCTGTAGAGTTTTAGCCTTTCAGCCATTTGTATTTGGACACTGAATGTAATGGTAAAAAAGGTATTAAAATAGGAATCCGCTTTTTATAGGCTTGATACTCGGGGTCTGCACCATAGTTTATATCTTGCCTTAACTCCAATCTTCTGGCACCGCTGAACATTATGTATATAATTCCAATGTATCCAAGCAGAGCAAGTACCCAATGCCACCAAGTGAGGTAACAACCTATGCCACTGATAAATATGCCAGTCCACACTAAAATTTCACCTAAGTAATTAGGACAACGCACAATTTTGTAAAGTCCTGTATCTACAAATCTTTTGGGATTAATCTTTTTTGCATCGTTCTTTTGCTTGTCAGCCCACATCTCCATCCAAATGCCAAAAGCAGCAATAGCAATTCCAATATAAGCAGTAATCTGTGTATCGGGAAGACCGTCTGCTGCATTCTGTATTCTTACAATAAGGGGAAACATCTGGCACAGATACAAAATAACGCAACTAATCCAAATTGCGAACAACACACCTTTTGAGTAATCGCTGTTATTTTTGGCATCAAGGTCAACAGTCTGTTTATAATTAGTACTTTGCAACTCTCTAATTAACAGATAGGTAGCCAATCGGCATCCGTAAAATGCCATCAGACCGCATAACACAGCAGTGGTCCATGTAAGTGCATTGAAATGCATAATTACAAGTGCAATGGCAATGGCTGAAATACTGTAGCCGTAACCAATTGATATGAACCAAATAAATCTTTTCCACCCGACACTATCAATAAGGAGTGTCAGGACTGCCAAAATTAGTAACGTTGCTCCCATAGTAAAAATGTTTTAGGTTAATAATCTACTATTTTTACATCAAATATCGTGCCAAAATATTATATTTGCAAAACAATAATGATATAGTGTAGTTATGGCTATTAAGAACATAATATTTGATTTTGGGGCAGTGCTTGTGGATTGGAACCCACATTATGTGTATGACTCATACTTTGGCGGAAAGGAGAAGGCGGATTGGTTCCTTGCCAATATATGTACAATGGCTTGGAATGGTGAGGTGGATAAAGGCAAGTCTATCAAACAGGCTGAGACAGAACTGATAGCCAGGTATCCTGAATGGGAGAAAGAGATACTTATGTATTTTGGTAGATGGGTTGAGATGGTGGGTAAGGAGTTGCCAGGTATGACAGACCTGATAAGGGAACTAAAGTCAAAAGGATATAGGGTGTTAGGGTTAAGTAATTGGGCAAGAGAGACTTTTAATAGAGTTAAAGATGGTTTTGAGTTTGAGAAACTGCTTGACGGGTATATTATCTCTGGCGATGTAAAAATGCTTAAACCCGATGCTGAAATATATTATGAATTGCTAAGAAAGTTTAATCTGAAGGCATCAGAGTGCATTTTTATTGATGATAACCCTGCAAATACCGCATCGGCGGAGGCCATAGGTATAAGAACCATAAAATTTGAATCCCCAGAAAAACTAATTGATGAATTAAGGGACTTAGGACTTTACAGCTCTGTAAATGGTTGCTATTCCAAATGTTAGGGGCTTGTATGAGACATTGTTAAAGCCAACGCTTGATAGGTGGTTGCACATTTCTTTACCCCAAATAAAATGTTTTACGCTCTTATTAAGGTAGGTGTAAGCGGATTTATCGTGGCTTACTGTTTTACCTATAAAAGGCAGAATATGAGAGAAATACATATCGTAGCCAAACCTTAATACAGGGTTAGACGGGTAGGAGAGTTCAAGTATCATAAGCTCTCCGTCAGGTTTAAGCACCCTATACATTTCTGACAGTCCTTTGTCTAAATCGGAGAAATTTCTGACACCGAATGATGATGTTACAGCATCAAAACTGCTGCTCTCTATGCTCATTTGTAAAGCGTTGTCATACAGAAAATTAACTTTGCTTGCAAATCCTTTGGCAGCCACTTTCTCTTTGCCTATATTCATCATCTGTTCAGATAAGTCAATGCCTGTAATTGAATTGGCTTTGCCTTGTCTTAGTATCTCTATGGTTAAATCGGCGGTACCTATGGCTACATCGAGTAAGGAATTATGGCAAGACATTCCTTTAACTGCTTTTTTACGCCACGATTTGTCAATTCCTAATGACAATATATGGTTAAGTGCGTCATAATGATTTGCTATCCTGTCAAATAATGACCCTATATTAGATTTGTTCAACATAAGCAGAGTATTACATAAATTGAGTTTAGTATTCCGGCTAAGAGCAGGCATTTGTTGTACTCCTTGCCTGTTGCTTTATACACCTTATAGAATAGTGCCAATCCAGGCACTACAATAAGCATTTGCCAATTTAATCCAAATGCCATATAAGAGAATAGAGGTGTAAGCAGAATTACAACAAGGTATCCTAACTCGCCAGCGTTCTTGCCAAATCTTACTGGGAATGTACGCTTGCCGGCAGCCTTGTCATCTTCTATATCACGCAAATTGTTGGTTATAAGCACACACATGGATATAAGTCCGCATACGCTTCCTGCCCAAAACGCTTGTTCTGTAAAGTTCAAAATCTGTATATATTGGGTTCCCATCGTGGCAACTACACCGTAATAAATGAACACAAATATATCTGCAATGCCAAGATAGGAGAGCGAGTGTGAAGTGGCGGTGTACAGCCATGCAAAAAATATGGCGGACATACCTATTATTAGTATTGGAATGCCACTACGCAGCACCAAATATAGACCTGAAAATATGGATATGCACAAGGTTATTATGCAGGCGGTGAGCATCTGTCTTTTACTTACAATGCCTTCTGCCAATGCTCTGCTGAACCCTACACGCCCTTTTTTATCGGAGCCTCTTACGTAGTCATAATAGTCGTTTATAAGGTTTGACAGCACCTGTAGTGATATGGCGCATAATAGTGTTATTATGGCGTACGATGTTGATATACATGGTGTTATAATTAGTCCCACAAGCACAGGGCAGATAGATGCAAATAGTGTTTGCGGTCGTATTATCTTTAACCAAATAAAAATCTTACTCATCATGATAATATGTTATAAATCAGATGGTTTATATATAGGCTCAGCCACATTGAACACATGTCTTTGACTAAATAGCAGTATGCCTGCAAGAACGGCACCTAAAAAGTCTGCAATGGTGCAC
>JAZLHT010000072.1:0-4183 GCA_045616965.1 Candidatus Enterocola sp.
AATAGATGAGTACGATGTGCTTGTAAGGGAGAAGGAGGACGCACTGCTTAAAGAGTATCTTACATTCCTAAACGGTATGTTTAAGAACTCAACCCTTGCCCCAGCCATCCAACTTGCATACCTCACAGGAATTTTGCCTATAGTCAGAGATAAAATCCAGTCTAAACTTAATCTGTTTACAGAGTATTCTATGGTGGAGCCAAGGAATCTTACTGAATTTGTGGGCTTTACGGCAGAAGAGACAGAGGGTTTGTGCAAAAAGTACGGAATGGACTACGATGAGTGCAGAAGGTGGTATGATGGCTACAGCCTTAACGATATAAAAGAGATATTCAACCCTAAGTCAGTGGTGGAGGCTATGAACTGCCGTAAGTTTGGCAGTTATTGGACACAGACAGGCTCATTTGACGCACTAAGGCTCTACATACTGATGAACTTCAAGGGCATAAAAGATGATGTAATTACAATGATAGGCGGCGGCAAGGTTGAGGTTAATATCCGCACTTTTGTGAACACAATGGACTCATTTGAGACCAAGGACGATGTGTTCACCTACCTTATACACCTTGGCTACCTTGCATACGAGATACCCGATTACAGAACAGAAATAAGCGGAAAGTGCTATATACCAAACCACGAAATCCGTGAGCAGTGGATGGATGCCGTACGTAATGATGAAAGATATAGTGAGGTTATAGAGCAGATACAAGCCTCCAGACAGCTTATAGAGGAGACCATAAATTGCAATGAGAAGGTGGTTGCTGCGGCATTGGACAAGGCACATCAGAGAGCCACAAATCCGCTGACATACAATAACGAGGCATCGTTTCAGAGTGCCATAGGACTTGCATATTTCTATGCAAACCTAAAATATACGGTAATAAAGGAACTGCCTACAGGCAAGGGTTATGCTGATTTGGCGTTAATACCATACGTTCCAAATATCCCTGCCCTAATAATAGAATTAAAATGCAAGGACAGTGCAGGCAGTGCCATAAATCAAATAAAGAATAAAGAGTATGATGACCTGCTGCAGCATTATCGTGGCGATATGCTGTTTGTAGGAGTAAGTTATAATAAGAAGAGTAAGAAGCATACGTGCAAGATAGAGAGGTTTATGTATGATGTATGATGTATGAGATCCTTCGTTTCACTCAGGATGACGAGGACATCACCGCATCACCGTATTACCAAATCACCAATAGAATATGAGTATAGTAGCAATAGTAGGTCGCCCCAATGTAGGTAAGTCAACACTATTTAACAGGCTTACAGAGACTCGTCGTGCCATAGTTAGCGATGAGGCAGGCACTACGCGTGACCGTCAGTACGGCAAGGCGGAGTGGGGCAAGAGAGAGTTCTCTCTGATAGATACAGGTGGTCTTGTGGCTGGTAGCGATGACGTGTTTGAGGGCGAGATAAACAAGCAGGTGCAGATAGCCATCAAGGAGGCTGATGTAATACTCTTTATGGTTGATGTGCAAGACGGTATCCACAGCCTTGACTCAGAGGTGGCAAAAGTGCTAAGAGGCACTAAAAAACCTGTGATTCTTGTGGCTAACAAGACAGATAACAATGACTTGCAGTACGATAGTGCTGAGTTCTATAAATTAGGAATAGGAGACCCGATGTGCATATCTGCGGCAAGCGGTTTTGGTACAGGCGATTTGCTTGATAAAATTATAGCGTTGCTGCCAAAAGATGAGGTTCAGGTATATGAGGACACACTGCCACGTGTAGCCATAGTGGGCAGACCTAACGCCGGCAAGTCATCGCTGCTTAACGCCCTTATGGACGAGGACCGCAACATAGTTACAGATATAGCAGGCACCACCAGAGACAGTATCTACACAAGGTATAACAAATTTGGCAAGGATTTCTACTTGGTAGATACCGCAGGAATCCGTAAAAAGGCAAAAGTTACAGAAGATATAGAGTTCTACTCCGTTATGCGTGCCATACGTACTATAGAGAATTCAGACGTGTGCATACTTATGATAGATGCCACACGTGGCATAGAGGCACAAGACCAAAACATATTCTCCCTTATACAGAAGAACAAGAAAGGGTTGGTTGTATGCGTAAATAAGTGGGATTTGGTGGAGAACAAGGAGCAGAAGGCAATAACCACATTTGAGAATGCCATACGTAACAGGTTTGCACCATTTACAGATTTCCCTATAATATTTACATCGGCGGTTACAAAACAGAGGATTTTTAAAGCCATAGAGACCGCCATAAATGTGTATGAGAGCAAGCAGATGCACATAGGGGCAGGTCAGTTGAACGATTTTCTGTTGCCGCTTATAGAGAACTATCCGCCACCGGCGTGGAAGGGAAAATATGTAAAAATCAAGTATGTAACCCAGTTACCCGATACTTACGTGCCTACGTTCATTTTCTTTGCCAATCTGCCTCAATACATAAAGGAGCCTTACAAGCGTTTCCTTGAGAACAAGATTCGTGAGAGGTGGAATTTCTCAGGGGTGCAGTTGCAGTTGTTCTTTAGAGCAAAAAACAAGTAATGGACAATCTAAAACAACACATAACGTCTTTGATTGATGGAGGCAATGTTGCCGTTGCAATAGAAGAGCTGGAGGCGTATCTGCTTACATCGGGTAATGACGATGAGGCTTATATGCTTTTAGGCAATGCCTACCGTAAGGGTGAGAATTGGGAGAAAGCGATGAACGCATACTCACGTGCCGTTGATATAAACCCTAATTCCCCTGCCAAGGATGCTTACAATATGATTCTGCAGATTCTTAATTTTTACGACACAGACAGATATAATGTATAATGGATTTTGCTGAGCGTACACAACTGCTGATAGGTGAGGAGGGCGTAAAAAGGCTTTCAGAGGCACGTGTATTGGTGGTAGGCGTAGGTGGCGTGGGGGCGTATGCGGCAGAAATGATATGCAGGGCAGGAGTGGGGCATATAACATTGGTTGATTCAGATACCGTAAAGCTAAGTAATATAAACCGTCAGTTGCCGGCGCTTCACAGCACCATAGGTAAGTATAAGGTTGATTTGCTTGCAGAAAGGTTTAAGGATATAAACCCCGATGCAGCCATAACTGCACTTAATCTGTTTTTGGACGACACCAATATGGAGCGGATAATGGCATCGGGTTACGATTATGTTATAGATGCCATAGATTCCATAACACCTAAAGTACACCTTATAGAGTATTGCTTAAAGAATAAAATAAGTATAATATCATCAATGGGTGCAGGCGGCAGAACAGATCCGTCTAAAGTGCAGATAGCCGATATTTCAAAAACTTATCAATGCACGCTTGCCCGTACAGTGCGTGAACGCCTTAAAAAAGACGGCATCACTAAAGGATTAAAGGTTGTATTCAGCTCAGAGGCGGTGCGTAAGGAGTCTGTAATTGAGGTTAAGGATGAAAAGTGCAAACGCTCCACTACAGGAACCATAAGTTACATACCTGCGGTGTTTGGGTGCTACCTTGCATCAGAAGTAATACATGATGTAATGTATGATGTATGATGTATGATGTATGATGTATAACGAGCCGTAGGCGAGATTAAAATAAAGTAAAATGTATGATTAAAGCAACAGGAATTAAAAAGAGTTTTGGAGATATTGAGGTGCTTAAAGGCATAGACCTTAGTATTGAGAAAGAGGAGTTTGTAAGCATAGTGGGTGCAAGCGGTGCAGGCAAGACCACATTGCTGCAAATTTTGGGTACATTGGACAGGGCAGACAGCGGAAACCTTATTGTAGATGGCATAGATGTAGGAGGTCTTGGTGCCAATGCCCTTGCAGATTTCCGTTGTCATCATATAGGCTTTGTATTTCAGTTTCACCAACTGTTGCCTGAGTTTACCGCATTGGAGAATGTCACCATACCTGCACTTATAGCACATCGTAAAAGTGGCGAGGCTGAGGCAGAAGCAAAGAGGCTGCTTGATTATCTTGGGCTTGGCGATAGGCTTAACCATAAGCCAAACCAACTGTCAGGTGGAGAGAAACAGCGTGTGGCAGTGGCAAGGGCACTTATTAACAAGCCTAAACTTATATTGGCAGATGAACCATCGGGTAGCCTTGACTCACAAAACAAGGAGGAACTCAATAAACTTCTTCTAAACCTTAAAAATGAGTTTCACCTTACGCTTCTTGTTGTTACCCACGATACCGCCATTGCCAGCGTAAG
>JAZLHT010000073.1:0-2115 GCA_045616965.1 Candidatus Enterocola sp.
TCTGCCTCCTGTTACTGTGGCTATAAACTGACCGTCAGACAATCCATAGCAAGATATGTTCTTGGTGTCATACTCCATCTTTAGTTTCTCCACACTGATTACTTTTGACATAGCGTAACGGCAACCATGGTCAGAAGCCTCAATCTTGCAGAGTGCAATATCGTATGGTCCGTCAAGTGCCTTAAACTGCAAGGAATCGCCTGTACCTATGCGGTCTTCAAAGAAATTATTGTTTACACTTAACGAGTATTTTACTCCAACCTCTGATTTTGCCATCTTTATGGCATTATTGCCGTCTCGGCAGTATAATCCTATCTGTGGTATATCAAGAAGCCTCTCTATATAGAACGATTTAACCTTGGATGTGCCGCATATTGTATCATCGCCCTCTACCAAGTAGTGTTTCATAGTTACGGAATACATACCCTTATCCAATTGTTTTGGATATATAACAGCAGTACCGTCATGGTTATCCTTGAACGCAGGTGAACCATTCTCACTGAAAATAAAGTCTGTATTGTTTGTATGATTTGCTTGCAAAATCACATAATCTCTATCACCACATATATATGACAGATGATCGTAACCGCCAAAGTCAGATGCCTCATTTAAGATACGGAATTGGTTTGTAAGAGTGGATTCACAATACTCTGTTTCACCTGTTGACAATTGATAATCTATTTTAAAGTGATAGGTTACATCGTATGATGAGTTATGTCTGCCCTGTGTCAAATCCATTGTGGCATAACCCTCCCTATCAGGGTCATTAGTCAGGAATGAAGGACCTGTAAACCAACCTTCACCCTCTTCTGTAGGGAATCCGAATATTGTAGTCTCACCTTCCGGACTGCAATATATAGGTTCCATATCAAAAATTGCAAGATTATCTGTTCCACGAACCTGTATGTCAACGGAATCAGAAGATAAACATCCGTATTCATTCTTAACCTCATATCCTATTTTATAGACACCTAATCCAGCCTTGTCAGTATAGAACGTGGTATTTATCAAAGAACCTTCAGGTGCATTAGTCCAATAGTGACCGCCAAAAGGAGTGGCTGCAAGTTGTAATGGCTTCTCAGAACGGCAATAATCAGATTTAAGGTGCATATCAACAGGTGTAGGAGCGTACACATCAACAGTCTCTGAATAAGACCAATCACAGACACCATCATCGTAATCATAAACAATCTTGTAATGTCCGGCTCCCCAAGTAGGACGGAAATAAACAGGAACAGCTGTTGAAGCAACCGCCTCCACCAGTTCCCAATCGTCATCAGATAAACAACTTGTACCATCTTTACATCTGTAGATATTTACAATACCCTCTGTAGGAGAATCAGATTCTATAGTAAGTGGAACGTCATTATCATAATCACAATAACTTGGTTTAAGTCCAAACGGTTTAATATTTACAGGTGCCTTGATACTGAATGGTGCTGAATACTTATGTGGACAACCTTTTTCATCCATAATGGTGTATATAGCCTGATGATCTCCTTGTTGGAACATATTAGGCTTAAACCAAAGCCTACCATCTGATTGGGATATTATGGCAGATGAAGGTGACATTTTATATGTACCTGATATATTATCCGCCCTTATCTCCGCACTTTCTGACTTGGAGCAGAGTATTTGTTGAGGGTCATAATAGAACCCTTTCATATCTACAAGTTCTTGATTATCAACCCTTACAGTAATCTGTTTTGTCTTTCTGGCATCACACCCAAACTCATCCACTACGTGGTATGTAACCCAATAAGTACCTGCAGAATAATCTGAAAAGATGGCCTGTGCCTTATTTCGGTCTGTTACTGTTATCTTTGCCACAGCAGCAGGCTCTTCTGCACGCACCTCCCATTGTCCGTTTTTCTGTTGTGGATAGCCTTGCAAGTGAAGAGTCTTATCCTGGTCATCAACGTTAGGCAAACAATATGTATATGAATCCAGATATGGAGGTCCAAAATCAGGGATAACCATCCATTCCACCTCAGAAATCACAGCACTTACATATATTACAACGGTTGTGTCAAATTGACAATGCTCCAATCCGTATTTATAGTTCAACTGAACCTCAGATGTTTTTTTAACTTTAGAAAAATCCAATCTGTTTGT
>JAZLHT010000074.1:0-2907 GCA_045616965.1 Candidatus Enterocola sp.
TGTGAGCCTATGGGTCCCTCCCACTATACGTCCGCGTGGGTGCGGACGCTCTGTCAAAGGTATATACAAACTTTCAATTTTCAATTTTTAACTTTCAACTTTTAATTATCTTCTCGTATGGAAGTTTCTCAAGATTATACGGTTGGCGTTCATCAGCAGGGTAGCCAATGCTTATAATGCACTCTACAGCATATTCTGATGGGATGTTAAGTAAATTCTTAATATATTCCTCTGCTGAAACACCTTCTGTCATTGACGCTCTTTCCCTTACTTGAGACCAGCAACTGCCTAACCCCAAATCCTGTGCGGCAAGTTGTAGATATATGGCTGCAATAGAGCAATCTTCAATCCAAACATCGCTTTTAGATGTGTCTGCGGTAACTACAATGTTAAGTGGTGCCTCTTTTACAAATGCAGAACCGAATTGTTTGCACTCAGACAGTTTAGCCGACAATTTTCTGTCTGTGACTACATAAAAACACCACTCGTTGGCACGCTTTCCTGCAGGTGCCATCAGCACTGTTTGAAGAATGGAATCAATTTTCTCTTTCTCTACAGCCTCATCAGTAAATTTTCGATGGCTGCGGCGGTTTATCGCCAAATCCTTAAAACTATTCATATATACAATGTGTTTGTTACTTATAGTATGGTTTTCTACTTAAAACATCAAACAGGAATCCTATGCTTAGTGTTATAGCTTCGTTGTTAGCTTTTGCAAAATTATCTCCCTTGCGAACTGAAAATATGTTGCCTAAACCGTAATCGTATCTTACTTCAAAAAAGAACGCTCCAGCCCATTTGGTTCTGTATTCAATACCGATACCGCCAAACACACTGTAGTCAAATTTGTTATATATTTTCTTGGTCTGTTGTACGCCTGGGTTTTCAGAGAATGGGGCAGTGGCTTTATCGTTAACAAGGAATCTGATTTTAGGTCCAAGATTTATGTAAAATTTAAATGTACGTGGACCAAACATTAAGTGTGTTACAAGCGGAATTTCCAGATAATCAAGTCTGTGGCTGTACTTCTCTCCTGATGGCGACTTTTCAGACCAGCCACGCTGAGTGTAGTTTACTTCCGCCTGAATGCCAAAATACTTTTGAATTATATACCTTATTGTTATACCTCCATGATACCTTATATCAAAAGTCTCCTCTATTTTAGGGTCGAATCCTACGTGTGGCCATAACGCAACACCTTGATTTGTACCTACGTACAGTTCGGGTTTCTTGAAATTATACTGTGCTGACGCACTGCAGCAGATAAGAAGTAATGATAATATGAATAATAATTTTTTCACTGTTCCTTGACCCTTGCTCCTTGACCCTAATCCCTTATCTCCGTTATTCCATCTTTATTGTATCTTTGAATGTAAATGCCGTGATTGGCATATCCGCCGTTAGGAATTTTTTCAAATTTTAAAGTCATCTGAAGCATATCGGAATTTTCATCTTCTGTAATAAATTGTTCAAAATGCTCTCCGTTATCAAGCCATTGATTTGCAAAGTAATAAGTTATGTCAAATCCAAAAATAGAGTATGATGGATTATTTTGTTTTGACGGCAACTCAAATTTTGCATAATACTTGTTGTAAAACTCTATAACGCTTGCTTTAGAGAAATCGAGTCTGTAATTTGAAAACATATACAGTGGTTTAGTGTAGATGTCTTTATGCTGAATGTCGTTCCATTCAGGAAATCCAAAAACACTTACCCGGTCACTCTTTATTTGTTCAAGATGGGAGGATATCTGAGATATTACCACATTGTTTACGGTAGGTATAATAAGTACAACCTCTGATGAGTCTTGTGACGTAAAAAGGTTTGTCTCTCCTGCAATTCTTTCTCCTGAAATGTATTTGTAGAAAATAGAATCCTTTTTAAGCCGTTTGATCAGTTTGTCAGAAAACTCCTTTTTGTTATACCTTATACCTGCACTATCGGGTTTGACAATCAGTATCTTCTTGTCATTCCATATATTAACACACTTTTCAATAACATTGTCATACAGAGATGTTTGCTGACATACCACTTGAAACAGGTATTTATTATCTTCTATCTGAGGAACATTGTTTGAGAACGGAATTATTGTTTTGATTTCATTTTGTCTGGCAAAATCGGCAACATATTGAATCTGTGAAGAATAGGCTGGACCTATTATTAAATCCACTTTACGTAGTTCCGGTTTTGACAATACGCTAATGAGAGTCTCTTTAGTGGTTCCTATGTCGTATGCGTTTATGTTGACGTTTGCACCGTCGTTTTTTATAGAATCAGCTGCAATCAGACATCCTCTGTAAAAATCTATGAATTTGTTGTTTTTATCAGGATTTTCTGATAGGTCAAAGGGCATTAGGACTGCGATTGTTACAGATGATTTTTTGCTCTTTGGGTAATTGTATTCATCTATATCGGGCTGATTTTGAGGTTCTTTGGATTCTATAGATATGGCTTGATGCTCTACAGGCTTCGGTGTGTCGTTCGGCTTGTCTGCAGGTATTACAAGTGTGTTGCCTATGCTCAGTATCTCAACTCCCGGATTGGCTTCTTGAACTTCTTGTACGGTAAGCCCGTAACGTTTTGATATGTTGTAGAATGTATCACCTTTCTCAATAGTGTGAATTTTGGCTGAACTTGTTTTTGGTTCATCAACAACCGCATCGGGTATCGGAATATATAGTTCCTGCCCCAATTTAAGTCCGCCTTCTATAGGGTTTGCGTCAGCTATCTCTTTTATGGTGACATTGAATCTGCGACTTATAGCATAGAAACCTTCGCTTTTCTGCACAGTATAAACATAATACTGTTTGCCGTCTTTTGTGATTTTTGGGTAGTTAAGTCCCTCTGCCATAGAGTTTATAGCCAACAATGTAAGGGAAATGAACAAAATCTTGATTTTCTTCATAA
>JAZLHT010000075.1:0-21537 GCA_045616965.1 Candidatus Enterocola sp.
GCGAGAATAAAGAGTTTGAAACAGTAGAGCCTCAAATTGCAGCCGATATTCAACCAATATCAGAACCTGTTACAGCAGAACCTATCCAGCCAGCAGAGCCATCACACAATGATGATTTGGAGTTCTCTATGTTTTCAGCCCCTGCAACTGTTGCAGACCGCACCACTCTTAAAAGTGTGGAGTTAGAAGAGCCTAAAAAGAAGACCCGCCGTAAGAAAACCAAAGCCGAAGATTCTGAAAACGAGCAAGATCATCAATCTACTGAATCAACACAACAGACGGAAGCCTCACAACAAACCAAGGCATACGAGTTTGAGGATTTGCTTATAGGCACAGGTGTGCTTGAGATTGTGGAGGGTGGTTACGGATTCCTACGTTCACCGGAATATGACTACTGCACATCACCTGATGATGTGTATGTATCACAATCACAGATAAAATTGTTTGGCTTGCAGGTTGGAGACACCATAGAGGGTCCAATACGTCCGCCACGTGAGGGAGAGAAATTCTTTGCCCTTGTACGTGTAAACCTTATAAACGGATGTGAGCCTAACAAAGTGCGTGACCGTGTGCCTTTTGAGCATCTTACCCCACTTTTCCCGGAAGAGAAGTTCACACTTAACGGAGGGCCGCACACATCTATATCTACAAGAATTATAGATATGTTCTCTCCTATAGGCAAAGGTCAGCGTGGACTTATTGTAGCACAGCCTAAGACAGGTAAAACAGTGTTACTGAAGGAGTTGGCCAACTGCATATTAGAGAATCACCCAGAGGTTTATATGATAATTCTGCTTATAGACGAGCGTCCTGAGGAGGTGACCGATATGGCACGCAGTGTAAATGCAGAAGTCATAAGCTCCACTTTTGATGAGCCTGCAGAGAAGCATGTAAGAGTTGCCACAATGGTTCACGAGAAAGCCAAACGCCTTGTAGAGTGCGGACACGATGTTGTTATTCTGCTTGACTCCATAACCCGATTGGCACGTGCCTACAACACTACAGCCCCTGCATCGGGTAAGATACTGTCCGGTGGTGTTGATTCCAACGCACTGCATAAACCTAAGCGTTTCTTTGGTGCGGCACGTAACATAGAGAACGGCGGCAGCCTTACAATTATAGCCACAGCCCTTACAGAAACAGGTTCCAAGATGGACGATGTTATATTTGAGGAGTTTAAGGGTACAGGTAACATGGAGTTGCAGCTTGACCGCAAACTATCTAACCGCCGTATATTCCCGGCTATTGACCTTATGGCATCGGGTACTAGACGTGATGATTTGCTGCTTGATGAGAACACACTGCAACGCATGTGGATAACACGCCGTCACCTCTCTGACATGAACTCTATAGAAGCAATGGAGTTCCTAAAGGATAGAATTGGAATAACTAAAGACAATGCAGAGTTTCTGGCATCCATTAACGGATAAATAGGAAGCACCCATTAATGGAAATACTTGCCTACGTGGACACCTGCACTATCCACTATAACGTAAGCCTCAAGATTATATTTTGAGGCTTTTATTATATCTTTTATACGAGTTGTATCCCCTACCACCATAAATGCGGTGGCGTATGCATCGGCAACGGCACAGTTAGGCGCTATAACGCTGGCACTAAGCACATTACCATTTACAGGATAACCACTTACAGGGTCTATGGTATGGGTTACCTTACGCTCTTTTGTAATATAGAACTGCCTATAGTTACCCGATGTGGCAATAGCCTTGTTATCCATCTCCAATATATGCTCCACATCGTTGTTTGTCTGCAATGTATCATCTACAGGACTTACTATACCTATACGCCACAACTCGCCCAACGGGTTATAGCCTTTGGTAACAATCTCACCGCCTATATCAACCATCATATTATCTGCTCCCTGATTTTCAAGAAAATCCGCTATAACATCGCAGGCATAACCCTTAGCTATGGCACTAAGGTCAAGTTTAATTCTGCAGTCTGCCTTAACCAACTTGCCGTCTACAATTTTAACCTTATCATACCCTACAAACTCCTTTATACTATCTATCTGTGCCTGAGACTTATATGTAGCAGTATCCTGCGGGTCGTATCCAAATCCCCATAAGTTTACAAGCGGAGCCACCGTTATATCAAAGGCACCGCCACTCTGCTCACTTACATATTGAGCCACATCAAACACGTAAGCAAACCTGTCGTCCACCGCAACCGCCGTATCAGAGTGGTTTATAGCATAAATAGTTGATAATGTGTCAAATGTAGACATACTTTTATTTATCAAATCAAACAGTGAATCCAATTCCCACTGATAATTAGCCTCCGCCTTGTAGTTTAATGAATAATAGGTGCCAAACACCCTACCCAGATTACTTTGCCACTTTTTGGGTTTTCCGCACCCTGTAAAAACAAGTGCCAATACAGCCACTAATGAATAAATAACGGTTTTTCTCATAATTACTGGATTTATTGTGCAAAAATAAGCAAAAAAAATGTAACTTTGTGAGTTTATAACAAACATAATTTTATATGGAAGCGATACAACCATACATATACCTTATTATAGGGCTTGCACTGCTGCTTGCAGGGGGTGATTATTTAGTGAACGGAGCCTCAGACATAGCCCATAGGTTTAAAGTCTCACCACTAATCATAGGTATGACTGTGGTGGCATTCGGCACATCAGCCCCTGAGTTTATAGTGAGCCTTGACGCAGCCCTTACAGGACACCCTGAAATAAGTTTAGGTAACGTAATAGGCTCAAACATTGCCAACATAGGTCTTATTCTTGGTCTGACCGCCCTGATATTACCGCTAACCGTATCTAAAGAGACTTTTGTACGTGATATGCCTTTCCTTATCATTGTATCAATCATACTTTTTGCCGTAATGAAAAACGGAATAGTATCAAGGTACGAAGGCTTTTTGCTTCTTGTTTTAATTGTTTGCTACACAGCAGTTTGCATAAGCAAAGCCTCTAAACCCGATAAAGAGGAAATACAGAAACCAAAATACAAGTTATGGGTATCGTCACTAATAACAATAGCCTCTATAGCGGCACTTGCCATAGGTTCAAACGCCTTAATAGACGGAGCCAGTGAACTTGCCACCCGATGGGGAATATCAGAGCGTGTTATTTCAATAACAATAGTTGCATTTGGCACAAGCATTCCTGAATTGGTTACATCCATAATAGCGGCGGCAAAAAAGCAACCGGAGATAGCCATAGGCAACATTGTAGGTTCTAACATTTTCAACATTCTGTTTGTACTTGGCACATCGGCGGCTGTATGTCCTATAAGCAACTATAATTTTGAAAATTTCTATTCAGACCTTGTTTGGATGATAGGTTTTGCAGTTGCACTTGCAATAGGTATGTTCCCATTACGCAGAGTTGTTTTCAAACAATCAGACACCCGATACAGTTTCTTAGGCAGAACGTCGGGAGCGATAATATTAATATGTTACATTGTGTATGTGTATTTGTTATTTTAGGGACAAGGAACAAGGGACAAGGGACAAGTCCTTGACCCCTGACCCTTGACCCCTGACCCTTGACCCTTTATCCCTGACCCTTTAATTTATTTATTATGGATAAACAAAAACAATTAGACCTTAGGTATATGAGAATGGCAAAAGTGTGGGCGGAGAACTCATACTGCAAGCGCCGTCAAGTTGGAGCGTTACTTGTTAAAGACAAGATGATAATATCTGACGGCTATAACGGCACCCCATGCGGTTTTGAGAATATATGTGAGGACGATACAAACCATACCAAGCCGTATGTGCTTCACGCAGAGGCAAATGCAATAACCAAAGTGGCACGTTCCAATAACAGCAGCGAGGGTGCCACCATGTATGTAACCACATCGCCTTGCATAGAGTGTGCCAAACTTATAATACAATCAGGTATTCAGAGAGTTGTATATGCAGAGACCTATCACACACCAGATGGTCTTGAACTATTGCAACGTGCCGGTATAGAACTAACTAAAGTGGATTTAAACAATGAGCAAGAATAAGATACTGTTTCCCATCATCTGTGCCGTTTTTGTAATAATAGCATTTATTATAGGCATTTCAATGGGTAAGAAAATGGAGGCGGACAACTACCCCATAGCATCAGAGAACAACTATCAGACCGTACAATACGGAAGCCATAACAGTTTTACAAAACTTAATGCTATTCTTACACTGATAGACCAGGCATACGTTGATAACATAGACGTTGAAAACCTTACAGACGATGTTTTGCCTGACATTATGCACAATCTTGACCCACATTCCGCCTATATTCCCGCATCTGAGGTTGAAGAGTCTCACGAGGATTTGGAAGGCTCATTCAGTGGCATTGGCGTTCAGTTTAATATACAGAACGATACCATTATGGTGGTTGATGTAATAGCAGGCGGTCCGTCAGAGAAATTAGGCATACGCCCGGGAGACCGTATTGTAGAGGTTGAGGACAGTGTGTTTACAGGACCCGATATCACAAACAACAAGGTGTTAAAAACATTGCGTGGCAAAAAAGGCACTGCCGTAAATGTAAAAATCAGACGAGCCGGTGTTTCTGAACTTCTTAAATTCCGCATAGTACGTGACGATATTCCTGTTAACAGCGTGGATATCCACTACATGCTTACACCACAAATAGGATACATAAAGATAAGCCGTTTTGGAGCAAATACATACGAGGAGTTTATGACAGGGCTTACAGACCTTAAACAGAAAGGGGCTAAAGAGTTTATTGTAGATTTAAGGTATAACGGCGGCGGTTACCTTACCGCCGTAATCCAGATGGTGAATGAGTTTCTTGACAGAGGTGAGCTTATAGTCTATACTGAAGGGCTACACTCTGAGCGTCAGAATGTATATGCAGACGGAACAGGCCATTTCAAGGGTTACAATGTGTGCGTGCTTATAAATGAGTATTCCGCATCGGCAAGTGAGATTTTCTCAGGTGCCATACAGGATTTGGACAAGGGTGTCATAGTGGGCAGACGCTCATTTGGTAAAGGTCTTGTACAACAGCAGATTCCACTTACAGACGGTTCTGAAATCAGACTCACAACCGCCAGGTATCACACCCCATCGGGTAGGTGCATTCAGAAACCTTACAAGCAGGGTGAGATAGATAAATATGAGCAGGATATTATTGAACGCTACGATAGAGGTGAGTTTTTTGCATCTGACAGCATAACACTTGCAGACTCATTGGAGTTCCACACGCGCCTTGGCAGAACTGTGTATGGCGGTGGCGGCATTATGCCTGACTATTTTGTGGCACAGGATACCACAGTGTATAACAAACTATACAAGAATCTCTCTTTAAGCAGTCATCTTTACGGTTTCTCATTCCAATACGCAGACCGTAACCGCACCAAACTAAGCAAGATAAAGAGTTGGCAGGCTATGCAGGATTACCTTGAAAAGAGCGATTATTTAGAGCAGTTCAAGGCTTATATCAATGATAAGAAAGTGGAATACACCGATGCTGAGTTCAGCCGGTGTAAAGATATTATTGCAAACATAATTCAAGCCTACATAGCACGTAACATTTTGGGCGATGACGGGTTCTACCCTATCTTTAACCAAAGTGATGAGACCATAAAGAAGGCTGTAAGCGTTATGCAAGGTAAAAAATGAACTGTGAGTCTGATTATAAATGGGCATTGGGGGTGATAGAGCGTTTCTACACTAAAGATACAGACCTCTATAACCTGCTTATACTGCACTGCAAGCAGGTTGCAGACCTCTCTGTCGCCATACTTGACAAACATACGGAAATAAAGGCAGACCCCTCTTTTGTGTATCGTGCCGCCATGCTACACGATATTGGGGTTATTAAGACCTCTGCCGCAGGCATTTTCTGTAACGGAACATACCCTTATATATGTCATGGATATTTGGGGGCGGATATGCTACGCTCCATCGGGCTTGATGACTATGCACTTGTGGCAGAGAGACATACCGGAACAGGGCTTTCTGCCGATGAGATAGCGGAGAGTAATTTTCCGTTACCTGCAGGCAGAATTTATATGCCACAAACTATAGAGGAGATTTTGGTATGCTATGCAGACAAGTTCTACTCCAAAACCAAAACAGAAAGAATAAAAACCGTAGATGAGGTATGCCGCTCGCTATCAAAATGGGGAGACTCCACGCTACAAAGGTTTGAGCAGTGGCACAGTATGTTCTCACTTTGAGATTTCAAAAAGTTCCTTTTTTTCCTCAGCAGTAAGGTTGTCGTAACCCGATTTCTTTATTTTATCAAGAATTTCATCTACACGTGCATTGCGGTCCTGCTTTTTCTTGTGGTTATACACATTCCACTCAGCATCAGTAAACTCACGCTTTGATTTAACCCTCATCTTAGGCTTGCTTAAACGCAGGTCAGCAAAGAACCCTATGATTTTATTTATCGGGGTACATATATCCACCCCTTTATGCTTTATTATAAGTGCAAACATACACCCTGCCGCAGCACCTCCAAGATGTGCCATACTGCCTCCTGCATTGGTAGCCCCTACACCCAGCAGGTCTATAAGCAGGAATATAAGTCCAAGATACTTAAGTCTTATATTTCCTACAAAGGTTAAATGTATCTCCTTATCGGGGTCTGTTACCACAGGTGCAAAAAGTATAGCCATTACAGAAGCCGAAGCCCCAAGCAGATATGAATTGCCTATTACAGGCTTAAAATATGGGAATATGTTATACCCTGCCATATACACCAACGCACCGGTCAATCCACCCAAGAAATAGAGGCTTGTAAGTTGTTTCTGATTATAGTATGTAAGAAAGAACTTACCAAACCAATAGAGTGCCAGCACATTGAATAAAAGATGTATAAAACCTGTATGTAGAAACATATATGTTATTATGCTCCAAGGCTGTATTGCAAAAGTGTGGAATGAGGCAGGCACCTCCAAATATCTTACCCAATATGTGGGGACATTTGTCAATGTAAATATGGCAATAAGCAGATTCACCACCACAAACACACCCACATTAATGTATAATAGGCGGGTGAGGTATGAGCCTTCTTTGAAACTTTGTTTTAGTTCTTTAATCATATAATTCTCCTTTCTTACGCCAAATAAGTATAAGAATCAGGGCAAAAAGCATGCCACCAAGATGGGCAAAATGGGCTACATTATCGCCGGAGAAACTCTCAACTCCTAAGAACAGCTCCATAACAGCATAAATTGTTACAAATATAGGGGCTTTAATAGGGATTGGTATAAACAGCAGGAAAATTTCCGCCTGTGGAAACAGCATTGCAAAAGCAAGCAGGATACCGAACACACAACCGCTTGCACCCACTGTAAGCATTCTGTCAAAAATCATACCTTTGATTTCTATCAATTGGTCCACAGTTGGGTAAACACTCTCTGTTACATTATTAAGATAAGGCATAAGCAGAGCCGGATTCTTAGTGTTCATAAATCCGTTAAACGCCTCTACCATAGGATGTACAGAGAAATACCAAGTTGCTTCCTGCACCAATGCAGCACCTAACCCTGATACAAAATAGAAGATAAGGAATTTTTTTTTCCCCCAAACCTCCTCTATGCCACGCCCAAACATCCATAGACCAAACATATTGAAGAATATGTGTGAGATACCGGATGTATCGTGCAGGAACATATAAGAGAGCAACTGCACAGGATTGAATTTATCTGACTCAAAATAGTGCAGCCCAAAGAAATCCATAACATCAAAACCAAAGTATTTAGGCACACCTATTGAAGCCAGAAAGAAGAGCACATTTATAATAATTATGTTCTTTATGGCTGGCGGTGTGGCTGACCTAAAAGTAAACGACATATTCTTATTTTTTTATTTTGCGGTACAAAAATAGCCAAAAAATTGCAGATGTCAGCAATTCTGAGTAAATTTGTAGGTTAAAATATTCATAACTATGAACAAGACAGAACTAATAGGGGCTATTGCAGCCAATTCAGGACTATCTAAGATAGATGCAAAAAAGGCATTGGACGGATTTATCAAAGTGGTTTCATATCAGTTAAAGAAAGGCGAGAAAATCTCAATATCGGGATTCGGGTCTTTCCAGACTATGGTTCGCAAAGAGCGTATAGGTGTAAATCCAACCACCCACAATAAGATATCCATTGAGTCAAAAAGGGTTGTAAAATTCAAGGCCGGAGCGGAACTTGCAGATAAAGTAATGCAATAATAAATAGAACCCACCTTAACATGGAAGAACTTATTTTAAAATATATAATAGAGGCTGTTAAAAGCCTCTATGGAGTGGATATTGACTCATCGCTGTTATCCATTTCCAAAACCAAAAAAGAGTTTGAGGGAGACCTTACTCTTGTAGTGTTCCCTTTACTTAAAATAACAAGGCAAAAACCTGAAGATACGGCAGACAGCATAGGTGCATACCTAAAGAAAAACTGCCAGGCAGTTAAAGATTATAATGTAATTAAAGGGTTCCTGAACCTATCTCTTGCACAGAACTGCTGGATAGACACCCTGTTACAGATAAATGCCCATCCGCAATACGGATTTAAGAATGTTACAGAGAACGCACCCCTGTATATGGTGGAGTACTCATCGCCTAACACTAACAAACCGTTACATTTAGGTCATGTGCGTAATAATCTTTTAGGCTACAGCCTTTCCAAAATCTTAGAGGCAAACGGTTACAAAGTGGTAAAAACCAACATTGTAAATGACCGTGGCGTACATATATGTAAGTCTATGCTTGCCTGGCTAAAGCATGGCAACGGTGCCACCCCTGAATCCACAGGAATTAAGGGAGACCACCTTGTAGGAGACTACTATGTGGCTTTTGACAAAGACCTAAAAGCGGAGGTTTCTGCTATGATGGCGGCAGACAGCACATTACAAGAGGACGACGCAAAGCGTAACGCCCCCATTATGAAAGATGCTCAGGAAATGCTCCGCAAATGGGAGGCTTCTGACCCCGATGTCAGGGCTTTATGGCAAAAGATGAACACTTGGGTATATGCAGGTTTTGACGAGACCTACAAAAGACTCGGGGTAAGTTTTAATAAAATCTATTATGAGTCAGACACTTATCTTGTAGGCAAAAAGAAAGTTACGGACGGGCTGGAGAAAGGTCTCTTCTACCGTAGGAATGACGGCTCAGTATGGGCAGACCTTACGGCAGACGGCCTTGATGAGAAACTGCTGCTACGTAGTGACGGCACATCAGTATATATGACACAGGATATAGGTACAGCCACTCTCCGTTTCTCTGATTACCCGATAGACAAGATGATATATGTGGTGGGCAATGAGCAGGACTATCACTTTAAGGTTCTGTCTCTGCTTCTTGACAAATTGGGATTCTCATTCGGCAAGGATTTGGTACACTTCTCATACGGTATGGTGGAGTTGCCGGAAGGCAAGATGAAGAGTCGTGAAGGCACTGTAGTCGATGCAGATGACCTTATGGATGAGATGGTTGAGACAGCTACACGCATATCGGGTGAGCTTGGCAAACTTGACGGCCTAAGCAAAGATGAGATTTCACACACCTGTGAGATGATTGGTCTTGGTGCCCTTAAGTATTTCATACTCAAGGTTGACCCACGTAAAAACATGACTTTCAACCCTAAGGAGTCCATAGACTTTAACGGTAACACAGGCCCGTTCATTCAATACACTCACGCACGTATTAAGTCTGTACTACGCAAGGCAGAAGAATCAGGCATTGCCATTGGGGCTCTTGACAGCAATACGGAGTTAAGCGACAAGGAGATTGGTTTGGTGCAGACTCTTGCCGCATTCCCGTCTGTATTAGCACAGGCAGGTGCGGAATACAGTCCAAGCCTTATAGCAAACTACACATACGACCTTGTAAAGCAATACAACCAATTTTACCACGATTGCCAGATTCTTAAAGAGGAAAACACCTCTCTCAGAGATTTCCGTTTGGTTTTGTCTGCAAATGTGGCAAAAATAATAAAGAACGCAATGTCATTGCTAGGAATTGACGTTCCTGACAAGATGTAATGAAATTATTTATCAGAATAGTATTTGGTATTCTCACAGCTATTTTAGCAATAACAATACTGTGTACGGATATAATGTCTTTTGTAAAGCCGATATCTGCATTATATCTGCTGAATCCGCTTACGTTGTTCTTTTCAGGATTTGCGGTAACATTACTTTTTCTGACCATATATTGGGCTGTTTGCAAAAAATGGGGTATGTTTGCCTTCTGCATTTTTATGCTTTTAGTATCAATTCCAAACCTACTTAAGACCTACAGTCTTAACCCTAAATATGAGATTAAATCAGAAAAAGGCTCAATATCAATAATGAGCTACAACGTGCACCTGTTCTCATTTTTTGAGAACGGAGCCGCCATCGGGGATAGTATTTTGGATTATATATCAGCACAAAATTCAGATATTGTGTGTATGCAGGAGTTTTTCTATTATAAGGACGGAAAGCACACCTTGAGCTACATAAAGAACAAGCTAAAGCAGTACAAATACTACCATGTGGAGATTCTGAATAAGAACCGCAGGTATGCAAAAGGGTTGGCTATATTCTCCAAATACCCAATCATAGCCAACGAGAGGATAGAGTTTGAAACCCTTTATCATGGTGCCGTAAACTCATCTGTAGTTATGGGGAAAGACACCATTAACATAGTTAACTGTTATCTGCAATCAAACCAACTTACTAAAGAGGATAAGAAAGTGGTACCTGAACTTATTTCACAAGTTACTGATACTGTAAGCGGGCTTAAGGCAAAGATTTATGATAAACTTATAAAAGCCGGAATGGAACGTACCAGACAAGCGGACATAGTTAGAGACTACACCCGCGATATGAGAAGCAACACCATTATCTGCGGCGATATGAATGACATACCTGCCTCATACGTTTACAGGCGCATCAGAGGTACTCTTAATGACAGTTTCCTTATGCTACCTGCAAAAGATTTGGGCAGTACATACCATGAGGGGCTTTACAATTTTCGTATAGACTATATATTTATTACAGACAACATTATCCCGCTTGAATTCTCAATAGACAAGCAGGAAATGTCTGACCATTACCCTATAATTCTAAACTTTAAGATAAATTAAGATGAATCCTGTTGTATCAATCATTATGGGCAGTACAAGCGATCTGCCTGTTATGGAGAAGGCGGCAAACGTACTGAACGATTTTAAGATTCCGTTTGAAATCAACGCACTCTCCGCTCACCGTACACCGGAAGCGGTGGAACAGTTTGCAAAAAACGCACAAGGACGTGGCATTAAGGTTATTATTGCGGCTGCAGGTATGGCGGCACACCTTGGAGGTGTGATAGCCTCTATGACAACATTACCTGTGATAGGCGTTCCTATCAAATCATCTATTGAGGGTTTGGATGCCCTGCTCTCTATTGTACAAATGCCTCCCGGAATACCTGTAGCAACAGTGGGCATTAACGGAGCCATGAATGCAGGAATCCTTGCAGTGCAGATATTGGCTCTCTCCGATGAGCGTCTGCAAAAGGAGTTCGCTCAATTTAAGGAGAACCTTAAAAAGAAGATAGAGAAAGCCAATGCGGAGTTGGCTGAAGTCAAATATGACTATAAGACCAATTAAAGTTTTTTGGATATATAGCCTCTGACTACAAAACTGCTACACAAAAGAAAGCATAGGGATGACATGATTGTCACCACTATGCTTTCTTTTGTATCAAGTCCCATATCACCAAACAGTACATACTCTCCGTAAGCAAACACCAGCATAGATATAATAAACGCAACAAAACACATTATAAAGCCGGAACGGGAGAACAACGTAAGAAAATGCAAAGGTTTAAGTACCGTGCGTAAGAAGAATCTGAATAAATAAACCACTAAATAAGATGCCAATAAAGAGGCAAAAACAATCTCAAGCATTGTAAAGTGATAGAATGTCAGCCACACTAACACCCAAAACACTGATACGTATGACACCATACCTGCAAATGCCATAATAAGGAACATATATAGCATTGCCGTAATATCTCTTGTCATCTTCTTTAATTTAAGTTTATTCATAGTGTATCTGATTTTAATATACTTTTTTACAAATTCTGCGTATATTGTCACTCTCACCTAACGTATAGAAGTGAATGCTTGGCACACCAAAAGCCTTTAACTCATTGGCTTGAGCGGCACACCACTCCACTCCTACTGTACGTGCCTCCTCATTGTTTCTGCACTTTAGCAACTCTTTAGTAAGTGCCTCTGGCAAATCTATGTTGAATGTCTGCGGAAGCACTTTAATGTCATTCATAGACGCAATGGGTTTTATTCCAGGCACAATAGGTATTGTTATTCCGTTTTCACGGCACAATTTCACAAAATCAAAGTATTTCTGATTGTCAAAAAACATTTGGGTAACGGCATACTCCGCACCTAAACGCACCTTCTCTTTAAGATAGAATATGTCTGACTCCATATTAGGCGCCTCTATATGTTTCTCCGGATAGCAAGCCACGCCCATAGAGAAAGCTAAATGTTTAGGTGTCTTTATGGCATCATCAAGATATATACCCTTGCCAAGTTCCCCTACCTGTTTCATAAGGTCTGTAGTGTGGGAATGTCCGTTCTCCTTAGGAATGAATATACGATTGCCGCGTTGGTCACCACGCAGTGCAAATATATTGTGAATATCCAAGAAATCAAGGTCAATAAGCAAATTCTCAGTCTCTTCCTTATCCAATCCATTGCAAATTATATGTGGCACCACCTCTATATTGTACTTATATTTAATGGCGGCGGCAGTAGATATGGAAGACGGCCTCTTACATACGGTGCGTTTCTCTATATGCCCATCGGGTAATGTTTTATATACCACATCTGCGGCATGATATGTAATGTTAATATATGACGGATTAAACTCCAACAGATTGTCTATTGTATTATATATGGCATCAATACCCTTGCCTTTTAAAGGTGGCAACAACTCAAATGTGAACAGCGGGCTTTTTGCCTCTCTTAATTTCTCAGCGATGTTCATAATTAAAAATATTTAGCATTATCATTACTAAAATAGAATCCACAGACAGACGATACAGGTATCATCATACTGGATTCCGTCAGGGTTATACCTAACTGTTTCTCTGCATCAAGTATTCTAAGTAGCCGGCGTTTCATTGCGTGGTCAGGCAGACAACTGTAACCTATTGCCGGTCTTATACCTTTTTTAAAGCACCACCACTCTTGTTTTGTCTTTTCAAACAAATACTCAGACGTAGCCTCAGCAAGTCTGTCTGCCAGCAACTGCACAGACATAGCCTCCACATCAGCGTTTTTTGATTTGTATCGGTCTATAATCTTTCCTGCATTTACAGAAACGGCAAACATTCCTATATAATCCTTATCCGGCGATATAAAGTCACTAAGACTTACACCGCTACGGCGTATAAAATCAAATTTTTCAATACCGTGGCAACCACAATCACAAGCATTTACTATTACAGTATCATTCTCGGCATGAGCCTTGTATATTGCAAGTTCAGCACCTGTCGTAATATCCGCCCCGTCTTTATCAAGAATAGTTTTGGCATTCTCTATCAACTGATCCGCCTTATCAAACGGCACCTCCCATGCGGCTGCGTATGCCTTCCAATTTATAAATGGAATAATATCGCTCAATTTACAATTCTTAATAACCTTTATGCCTGTAAACGACGGCGATACAGGAGTAAACCCTCTCCAATCCATATTAACAGACTTATCTGCGGTTATGGGGCGTTTCTGTGCCAACGATGATCGCATATCAGCATATTTTGCCTTGACCATTCGCTTGTAAGAGAGCGGGTTACGCACAATGTCATTAATTATTCCTACATTCATGCCAGCATCGGCAGAGTGTTCCACTATACCATCATAGACGGTATCTATATACATTGCCGTATGTGCATCTGATGTGGTGGCTCCCCCTACAATAAGAGGAATCTGCAATTTCCTTGACTGCAACTCTTTAGCCAAATCTATCATTTGTGATAGCGATGGCGTGATAAGTCCGCTCACGCATATAGCCACAGCATTGTTGCTTACCGCCTTATCTATAATGGTTTCCGTAGGTACCATAACCCCTAAATCCATTACATTGTAACCATTACATGTAAGCACCACGCCCATAATGTTTTTACCTATATCGTGAACATCACCGCTTACAGTGGCTATAACCACATTTCTGTTAATGGCAGACGATTCTCCCTGTGGAATATGCGGCAATATATAACTTACCGCCTTTTTCATTACAGAAGCACTCTTCACCACCTGTGGCAAAAACATCTTGCCTTCACCAAACATCTTACCCACAGTTGAAATGCCGTCCATAAGCACCCCTTCCACAATCTCAAGAGGTTTATATTTTCCTAAAGCCTCAGCCACATCACTCTCCACAAATTCTGTGGAGCCGCTTATAAGTGCATCTTTCAGACGCTCCTCTACGCTACCGCTGCGGATACTTTTTCCTTTATCAGAACTTGTCCCATTTTGTGGTACAAGTTTACCAGCGTATGAGAGCAACTCATCTACAGCATTATCAGAGCGGTTTAGTATAACATCTGTAACTTTTTTACGCAGTTCAGTCTCTATATTGTCATAAACCTGTAGCATTTGCGGATTCACTATCGCCATATCAAGCCCTGCATTTACTGCATGGTACAGGAATACACTGTGCATTGCCTCCCTTACTGCATTATTTCCTCTGAATGCAAACGAAAGATTGCTTATACCTCCGCTTGTTTTTGCACCTTTAAGATTTTTCTTGATATACTCTACTGTACGTATAAAATCCACTGCATAGTCATTATGCTCCTTAATGCCTGTGGCAATAGTAAGCACATTGGGGTCAAAAACAATATCGTATGGATTAAAGCCCACCTCTTTTGTAAGAATATCGTAGGCTCTACTGCAAATCTCAATCTTACGGCTATATGTAACAGCCTGCCCCTGCTCATCAAACGCCATCACTATTACAGCAGCCCCGAAACTCTTAATATATTCCGCCCTCTCTTTAAATACATCAACCCCCTCTTTCAGCGATATGGAATTTACCACAGCCTTGCCACCTACATATTTAAGGGCTTCTTTTATAACATCCCACGATGAGGAGTCTATCATAACAGGCACTTTAGCAATGTAAGGGTCAGCCCCTACCATCTGTAAGAATGTCTTGATGGAAGCTTTGGCATCAAGCATCGAGTCATCCATACACACATCAATAACCTGAGCTCCACCCTCCACCTGGTGTCGTGCCACAGTCAAAGCCTCATCAAAATTCCCCTCCGCAATAAGTCTTGCAAACTTTTTGGAGCCAGCCACATTTGTACGCTCTCCCACATATACAAAATTACTGAAATCAAGAGGTTCAAGACCGCAAAGGGCTGTATTTGGCTTTAGTTGAGGAATAACCCTTGGGGTATATTTTGAAGCCGTCTTCGCAATCCGCTTAATATGTTCAGGCGTAGTTCCGCAACAACCACCTACAATGTTAAGCAAATTTTCTTCAAAATAGGTCATTAAAGCCTCTGCCATTGACTCTGGAGTCTCTGTATATTGTCCGTTCTCATCAGGAAGCCCTGCGTTGGGGTGTGCAGATACATAGCACCCTGCTATGGCAGACAACCTTTTTATGTATGAGAGCATGTCCTTTGCCCCAAAAGAACAGTTAAGACCTATAGAGAACGGATTAAATGGTGCCACAGATATGGCAAACGCCTCCAAAGTCTGCCCTGTAAGCATTCTACCGTTCTTCTCTATGGTAGCACTTATCATTTTAGGCAGTTCAGGAGCAACTTCACCTGCGGCGGTAAGTGCCGCCTTAAGATTTAACGTATCAAAAAATGTCTCAAAAAGAAGTAAATCAACGCCACCATTCTTCAGCGCCTTTATCTGCTCCTTATAGTTTTTTTGAAACTCATCAAATGAGGCATCGGGGTCCATTGTCAATGTTTTTGATGTTGGACCTATATCACCTGCCACATATATCTTACGTTCTTTACACTCGTCTGCGGCACGCCTTGCTATAGATGCAAAACGCAAGTTACGCTCCCTTATATCAGTGCCATCGTTGGCTGTAAAAGTATTGGTTGTAATTATATCGGCACCGGCATCAATGTACTGCTTATGTACAAAATAAACACCCTCCGATAATTTTTCAATATCGGAGGTGTCTGTACCCAATCGTTGGAGCATGGTACCCATAGCCCCGTCAAGCACCAATATTCTATTCTTTATAGTAGGTTCTATAATATATTAGTATTCAGACTCATCCAAGTCTCTGACACAACGGATAGAACAACCGACACCTTTTTTTATAGGCAATGCCATAAGATTAGGTTCCGTATTGCTAAGACCTCTTGCGTAAGCAAAATCAGAGGTTCCCTCAAGCGGAGTTGCAGCCCACCAATATGTCTGTTCTCCTTGGAACACATATTCACCTATATAGCGTCTGTCTCCAGCAGGCAGTGCCGTAAAACCGGAAACATTGTTCTTATCCACAAAAGTGTTTTTGTTACCTACATCGCCAGGGCCTTCGTCCTCGTTAGGAATCCATAACGTATTATCAGCCATCGCTTTGGCTACTTTATTACCATTATGGGAATCATCGTAGTTGCATTTATCATAATTAAGCCACAACTCTAACAACTGCCAATCCTCCTCTGTAGCCACACGCCAACCTTTAGGGGCAAGTTTGCCACTTTCAACTGCATAAAAATTATACAACGCACCGTATGTTACGTATGAATTTGCGGTAATGGCATCGTCTGATGTACCATAAAAGTCATATACACACCAAGCACCTTTTTTCTCAGCATCAACACCCTGCCAATTTTCTGCTGAAGGAGCGTATGAAATAGGGGTACCATCGTTATAGTGAGTTACCCTTAGGTTCTCCACCATCCACTCTTGATAACCTATTCTTACAACCGTATATTGATTGCCATCAATATCCGTAACAGTTTTCTCTTGATTTTTAGATGCACAGCCCGTTAAAACGGCGACAGCCAACAGAGCTGATAAGTAAATAAACTTTTTCATAATTCATTTTATAAATTTAAATGCAAAAATAAACATTTTTTAGATAAAACACATTATCTTTGTAAAAAAAAATGATAATTATGAAACATTTACTACCAATCACCCTTCTGTTATCCGTATTAACATTCCAAACAGTATTCTCGCAAGAGTGGCATTTTGGGCCTGCAGCAAGTTATGTAAACACAAGCTTGAAACTCAAATCTGATTCTGCAGATGCCACCTACAGGAATATGAGCGGTTTTCAAGCTGGCGGTTTTGCCGAATACGATATCAGGGAATACATCGGAGTACAAACAGGCATACTATTTACTATGACCGGATACCAAACGGAAGAAGGTGTTATATATGAGCAGACAGCATATACTCTTGCAAAAGAGAAGACAAGACTGTTCTATCTTATGTTTCCAGTACTTGTAATAGGGAAAATTCCTATAGGTGATTTTTATATAAACCTTGAAGCAGGACCACAATTTTATGCAGGATTGTTAGGGCATACAACTGTAACCACATTAAAAGGAGAAGAGTACACATATTCCGACATATATAAGGAGTCACTGGATAGATTTAACTGCGACATCCATTTTGGTTTAGGATTTCAGTATTCGGGGGCAAGGCTGATTTTTGGCTATAACCTTGGTGTTTACAATCTACTGAAGAAAGATTCTATGTTTAGAAACAACTACAACGCTTCAGCGAAAATGAGCGGATTTGTAGCGACCTTTGCCTATATGTTCTAACACCTATTTGACCTTTGTTTTATATTCTTGCTCATACTTTGCAAGAGACGGTAGTAACGAGTCTCTGACCCATGTGTAATCAGGCTCCTCTTTGAGTATTTTATTGTAGCATTTACGCACATTTGCGTAATCTTCAATTGATTTATAGGCATCAGCCAAGCAAATAAGAGCGTGCAGGTACAACCAATTATTTTTGACAGACTCGGTATTGTAATCTGATTCTATTAACCTGATAGCCTTAAGATATGCATTAACTGCATTTATATTTGAACCGCCCAATACGGTAGGCATATAGTGCATTACGTTTCCATACTCTATTTGAGAGAACCAGCAATCAGGCATATTTATAACAGCAGACTTTGCGTTATTCACACTTTTCCATCCGTTTACCACCACTCTCACTGGCGATACTTTGATTTGATACGCCAGAAAGGCGGAGTAATACGATTTATACTTAGCCTCCAAAGTCTTTCTTAAATGAGTGTTTTTAGGCACCGATTTTATTTTTTTTTCAAATATCTCCAAATCAAAAAACGCCTTATCTAAATATTTTTCACATTCCGATGTCCTATTTTCTGACAATGTCCACGCTATATAACCGTATTCCACACTTAATATAAAATCAAGACTGTCTATGTTAGATAAAGCCTTTTTATGAAAATCATCAATAACATATCTCCAACTATTCAAATCTCTGTTCATATATGATTTATAGATTTTAGCTTTCAAATCATTAAAATCAGATTCTGCTGAAACGATTATAGTTACAGCAAACATAGTAATCAATATAGAAACAGTTTTTTTCACAATCTCCATTTATCCTCTTCTATTAGATTTTTCATACGCTTAAATCCGGCTATCCACATAAGAATTACAAATATATAGAAAAGTAGCATTATAAACGCGCTGAAACTCTCATTAACATCGGACAAAAAATCAGCATACATAAGCAGAAAATCGTATGTTCCGTGTATCATAATGGCAGATAACAATCCTCCGGCAAGCAACCAGCCTGACGCACGGTTTGAGAATTTTGCCAATCCCATACCATAGCCCATCGCTATGGCAAACAGAGCATGAGCAGGCACAGCAAAAATGGCTCTTGCCCTTGCTATATCGTGCATATTGTCAAGACCATCATAGATATAAAGCACATTCTCAACAAAAGCAAAACCCATTGACACAAAAACAGCATACACTATACCGTCAAAACGCTCGTCAAAATTAGGATTCCGCCAGAAAAGCCAATATAGGAAGGCAAATTTTGTACATTCTTCTATAAAACCAGCCCCTATATATGCTTTTACAAATACAAAACTCTCTAAATTTATACCCGATAAATGGAGTAACGCATTTATAATAAGCACAGTTACAGCCGACAACATACCTACACTAAACGCTTTAACAAGTTCCCAAACAGGCTCTTTTTTATAAACATCACGTTTATAGATATACATAGCCACTATAAGGACAGGGATAAACGCCAATAACAATATGTACTCAATGGTGGACATTACTCCTTGCAAAGTTACAAATTTTAATTGAAAGTTGAAAATTGAAAGTTGAAATTTACTTTTAACTTTTAATTTTTAACTTTTAACTACATCGGGTCCACGTCTATTATTGTGGAAACCATGGAAAATTTCTTATTCATACGCTCCACTGCTTTCCACACTGCCATTTTAGCCGCAGAAACAGAGTTGGTTACAGAAATTTTAATCATAATACGGCGTATATTATAATCACTGATTTTTGATACATGCGGAATCTCTGGACCTAAAACCATTCCTTGCAACTGCTCAGTCAAATAAGACACCAATAATTTGGCAGCACCATGTACTGCATTGATATTCTTGCTCTTTACACTTATAAAAATTATCCTGCTGAACGGAGGGTAGGAAAACAATCGCCTAATCTCAACCTGATCATTGTAAAAGCCTTTATAATCACCTGTAACAATCTGACCTACAATAGGATATTCAGCATGGGCAGACTGAAACACAACCTCTCCCCTTTTATGAGCCCTACCTGAACGCCCCGACACCTGCAACAGTGTCTGATAACTTAACTCAGTGGAACGGAAATCAGGATAATCCAAAAGTGTATCGGCATTAATTATACCAACAAGTGAAACTCCCTCAAAATCAAGCCCTTTAGATACCATCTGCGTACCTAAAAGAATATCCGCCTTATGGCTGGCAAACTTTTCAAGAATGTTTTTATATGAATTTTTGCCTTTTGTAGTATCCAAATCAAGACGCAAAACACGTGCATCGGGTAAAAACTCTTTCAACACCGCTTCCACCTGCTCCGTTCCATATCCGTATGCGGAAATTTCACCACCACACACAGGGCATTTATCGGGCATAGGCACTCTTTTGCCGCAATAATGGCACTCTAAAGTATTGGAAGTTTTGTGGTAAATCATACTTACAGAGCAAGAATCACACATAGGAACCCAACCGCACGCCTCACAATGCACCTGCGATGAGTATCCGCGCCTGTTGTGGAAAAGAATAACCTGCTCCCCTGCATTTACCGCTTCCATTATTTTATCTCTTAAAATCCAAGAGAACATAGATGTAACCTTACGTTTGCTACGCTCCACCCTCATATCCACCACAGTGGTCTTAGGCGGCTCTATATCCTTAAACCGCTTATTCAGTTCCACTAAATGCCACTTACCCGATGTGGCGTTATAATACCCCTCTATGCTTGGGGTTGCAGAGCCTAACATTGTGTTTGCCTTATACATCGATGCCAACATAACCGCACAACTAACTGCATTATAGCGTGGTGCAGGTTCCTGCTGTTTATAGCTGGCATCGTGCTGCTCATCTATAATAACAAGTTTCAAATTCTTAAAAGGCAGAAAAACGGCAGACCTTACACCCAACACTATGGAGTATTTGGAACCGTCAAGTATGTCATTATACACCTCTGCACGCTCCTGCTCATTAAGTTTTGAATGATATACAAGCATTTTGTCTCCAAAGAAAGTACGCAGACGCTCTGTAAGCTGTGTAGTGAGTGCAATTTCAGGCACTAAATACAGTACCTGGCCGCCATTTTTAACCACATTATCCATTAACTTGACATAAATCTCAGTCTTGCCACTTGAGGTTATGCCATGTAACAGCACAGGTTTATTGTCCTCAGCAAAATAATTTAGTACTGAATTATACGCAGTCTGCTGTGCATCAGAGAGTTTGTGAGGTTCTGCAAGCGGTGCTGAATAAGAAAACCTGCTCTTATCCACATAATATCTTTCAACCACCCCTTTCTTTATCAAGCCGTTTATTACAGCCGCACTCACAAGATTCTGAGCCTCAGCCATAGATATATCTGATACTAAAAGCTTGTCTATCAGAAGTTTCTGTTTATCAGTAGGTTTTCTATTACCAAATAATTTATTCCACTCCATTGTGGATAGCCTCAGCCAAGCCTCACTCTGCGGTTTGTATTCTGCATTATACAGAGCAGTGGGTATTGCAGCCTTCAGCACATCGCCAAGTCTGCACATATAGTAATCTGCAATCCACTGCCATAATTTAATCTGATTTTCTGTAAGAAACTGAGCTTCATCAACTAAAATCACATCACATATCCTGATTTTCTGGCCAAATTTTGCCATTATGCTGCCCTTATCTATGATTTCTGCCTCTGCAGACAAGCCAATTCTTGATTTAACTGTTGCTACACCATCTCTGTCATCTGTGGCTGGTTTTAAAAGTAAAACTCGTTTACCCTTTTCCTCATAATTAAATTTTGTT
>JAZLHT010000076.1:0-3251 GCA_045616965.1 Candidatus Enterocola sp.
TTCATCCATTTGCAATAGTATATTGTTTTAACATGTTCAAACCATCCTCTGAAAAAAATTATTTTCAGCCCACAACAAATATCTACAGCAAGATGCTGACCATCTGCTCTATAGTTTTTCTTTTTTACCATTCTATCGGTCGAACAATTTACATAAAACAAAATATGGTTAGCAAAACATATAAGACATGTACAATTTTCAACTTAATTAATCATGACAAAAAATCTATTGTTAATGAGCAACTAAGTGAAGCCAAAAAATATTGGGAAATTGATTATTTTACAGCTCAGAAAATATATACAACTAACCACTAATCATTTCTGAAGAATTTTCAAAAAAGTTGTTTAACTTGTGTAACGGCAATAAGAGCATTTACTAATGAAATGTGAGAAACAAATAGAAAATGATGGACAAAACTAAAATTATTGCACTTTATCTGCCACAATTCCATCCCATTCCTGAAAATGACTTATGGTGGGGTAAAGGGTTTACAGAATGGACAAATGTAGCTCAAGCAAAACCTCTGTTTAGGGGTCACTATCAACCACGAATACCTACTGAATTGGGGTTTTATGATTTACGTCTAAGTGAAGTAAGGGAAGCCCAAGCACAAATGGCAAAAGATTCAGGAATCTACGGATTCTGCTACTACCATTATTGGTTTGGAGACGGAAAACAACTTCTGGAAAGACCTTTCAATGAGGTGCTTTCAAGTGGGAAACCCGACTTCCCTTTCTGCTTGTGCTGGGCAAATCACACTTGGTCAAACAAAACATGGAAAAAATCATCCGCTCTTGCAACTGAACAGATTCTTATTGAGCAAAAATATGGAGGTATTGAAGATTATACATTACACTTCAACACCTTGCTTCCCGCATTTAATGATGAAAGATATATTCGCATTGACGGCAAGCCGGTATTTGTGATTTATGACACTATAGGGTTTAAGGAGGTATCCTTATTTATAGAATTATGGCAGGATCTTGCTGTAAAAAACGGATTAGACGGTATATATTTCATTGGGATGACACCATCAACAATAAGTATAAAATTCAATGTCGACGGTTCAACAAGCAGAATTATACCTAATATCCAAAGTAGTGCCGAACTATTTAACAAAACCTTGTCTTTAGGATTTGATGCTGTCAATTCCTTTGGCAAGAGCAGAGGTGAAATGCTTAGTAAGGGGAAACTAACTGATTTGCTGAAAAAATTCATTTTACAGAAAACATACAATATTATTCCCAACACATACAATTATTCAAAGGTGGTTGCCAATTTTTTTGCTCCTGAAGATAAATGGGATAATGTGTTCCCTACCATTCTACCTCAATGGGACAGAAGTCCTCGTGTTGGTAAAGCTGAGGGAATTTATGTTGGCAGCACACCTGCAGAATTCAAAAAGCATCTACAGAATGCCATTGATTTTGTTTCTGCAAAGCCTGACAACAGAAGGTATATTTTTCTTAAATCATGGAATGAATGGGCTGAAGGCAATTATGTTGAACCAGATATAAAATACGGTAACGGATATTTAAAAGCATTAAAAGAAGTTCTTATATGAAGAAATTATTATTAGTTTTCGGCACAAGACCTGAAGCCATTAAAATGTCACCGATTGTTATGGAATTAAAATCCCATCCTGAATGTTTTGATGTCAAAGTGTGCGTTACAGCACAACACAGACAGATGCTGGATCAGGTTTTGGAGTTTTTTGAAATCACTCCCGACTATGATTTGAATTTAATGAAGCCTAATCAAACACTATATGACATAACATGCAATGTCATTATGGGAATGAAGGCTGTCCTGGAGCAGTTCAAACCTGACTATGTTTTTGTACACGGCGATACAACAACCTCAACAGCAACAGCCATTGCCGCATTCTACGCAGGCGTTAAAATATGTCATGTTGAAGCAGGATTGAGAACGTATGACAAATATGCACCATTCCCGGAAGAGATGAACAGACAACTGACCGGCAGACTTGCTGACATTCATTTTTCTCCAACAAAAAAATCGTTTCAGAATCTGGTGAATGAAAACACTCCGAAAGAGAATATTTACATTACAGGCAACACTGTCATTGATGCATTAATCTATAGTGCAAACAAAGTGAACACCATTACTGACAATGATGAGATAAATATGTTGAAAAGCATCTGCATTGAGGATGACCTAATTTTAATAACAGGACACAGAAGAGAAAATTTTGGAGACGGATTCCTAAGGATATGTGAGGCCTTAAAGGAAATCGCACTCAAATTTCCAAAAGCAAGAATAGTATATCCGGTCCACTTAAATCCAAATGTTCAGAAACCCGTATATTCCATTCTAAATGGGATTGACAACATTTCACTAATAAACCCGTTAGGATATCCTGCTTTTGTTTGGTTAATGCAAAAGAGCAAAATTATAATAACAGACAGCGGAGGCGTTCAAGAAGAGGCACCAAGTTTAGGGAAGCCTGTTCTAGTAATGAGAGAAGTGACAGAGCGTCCAGAGGCAGTTGATGCCGGCACTGTAATATTAGTTGGCACAGACAAAGATAAAATAGTTTCAGAGACGATTTCCCTTATGACCGATTCTTTTAAATACAAAAAAATGTCGGACTGTATAAATCCATACGGAGACGGATTGGCTTCAAAAAGAATTGTGAACACAATAATGAAATTACAATAAAATGAAAATAGGCCTAATTATACCAGGGAACGAGGGTTTTCTTCCGTTTCTTTCAATATTCAAGAAAATATTGAAAGAAAAAAACGTTGAATTTGAATGTGTTATTTGGAATAGGATGAACATGACCGAAAAAGGCATTGTTTATAACGCATACTCTAATCGTGCCCAAAATAATGTTCTAAAGTTGTTCAACTACTATAAATTTGCTGGATTTGCCGCAAAACAAGCCTTAAAACATAAATTTGACAAACTTATAGTCTTTAGTCCGCAACTTGCATTGTTTATGTATCCGTTCCTAAAAAAACATTACGCTAACAGATTCTGGTTAGACTATAGAGACTTGAGCATAGAACAAAAGTGTATAAAACTATTCAGGAAGTTACTGGATATTAGTGAATATATATCTATATCATCTCCTGGATTCAAAAAAGCATTACCTGATGGTTACGAATATATTTTAAGTCATAATTTTGATATTGATGAGATTAAAAGCATTCTAAACACACCTTTCACTTCAGATGTTAGAAGAGAAACAATGGATACAGTAACTGTTTCCACTATAGGAGCCA
>JAZLHT010000077.1:0-5646 GCA_045616965.1 Candidatus Enterocola sp.
ATAACGATAACTCTGACGATGAGGATAATGATGCCATAAAGGCGGTCAAAATGGATACAGCGGTTGTTGCACTTATGGTTGATTCTGCTTGTATGTTCCATTCTCAAATTTTTAGAGGTTGCACATACGATTCTGTTTATAATAAGGTTTGGAGCACGGAGATGGTAAATCCATATAACTGCAATCTTCTTAATATGCGAGATACGGTTATGGTGGATATGCGTGGTTACACGCACCCTTATACAGGTAGGATTACCTCTAATTTTGGAATGCGTCATTACCGTTTCCATTATGGCACAGATGTAAAACTGCTTGTGGGCGATACCATTAGAAGTGCTTTTGAAGGAGTTGTGCGAATAGCAAAATACGGCAAGGGCTACGGCTACTACGTACTTGTACGCCATAATAATGGTTTGGAGACTGTTTACGGACATTGTAGCAAGTTATTGGTTACGCCCGATACATACGTTAAAAGTGGAGATCCGATAGCGTTAGGTGGCAATACAGGGCGTAGCACGGGTTCTCATTTGCATTACGAAATCCGTTATGTAGGTAATCCGATTGAGCCCACCACAGTTGTGGATTTTGAAACAGGATTGCCCAAATCGGACACATTGATGGTGTGTGCCAAAACATTCAAGTATAAAAAAAGCATTCAAAACATAGCGATATACGTGGTACGTAAGGGAGATACCCTATCGGGTATAGCAAAAAAGAGAGGGACCACAGTATCCAGACTTTGTAAACTTAACGGCATAAAGCCAAACACAATATTAAAAATTGGAAGAAAACTAAGATGTTCATAGATAGGGACAAGGAACAAGGGACAAGGAACAGGTTTCTTGACCCCTGACCCTTGACCCCTGACCCTTGACCCTTTTATGAGTGAAACGAATAAAAAATATATAATATGGGATTTAATGATTTTTTAGGAAAGTTTTTCGGCACCAAGTCCGATAGAGATATGAAAGCGGTAAAACCTTATCTGGAGCAGATAAAGGCAGTATATCCGCAAGTGGAGAAGTTGTCTGACGATGAACTGCGTGAGCGTAGTGCAGCCATTAAGGCAGAGGTGCGTGGCGTGGCGGCAGAGTATCAGAAAAAGATAGATGAGCTTAAGGCTACAATAGAAGCCACTGATTTTCAAGAGCGTGAGCCTATCTATGCAGAGATAGACAAGTTAGACAAGAAAGCCCTTGACTCTATGGACGAGGCTCTTGACCGTTTCTTGCCTGAGGTGTTCTCCATTATCAGAGAAACAGCAAAGCGTTTTAAAGAGAATGAGACCATAAAGGTTAAGGCAACAGAATTTGACCGCTTGCTTGCAGTAAAATTTGATTTTGTAACCATAGACGGCGATTATGCCATCTATAAAAACGAGTGGATGGCAGGTGGCAACACCGTTAAGTGGGATATGGCACACTACGATGTGCAGTTTATAGGCGGTGTGGTGTTGCATAAAGGTAAGATAGCGGAGATGGCTACCGGTGAGGGTAAGACCCTTGTGGCTACGCTTCCTGTATTCCTGAACGCACTTACAGGCAATGGTGTGCATGTGGTTACAGTTAATGACTACCTGTCAAAACGTGACTCTGAGTGGATGGGTCCTCTGTATATGTTCCATGGTCTTAGCGTTGATTGTATAGACAAGTATCAGCCTAACTCCGATGAACGCCGTCGTGCGTATAACGCCGATATCACATTCGGTACCAATAATGAGTTTGGTTTTGACTACTTGCGTGATAATATGGCATCATCGCCAAGCGATTTGGTTCAACGCCGTCATAACTACGCCATAGTGGATGAGGTGGACTCTGTGCTTATAGACGATGCACGTACCCCACTTATAATATCGGGTCCTGTACCTAAGGGAGAAGACCAGATGTTTGAGGAGTATTGCCCTAAAGTGGAGAAAATAGTGGCGGCACAGAAGGCACTTGTAACAAAATTGCTTATAGATGCCAAGAAACTGATGGCTTCTGACAAGGAGGAGGAAGTCATACAAGGTAACATATTCCTGTTCAGGGCGTTCAAGGGCTTGCCAAAATACAAACCACTTATAAAGTATCTTAGTGAGCCAGGCGTGAAGGCATCGATGTTGAAGACTGAGGCTGTATATATGGAGCAGAATAACAAGCGTATGCCTGAGATTACAGATGAACTTTTCTTTGTAATAGAGGAACAGCATAATAGCATAGAGCTCACAGATAAGGGTATAGACCTTATATCTGCCGATACCGGCGATGCCAAATTCTTTGTGCTGCCCGATATAGGTACAGAACTTGCAGAGTTGGCTAATCAAAACCTTACCGAAGATGACAAGATGGCAAAGCAAGATGCCCTTATGGAGGATTACGCCATTAAGTCAGAGCGTGTACACACAGTAAACCAACTGCTTAAGGCATACACACTATTTGAGAAAGATGACCAATATGTTATTGATGACAATAAGGTTAAGATAGTAGATGAGCAGACAGGCCGTATTATGGAGGGCAGACGCTACTCCGATGGTCTGCACCAAGCCATTGAGGCTAAGGAACGTGTAAAAGTGGAGGCAGCCACACAGACATTCGCCACCATTACGCTGCAAAACTACTTCCGTATGTACCGTAAACTTGCAGGTATGACAGGTACTGCTGAGACGGAAGCAGGTGAGTTTTGGGACATATATAAACTTGATGTAGTTACAATACCTACAAACCGTCCTGTAATACGTACCGATATGAACGACCGTATCTACAAGACCAAACGAGCCAAATACAATGCCGTAATAGCGGAGATAGAGAGGCTTATAGGTGAGGGTAGGCCTGTGCTTGTGGGTACCACATCGGTGGAGACATCAGAATTATTGAGCAAAATGCTTGATATGCGTAAAATAAAGCACAATGTACTTAACGCAAAACTGCATCAGAAAGAGGCTGAGATAGTGGCGCTTGCAGGTAGGCAGGGTACTGTCACCATAGCCACCAATATGGCAGGACGTGGTACCGATATTAAGCTTACACCTGAAGCCAAAGAGGCTGGAGGTCTTGCCATTATAGGTACGGAACGTCACGAGAGCCGCCGTATAGACCGTCAGTTGCGTGGTCGTTCAGGACGTCAGGGAGACCCGGGTTCATCTGTGTTCTATGTATCATTTGAGGATAACCTTATGCGTGTATTCGGGTCAGACCGTATAGTAAAGGTTATGGATGCCCTTGGACTACAGGAAGATGAGATGATGGAGCATAACCAAATCTCAAAATCAATAGAGCGTGCCCAGAAGAAAGTGGAGGAGAACAACTTTGGCATACGTAAGCGTCTGCTTGAGTATGACGATGTTATGAACAAGCAGCGTACCAATATCTATGCACGCCGCCACCACGCACTTATGGGTGAGCGTATAGGCATAGACATAGTAAATATGATTTATGACGGAATAGCGGTGCTTGTTGACACCTACTATGACTCTATGGACGCAGAGAGCCTGAAGATGGCATTGCTCCGCCAATTTGCAGTGGATATAGAACTTGATGCGGAAACAATGCGCCGCACTAAGATACAGGATCTTACAGATAGCATTTACGATAAGGTTTATGAGAACTTTATGCGTAAGAGTGAGCGTACCGCACAGATTGCATATCCTGTAATAAAGCGTGTGTATGAGACACAGGGGCAAATGTATGAACGCATAATAATTCCGTTTACAGACGGAAAAGTTATGTACAATATACCCGTAAATCTAAAAGAGGCTAACGATACAGAGGGTAAGGCTGTGGTTAAGGCATTCCAAAAGGCTGTATTGCTGCACACTATAGATGAGGCGTGGAAAGACCATCTACGTGAACTTGATGACCTTAGAACAAGTGTTCAGAATGCCCAGTATGAGCAGAAAGACCCGCTTGTAATATACAAGATAGAGGCACATGGCTTGTTTATGTCTATGATAGATACTATAAACAAGAAGGCACTTACAATTCTTACAAGAGCCCAAATACCTGTGCGTGAGGGTGATGAACTAAAAGAGGCTCGTGAGCAGAAACGTAGCGATTACAGTAAGTATCAGGCTCATAAGAGTGATATTATGAAGGCAGGCTCACAAGATACGCGTGAACGTCAGAAACCGCAGCCTGTGCATGTGGAGAAAACAGTAGGGCGTAATGACCCATGCCCTTGCGGTAGTGGCAAAAAGTATAAAAACTGCTGTGGCAGAGGTTTATAATAGGCATTATGGCAGATATAAATGTAATAAAAGTAGGTGGTAAGATAGTGGAGGAGCCCGATACATTGGCTAACCTCTTGGGGCTGTTTTCTGCAATGGAGGGCAGTAAGGCGTTAGTGCATGGGGGCGGCAGGTCTGCTACAAGAATTGCAACATTGTTAGGCATAGAGAGTAAGATGGTGGAGGGGCGTAGAATCACCGATGCGGAGACTCTTAAAGTGGTTACAATGGTCTATGGCGGGCTTGTGAACAAAAATATAGTGGCAGGACTGCAACAGTTGGGTGTAAATGCCCTTGGACTTACAGGTGCCGATATGGGTGTGGTTAAGAGTGATAAACGCCCTGTTAAGGAGATAGATTACGGTTTTGTGGGCGATGTAAAGAGTGTTGACGGCAGACGCCTTGCAGACCTTATAGCATCGGGGGTGGTACCTGTTATGGCACCGCTTAGTTTCAGTAAGGAATATGGACTGCTGAATACCAATGCCGATACCATAGCCGCAGAAACCGCCAAATCTCTTGTTCCATACTACGATGTAACCCTTACATTCTGTTTTGAGAAGAACGGAGTGCTTGCAGATGAGAATGATGAGGGTAGCGTAATACCTGAGATTACACCTGCCTTATATGCAGAGTATAAACAGAAAGGCATAATAACAGGTGGTATGATACCAAAGATTGACAATGCGTTTGATGCACTTAATGCAGGAGTCAAAAGAGTGGTGATAACTAAGGCGGAGAACCTTGGAACGCAGTGCGGAACCGTAATAGTGGACAGTTGACAGTTGACAGTGAGGGCAATCCCCTACTACGTCATGCTGAGCAAAGCGAAGCATCTCCCCCTTCGTAATTTTGCACTGTTACCCTCTCCGTGTGGCTTATCGGGGGGGTAAAATATTAAAAATCAAATAGTTATAAATATGAAAAGATTTTTTTACATTGTAGTTTTTGCGGTTATACCACTGTTGGCTTTTGCAGAGGAAAACTTGATAGTGATCAGTGCAAACGGGGTGCGTACCACGTATGCTTTTGACACATTTAAGAGTGCCAAAATAGAGGACCCCTATGCAGACGTGCTTACACTCAGTGTAAAGTTCAACGATGGCACCAAATCTGTAGGAAACATCAGAACACTTATAAGAGAAGTTACAAAAGATGAGCCACAGAAGGAGGTTGAGATTGAGCCTAGTAAAACCTCTGCTACATTCACTTGGCCGCCGGTCCCGGGAGCGGTAACCTATCAACTTATAATCTACAAGGATGACACACAAACAGAAAGACTTTGCACACTCACCTTTAACAGCAACGGTCAGTTAATAAACATAGACTTCAATCCACAGGGACCAACACAAAAGACAGCACAGACAATATTCAGATTCACTGTAACAGGTCTTGAGGCAGGACACAAGTATGACTACTCAATGCAGGCACTTGGCTCTGCAGAT
>JAZLHT010000078.1:0-1564 GCA_045616965.1 Candidatus Enterocola sp.
ACAAATTAAATCCTCAACTCCTTGGCTCCTTTACTCCTTTACTTTTAACTCTCCTTTCTATAACTCCAAATTTCCGTTAATGATTTCATTCCATGGCAGTCCGCTTTCTGCAACCTTCTTCATAAATGGATCGGGGTCAAACTCCTCTACATTGTAGACACCCGGCTTACGCCATTTGCCTGTCATAAACATATAGGCACCGGTCATTGCAGGAACACCTGTGGTATAGCTTACGCCCTGCATACCTGTCTCCTTGTATGCCTCCTGATGGCTGCAATTATTATATATGTAGTATGTTTTCTCCTTACCGTCTTTTATGCCACGAATACGGCACCCGATGGACGTGTAGCCATCGTAGTTCTCACCCAAATCCTGTGGATTAGGAAGCACTGCCTTAAGGAATTGCAACGGAACTATTTTTACACCGTTATACTCCACCTCATCTATACGAGCCATACCAATATCCTGTATTACACGCAAATGTGTAAGATACTCCTGCCCAAAAGTCATCCAGAATTTTGCCCTCTTAATGGTAGGGAAATTCTTTACAAGGCTCTCAAGTTCCTCGTGGTACATAAGATAAGACTCCTTAGGTCCAATCTCAGGATAATTTATAGGCTGGTGGATTTCAAGAGCACCTGTCTCTACCCATTTACCGTCAAGATAATATCTGCCTTTTTGTGTAATCTCCCTGATGTTAATCTCAGGATTAAAGTTAGTGGCAAACGCCTTATGGTGATTACCTGCATTACAGTCTATAATATCAAGATAGTGAATCTCATCAAAATGATGTTTTGCGGCGTATGCAGTATAGACACCTGTTTGTCCAGGGTCAAAACCACAACCAAGAATTGCAGTCAAGCCAGCCTTCTCAAACCTATCCTTGTATGCCCACTGCCATGAATACTCAAAATGAGCCTCATCAAGCGGCTCATAATTTGCTGTATCTAAGTAGTTTACGCCAGCGGCAAGACAAGCGTCCATAATATGGAGATCTTGATACGGCAATGCTACGTTTATAACAAGTTCAGGTTTATAATCCTTTAGCAATGCAGTAAGAGCAGGCACATCGTCCGCATCTACCGCTGCTGTCTGAATATCAACACCATAACGTTTCTTAATGTCGGCTGCCACTGCATCACACTTGCTTTTAGTACGGCTTGCAAGCATAATACCTGTAAACACATCTGAATTTTGTGCAACCTTATGCACCACTACGGTTCCTACACCGCCACAACCAATAATCAATACCTTTCCCATAAATATAATTGAAAGTTTAGGAGTTCAGGAGTTTAGGAGTTTTGGAGTCCAGGAGTTCAGGAGTTTAGGAGTTTTCATACATCATACATCATACATTTTACTCCTTGACTCCTTTACTAACTATTAATATATCCACTTGCCGTTCTCACCTCGCTTTGTAGAAATATTGAATGACAGCATAATCTCATGACTTGTCCAAGCCACCTTGCTAAGTTTGCCAAAGTTTACATCGCAGGCATAGCCTATACGTAGCCATTTCCAATCAAAGCCTACCATTGCATAACCCGTAGTTTCTGTTCTATAG